>JAZORX010000172.1:0-4998 GCA_045656845.1 Acutalibacteraceae bacterium | reverse complement strand
GCCTGTGAATACGGCTACTATGTAAGCTCTGCACGTGAAAACTATGAACATAAATATATTCGTCCTCAGGAATCAGGCAGCCACTATGCTTGTAAGTATATGGCTGTAAAGGATTTATTCAAGGTAACGGCAGAACAGCCTTTCTCATTTTCAGTAAATCCCTACACCACAAAACAGCTTTGTGAAACACTTCACTCGTTTGAGCTTGAAGAAAATGATTTTGTAAATGTTTGTATCGACCTTGCAATGCGTGGTGTCGGTTCACATTCCTGCGGTCCCGAATTACCTGCTGAATACGAGATTCCGAAAACAGGTAAAAACACCTTCAAGTTTACATTTTAATTAAGTTTCAAAATTAACGGATGCGGTTTTGTCGCCGAGTAAATGACAAAAATCGGAGATACCTCATCGATAGGTGTCTCCGATTATTTTATAAGGAGTAAAAAATGAAAATTGCATTAATTGCACATGACAAAAAGAAAAATGAGATAATCGAACTGGCAAAGGAATACAAGGATGTTCTCGCCAAGTATGAGTTATATGCCACCGGTACAACGGGAACTCTTATAATGGGCGAAACGGGTCTTAAAATTGTCAGAATGAAGAGTGGTCCCAAGGGCGGCGACCAACAAATAGGTGCAATGCTCGCAAACGGTGAACTTGACCTTATTGTATTTTTGCGTGATCCCTTGACAGCACAGCCTCATGAACCTGATGTTTCGGCACTTCTCCGTTTGGGTGATGTTCAGAGAATTCCGCTTGCAACAAATATAAACAGTGCAACTATAATGTTGGAAGCATTAAAAAACGGAACTTTTTTTGATATGGTAAAGCGTACTCATTCTGAAGATTAATAATCAAAAAGGGGGAGTTAGATGGATATTCTGTCTTTTTGGAATCAAATGACAGCAAACCCGCTTTTGTTTATTGCTGTGCTTTTAACGCTGGGCGTTATTCTGGTAAACGGATGGACAGATGCGCCCAACGCTATCGCAACCTGTGTTGTCACACGGTGTATGCCTCCGAAGGCAGCAATACTTATGGCGGCGGTATTTAATTTTCTTGGTGTTTTTGTAATGACTATGGTAAATGCTACGGTTGCCGAAACCATTACAAAAATGGTTGATTTCGGAAGTGATCCCGATTTGGCAATTATAGCGCTCAGTGCAGCTTTGTTTGCCATTGTAATATGGGCAACGTTAGCTTGGGTATTTGGTATTCCTACAAGTGAAAGCCACGCCCTCATTGCGGGTCTTACCGGAAGTGCTATTGCTGCACACAACAGCTTACAGGGTGTAAACGGTGGAGAATGGATAAAAGTAATTTACGGTATTGGTATTTCCGTAGTTCTCGGTTTCGGTTTGGGTTGGGTTGTTTGTAAAATAGTCACGATATTATTTTATAAAGCAGACAGACCAAAGACCGAACCGTTTTTCAGAGGTGCACAGATAGTCGGTGCTGCATCAATGGCATTTATGCACGGTGCACAGGACGGTCAGAAGTTTATGGGTGTTATCCTGCTTTGTGTGTATATGTCGCACGGACAAGCATTACCGTCAGATATTAATATTCCGATTTGGCTGATGGTTGTTTGTTCAGTTATTATGGCGTTAGGCACGGCAATGGGCGGCAAAAAAATCATAAAATCTGTTGGTATGGATATGGTAAAGCTTGAAAAATATCAAGGCTTTTCGGCAGATATAGCGGCTGCAATTTCGCTTTTATTCTGCTCTGTATTCAGCTTACCTGTTTCAACCACTCATGCAAAAACCACATCAATTATGGGTGTGGGTGCAGTTAAGCGTGTTTCTGCAATAAATTTCGGTGTGGTCAAGGAAATGGTGCTCACTTGGGTGCTTACTTTCCCCGGATGCGGACTTGTCGGGTATATAATGACCAAGATATTTATGCTTATATTCACATAAATGAAAGGAACTGAAAACGATGGCAAAAGGCGATAAATTTTATTTTGAAAATTTTATAGAATGTGCTCAACTTTCAAAAAAAGCGGCATTGTACCTTGTCAGCTGCCTTGAAAATTATGATGCCGATAAGATTGAACCAATGCTTGTCAAAATGCATGAATATGAAAACAGAGCTGATATAAAGAAACACGAAATGAACGAGGCTCTTGCAAAAGCCTTTGTAACTCCTGTTGACCGTGAAGATTTGGATATGATGAGCCAACAGCTTGACAATGTACTTGACCTGCTTGAAGAAGTATTACAAAAGCTGTATATATATGACATCAAAACCATTCAGCCGTCTGCAATAGAATATGCCAAGAATCTCGTAAACGGTTGTGATTTGCTTTGCTCAATTATGGGTGAGTTTGAGAACTTCAAAAAATCTAAAAAAATCCACTCGCTTATTATTGAGTGCAATGATGTTGAAGAAGTATGTGACAGACTGTATCTCTCATCAATGCGTAACCTCACCAAGAATTCGGATAACACTCACGAAAAATTTTGCTGGTACAAAATCTATGATTGTCTTGAAGCTTGTGCGGACGCCTGCGAACACGTAAGCGAATGCGTAGGTTCAATCATTATGAAAAACACATGATTGTGTAAAAGTAGAAGGATGTATATAGAAAACAACCCATTCCAACGGTGCTTTGCATCAGTGGAGTGGGTTGTTTGTTTTCGATATTAATATTACTCGTTTTCTATTTCTGCTTGTGCTTCAGCCTGAATTTTGCTGTCATAGGAAAGTACGGGAGTTTCGTTTATATTCTTAATCTTGCGGTTAACATAGTTGCTTGTGATTTTCATAACAAGCGGGAACAGAACAACAACGCCGATAAGGTTGGGAATCATCATAAGACCGTTGAAGGTGTCGGAAATATCCCAAGCGAGGGTTGAAGTCATAACCGCACCGAAGATAACGGTGATAACGTGGATGATTTTGAAGACGATTGTTGTCTTTGCGCCGAAGAGATATTCCCAAGCCTTTGAGCCGTAGTGCGACCAGCCGAGAACGGTTGTGAAAGCAAAAAGGAACATTGCGATTGCAACGAATTTCTGCCCGATGTTTCCCCAGTGGAAAACACTGTTGAATGCACCTGCAACAAGAGTTGCATCGGTAAGTCCCTCTGCAATTTCACCTGATTTTGCATCAAACACACCTGATGTGAGAACAACGAGAGCAGTCATTGTGCAAACAACCATTGTGTCGGCAAAAACCTCGAAAATACCCCACATACCCTGCTTGACGGGTTCTTTGACATTGGAATTAGAGTGAACCATAACGGATGAACCGAGACCTGCTTCGTTTGAGAATACGCCTCTCTTGAAGCCCTGAGTAACCGCTGCACTGATTGCCGCACCGAGTGTACCGCCCACAAATGCTTCAGGCTTGAATGCGTTGACGAAAATGCTCTTGAATGCAGGGATAATCATATCATAGTTAACACCGATAATGATAAGGCTGCCTGCAATAAAGAGAACAATCATAAAGGGAACGATTTTTTCGGCAACGTTTGCAATTCTGTTAAGACCGCCGAGAGTGATAAGAGCAACGAGGATCATTATAACAACACCGAGGATAAGGTTGTAAAGCGAAACTCCGCCGAAAACCTCAACGGATGAAAGGGACTCAACGTTGAAAGCTGCCGAAACATTTGCGACTATCTTGTTGACCTGACCCATTGAGCCGATGCCGAATGAAGCGAGCATAGTGAAAATGCAGAAAAGGAAAGCAAGAACTTTACCTATTGTCTTACAGCCTTTTTTGCTTCCGAGACCGTCACGCAGATAATACATTGCGCCGCCAGACCATTCACCTTTGACGTTGCGGCGACGATAATAAATGCCGAGAACGTTTTCAGAATAGTTAGTCATCATACCGAAGAATGCGGCAACCCACATCCAGAAAACCGCACCCGCACCGCCGATGCAGATAGCGGCGGCTACACCTGCGATGTTACCTGTGCCGACTGTTGCGGCAAGAGCAGTACAAAGAGCCTGGAAAGGTGAAATTGTACCTTTTTCTTTTGAATGACCGATAACATTCTTGGTAAAAAGGCTTCCGATGGTGTTTTTCCACCAATGACCGATGTGCGAAACTTGAAATACTTTTGTAACAACCGTCATAAGAATACCTGTGCCTATGAGCAGAATCAGACCGTATTTGCCCCATACGACACCGTTGACGGCGCCGTTGATTTCTGCCACTTTGTCAAAAAAAGCTTCCATTTTAAAAATTCCTCCTATAAATAAAAAAGTCGGATTACAAGACGTAATCCGACAAAAGTACAAATTTATCCCGAATAATCGGGTGATAAAAACTTTGTCCTTTTGCCTGAGAGATTAGCTTTCGCCTTGCCCCTTCGGCACTCAATTCAATGAGATTCTCCAAAGTTATGTCCGTTTGCAGTCCCTTTCCCTTTCGGGAAGCCTGAGAGCGTTACTCCTTCGGCAGCATTTGCTTCTTCTGCAAACTTCATCCATAAATTATTTTATTTTCTATATAATACCACTTTAATTCTTAAAAATCAATACAGGTTGTATACAGCTATAGTAGAAAATAACTGAAAATACATTACATTCCTTGTGCAATATATCCACGTTCTTCTAAAGCGTTTTGAATCCTATTCAAAACATCTTCGGAATCTGCACGAACCGTGTGATAATGATAACCGCCTGTTATGTTCATAAGTTCGGATGATTTACCGCTTCTTACACCTTCAATAAATTGCTTTATATGCATACCCGAAAAGATATTCAGAGGTGCAGTCATCTTACCATAAACCTTATGCCATACAAACACATCAACTACTGTGCCGCCAAGATTTACAATAGTGTTTAATTCATCCTCTGTTTCTTCGGTAGTGTGATACACCTTAAAAACACGCTCTTTCAAAGGTGATTTCTGAATGATATATCCATTGTGAGTAGAAAGAATGTCATATCCTGAACCTTTAAGCACGGTTATATCCTGAACAATAATCTGTCTTGACACTCCGAATTCTTCGGAAAGCTTACCACCCGATAAAGC
>JAZORX010000171.1:0-5046 GCA_045656845.1 Acutalibacteraceae bacterium | reverse complement strand
TGTTGGAACAACAATCGGGGTATAAGCCTTGGCATAGTTTCTTCAAGTATTCATGTGCTTCTTTCTCCGCTTCTTCCTTTGTGTCACAAAAGAATGATGTTTTTATCTCTATAGTTGCTTCAACTTCCCATTCTTTATCAGGTCTCATTCTTCTTCACCTTCTTTCTTATACGGTTCCGGCATCGGCATCCACGCATCAACTCCGTCCCAATCTCCAAAATATTCAAGACCGCAGAAATCTTCGTCCCATGAGCAGAGGTCCTCTTGTACATATTTACCATGAGAGATAAGGATTTCTTGTCCGTCATCAGGTAGAGGGCAAGTAAAGATACGCTTGTCAAATTCATCAAGACTCTCTTCTTTAACACCCCATTTTTCGCAGGCTTCCTTTACTTCCTCTTCTGTCATTGGTCTGTAAGTGACCGGGATCCACTGGCTATCAAGAGCCTTTTCCGCAAGCCTGAGCAGTTCATTGAAATCCTTTTCAATCTCCAGTGCATCAGATAATCCTCTACCTTCAAAATTTTTCTTTATTAATATATTCTGAAGAACCGGAAGAACAATAGCTCTGTAATCATTGATTAAGTCTTTATCCATTTTCTTTACCTCTTTCCCACTCCTTAAAGCTCGAACGGAAGATTACCTATAACTTCCTGTTCCTCCGGATCCTGATTCTGTGGTTCCGTATTCTCAGCATGACTATCCTTCGTGGGCTGTGCAGCTTCTTTAGTTTCGGTCTTGCTCTCTACGAATTCCACTTCATCTACCAGCACTTCCGTGATAAAGACTTTCTGTCCATCCTTCTCATAGCTTCTGGTCTGAATGGATCCACAAAGACCGATCCTGCTGCCTTTATGAAAATACTTATTGATGAAGTCAGCAGTCTGCTTCCATGCTACACAGTTGATAAAGTCAGACTGTCTCTGACCATCCTTATCCTTGAACCTACGATCGACAGCTACTGTGAAATTACAGTAAGCTGTCTGATTAGTAGTGAGCTTCACTTCCGGGTCCTTCGTCAGCCTACCGATCAGTTCTACCTTGTTCATACCTTACCTCCTTATATTTCAAAAAGAGTTTCGATAACAGGATTTGTTTCGGTCGCTTCCGAATCATCCATTGGTGGTTCTTCGCTGTTTACAACTTCCTGAGGTTCAGGAACGGAATCAGATTTCAGATCCAAGGCATTAAGGTCCGGATTAGGAGCAGGTTCTTCGACACCGAGCTCTTCAGGTTCGTACAGACCGAGTGTTTCTTCCGGGAATGCCTCACGAAGTGCCTGAGAAAGTGCAACCTTACGAATCATTGTAGCCGGCTTGGATGACCACTGACTATTAACCTCACCGTTGCTCTTTTTTCCGATGTATTCATCCATCGAGACCGATGCAAAGAACGGCTGTTCATATCCATCAATGAACACCTTTGCCCATCCACCAATTATGGTTTCTGTGGATTTGTCATAGCAAGTACCTTCACGCTCGATCAATTCAGAATCAGATGTTCTTACGATGATACCAGCCTGCAGGCCCTTGAAGTCGCTCTGTCTTCTTGCTCGCTTCAAGAATGTGTCCTTGCCGACTACCATCGTGGCCGGACTGTTCCCATACTTGATAAGATAAGCTTCTCTCAAGAACGGATTGAGATGCTGGAACTTACACATTGAAAGGAACATGATAACTTCTTGATCTGATACTACTCCACCACCGGATACCAGATAGTCCTTAACCATCTGTGGATTCAGTTTTACTTTCTCTCCATTGCTTTCGTATGAAACCTCGAAGGTTCCTGACTGCTGCTTCTTTGCGATTGAATTCTGAACTGACATATTATGCCTCCTTAATCTGAATGAGTTTTATGTCGTGGGCCTTGCAAAACTGTGAAAGTGCAATAGCCTGTGTCTTTGTAAGAGCTGCCTGAAACTTAACTGTATAAACTGGCTCAGGTTCCATATCAACAGCATAATCAGCTGCTATAGTTGCTTCCGGCTGAACACCGCTCTCTATCTGCTCCTGTGCCTTAGATATTGCTGCCTGCCTCTGAAGTTCCTCTTCTTCTGCTTTGCGCTTCTGAATATCAACAAGTCTCTGTCCTTCTGCTATTGATGCATTCAGATCCAAAGTCCTCTTATAGCATTCCTCAGCCTCAAATGCGTATGCCGGAAGGCTCTTAATCGTTCCCAGATCCATAACGATTTGACCAATGATCGCTGTCAGCTCTTCTTCGATGGCTTTCATTGAAGTTGTCTTGTTCAGCCACTTCTCATTGAATACCTGATTAAATGTAATCCAATCAGCAACCCCGGACTTCTTTTCTTCAAACAGCTTGAGGATATCGTCCTTTTTTTCCTGCTGCCTCTTCTCTTCAAAAATATCGAGCTGGTCAGAAATCTTATTTGATGCACCATCAATGAGACTGCAGATCTCTTTCACCTGAGACTTGAAAGTATCGAAAGGCTTCATATACTCTTTCTCTCTGCGGATCCTTTCGTCGTTGATGGTCTTTTTCAGTCTATTCAAGGATGCCTTATCCGCTTTTGCATCTGCTATTGTCTCTTCCGTATAGACACGATGCTCATAATCGGAAAGGACCTCAGTAAGCTCTGCTTTCAGTTCCTCATAATTCCATGTGATCGATTCTGGCATCTGAGGTTCATTGATTTTCAATTCGAACATTTTACTTCCTCCTATAAGTTGATTGTCAGCGGCGGTTCTTTGTCAGCTTTGATATATTCATAGAAATCCGCTGTTTTTCCCATGATATAAGCTATGTCTTCTTCAACTTCTTCTCTTTCGATGTGGTAATGCTTAGTGATGATAACCGGGTCTCCATCATCATGAGGATATTTAAGCTGAGCCTTCAGCTTAGTAAAATCAGCTTCACATACACCCATGTAATAAAGGACTTGGCAGTAGTAGTTGTCCGGGATTCGATTATTCCATTTTGCTTTAGCAGCAGATCCGCTAATGGTTGAGGTCTTACATTCGAAAATGCCACGCCTTTTGTTTGAATCTTCAAGCCAACCATCAAGGCTTACTGCAGCGAATGGATATTTATCGTTTCTCCAACTATTGCCCTCGGTGTAACTGACTTTGAGTTCAGGAAAATCAAGTTTGAACAATTCCCGTAGATACTTTTCAGCATCAGTTCCGTATTTTACAGCCGGATTATCGCTGATGTCCTTGGGTTGTATTCTTCCTGTCTTTTCTCTCCATAACTCAACATTGGTCTTATAAGGATTCATTCCCAAGATGCAAGATACATCCGATCCGCCAATGTATGATTGTCTGTTCTTAAGCCATTCCTCTCGAGTGGAATAATTAACGACTGTAATCATGTCAGACCTTATCCCACAGAAGTTTCAAAAGCTCCTGCTGCTCGATGATATCAAGGCTCTTGATGTAGCTCTCTGCATACTGATCCAGAGCTTCTTCACATGCCTTTGTGAAGTTAATGCCCTTATGCTTAGCTATGATGTCGATCTTGGCAGCTGTCTTCTCAGAAATATGAGGGGACCTTCTGCCGTCATTGCTCGTGTTCTTGCGATAACCGACTTTTCTCTTTTCTTCCATATTTAACCTCCTTAATTGGTTTATACTCTTATTATATACATTTATTTGCAAAAGTAAATATAATAATTACTATTTTTCAGAAAAAAGCTCCATTACATCATCCGGGATAGCTGTACTATCATCGGTTGGATCCTGCTGACTATCTGTAATATCCTTAAAGAGTTCAACTCTTTGGATCTGTTCATTTATTTCATGAAGGGTTGGGAAAAAACCATTGTTCTTAATATGATTAACAACGGCCTTATGTAACACATTTGCCTTAACGCCCTTAAAGTTCTCTTTCCAAAGGTCCTGAACCTGATCTCTTGAAAATTTTTTGGAATTAGGACAGACATTAAAGAGAATATCAAGCAATCTCGAAATATCTTCATCGCTCACCGGTCTATTGATGAAAACATAATCATCGTCATAAGCTGGTGCTTCTTCTTTTTTTTCTTCTAACTCTCCCTCTAACTCTATTCTCTTACTCTCTCTCTTACTCTTACTCTCGTTATCTTTTGTAACACCGAGCGTTACACCTGCGTTACATTTTGTAACGCTATCTGTATTATTTGCACAAAGCTCCTGTCTTTTCTTCTCCCTGAATCGCCTCTGTCTATTGGCTGTATCGCTATTTGAAGCTGATCCGATCATCTTTAGAACTTCTGTCATGAAGACCGTACCATCGTCCAGAATCTCGATCATCTTCAGCTCTGTAAATACTTGCATAGCAGATCTCACGATATCAATATTAGTATTGGTAATGGTGGCCAGCATCGATTCGTTATATGGAATAGTATCAGAAAAACGCAGCTCTCCTTCATGATCGATGCTCTCGAGTAGGAGCTTCATATAGAAAAGGATATAGTCCTTACCGTTCGGCATTTCTTCCACTATCCGGATATCATGCCTCTTGAAAAAATCCTTCTTCAGCTTCAGCCAGTAGTATTTCTTCTGTTCTTCCATTAAAACCTCCCAAGAAATAAATAACCCGATAGAAGTAGCAGATTCTATCGGGTATTTGACGGATAAAAGTTGTAACCGATGTTGCATCGTCTGCTACATCGATACAACTCGGTATTATTATAACTCTTTCTTTTTGAAAAGAAAACGTCATTTTTTAGGGATAAAAAAATCAAAAGGCTCACGAACGGCCCTGCAGATTGCAACATAATCTCCGATCCTGATGGAACCTCTTTTTGTCAGCAAACACCAAAGCTGATGATATGAAATCCCAGCCTCTTTTGCTATTTTACTGACTGACAGGTTATATTCCTTGATGTAATTATTGATGTTTTTGATTACCTCACGATCAATATTATCCATTCTCTCATGCTCCTTTCTTCCTTATCAGTTCTTTGTCTTTCTTACGAGCCTCATAGCAGGCAGGGCAAGTGCAAAGACCATCCAACCACACCATGTTCATAAAATCTGTCTCATTCCGGCAAATGGGACAGATCCGCTTATCGTTTATAATATCATCCATCATCATGCTTTC
>JAZORX010000170.1:0-2908 GCA_045656845.1 Acutalibacteraceae bacterium | reverse complement strand
TGATTACGGTAACGATGTTGTCGGTGGAACAAGTGATTACAGAACTCCTATCAGAAATGTGGATAAACTCGGTGGTCTTTCAGTTATCAATCATCCGGGCGAATATTCAGGTGCAAGAGACGAGGAGTGCTACGAAGATGCATACGATATGGATAATATCCACTATCAGTATGTTGTAAATAAGTTTGCAAACCTTCTTCTGGATTTTGATTCATGTCTCGGTATCGATATCAACAGTAAGGGCGACAGCAGAACTCGTTTCGACAGAAAGCTCTGGGATATCCTTCTTCAGAAGGTTGTACCTCACGGCAGAAATGTTTATGCTATTGCAACATCGGATGCTCACAATCCGAATATCGTAAATTCAGGTTACACATGGATGTGTATGCCCGAGCTTACAGACGAAGCTTTGAGAGCTTGTATGGAAAACGGTGAGTTCTTCGCAGCGAGCTATTATATGGGAAGCCGTGAGGAAATCAGGGCGTGGGCAGCTGAGCTTTCAGCAGCAGGTATTGCTCCTGAGTTTGCAGCAGAGCTTCAGGCAACTTATGAGACTATCGTTGAGGAAGAGAAAAACGGTGGTCAGGATACAAAGTTTGAGTTTGATCAGAATGCAGTTGTTCCTATGGTAACAAGCGTTTCAGTTGATGAAAATAATGATACCATCACACTTGGCACTGAAGATGCTTATCTTGTTCATTGGATTGCTGACGGCGAATTTATCGCAACGGGCAACTCAATCGACCTCGATGATTATTCTGATAAAATCGGTTCATATGTAAGAGCTGAGGTTATCGGTGAGGGCGGAGTTATCTATACTCAGGCGTTCACTCTTGAGTATGAAGGCGCACCTGAAGCTGAAGATGAATTCTTCGTTGACCTCGGTTTACCTGCAACTCTTATCTGCGATACAATCGTTAAGGCTCTTGCGTTTGTTCTCAGATTTACAGGCATAATTTCTTTGGGAAATATGTTTCTTAAATGATTTTTGATTCAGGTGGTGTGAAAATGGAAAGAAAAGTAAAAGTCGGCATTATCGGCTGCGGTGGTATTTGTAACGGCAAGCATATGAATGCTCTTACAAAGCTTAACTATATTGAGATTGTTGCTCTTTGCGACATAATTGTTGAAAGAGCTTACGAAACAAGAGATAAGTTCAACCTTGGTGAAAATGTAGCTGTTTATGAGGATTATAAGGAGCTTCTCAAGGATGAGAGCATCGAGGTTGTTCATGTTCTTACACCTAACCGTTCACACAGCTTTATAACAATTGATGCACTTGAGGCAGGCAAGCATGTTATGTGTGAAAAGCCGATGGCAAAAACTGCAGCTGAGGCTCAGGCGATGCTTGAAGCGTCAAAGAGAACGGGTAAAAAGCTTACGATCGGCTATCAGAGCCGTTGGAGAGATGAATATCTCTACCTTAAAAAGGCTTGTGAAGACGGCGAGCTTGGCGATATCTATTACGGCAGAGCGATTGCTCTTCGCAGACGCGCAGTTCCTACATGGGGCGTTTTCCTCAATGAATACGAGCAGGGTGGTGGACCTCTTATTGATATCGGTACCCATGCTCTTGATCTTACGCTCTGGCTTATGGATAACCACGAGCCTAAGATGGTAGTAGGCACATCCTATAAAAAGCTCGGTAAGCAGGTCGGCACAGCTAATGCATGGGGTGACTGGGATACTGAAAAGTTCACTGTTGAGGATTCGGCATTCGGCTTCGTTGTTATGAAAAATGGTGCAACTGTTTCTGTTGAATCAAGCTGGGCTCTCAATATTGCAGATCCGATGGAAGCAACGGTTATGATCTGTGGCGATAAAGGCGGTGCAGATACAATGGGCGAGGATGATCTCAGAATTAACTTCGTCAAAAACGGCCGTCAGGTTATCGAAACTCCTAATTTTGATTGTGGTGGTGTTGCTTTCTATGATGGCGACAGCACTGATCCTGAGGTTCTCGAGGCAAACGGTTTCTATCAGGCAATTATAAACGATACAGAGGTTCCGACAAAGCCTGAACAGTCATTGGTTGTCACACAGATCCTTGAAGCAATTTATGAGTCTGCAAAGACAGGTAAACCCGTATATTTTGATTAAATAAATTTTAAGGACGGTCAGACTTAACAGATATTTTCTTTGAGTCTTGCCGTCTTTTTTCAGGAGATATAATTATGTATAAATATGACACTACTTATTGGAATAACGCAAAATTAATCAGCACGGAAATGAAGCTCTATGCAGATTTCGGAGATTCACCCTGGCGTGATGATGCAGAAAAAGCACAGTTTCAGTTTTCTGATGTCCGTTGTGATGACGGTATGCCTATGTTTGCAACTGATTTTGATGTTGAAGGTTTTTTAACTGCAAAGCTCAGCTTTACTGCTCTCGGTTGCGTAGATATCTACATCAACGGTAAAAGAACGGGCTGTGACGAGCTTAAGCCGGGCTGGACAAACTATAATAAAAGAACTCTTTATTATGAATATGATATAACTCAGTATATATCAAACGGTAAAAACAGAATTCTTCTCGTCGCTGCTCCGGGTTGGTATCAGGGCCGAATTTCAGGTGGTTATTACGGAGAACATATGCCTGCAGTGATGGCTTGCGTAACGGTTAAAAATGGTGAAGCTGAGAATGTAATCGTAACTGATGAAGGCTGGAAGGCAACCTGTGGCGGCCAGATCCGTACAGCTGATATCTGGGACGGTGAATACCGTGACGGCAGATTTGACAGCTACGAAAAGATCTCATCGGCTGATTATGATATCTCAGGCTGGAAGCAGGCTGAAATCTGCGATTATTTTGACGGCGAAATAACAGAATTCGTAGGTCCGACGGTTAAGGTAAGAGACGGCCTCAGCATAAATGCTAAGAAGATGACGGTTTACGAAGCAACTAAGGA
>JAZORX010000169.1:0-3827 GCA_045656845.1 Acutalibacteraceae bacterium | reverse complement strand
CGGTTTATCCGTTGACGGCTTACTCGTCGGGATTTCGATAGGTGCATCGCCCGGCTTTGAGTTGAGGTCTACCTTATCAACAGCTTCCTTATCATCGTTATCAACCTTTACTTCGATGATAATAACGATTACCTCAACATCACCCTTGGTTGTCGACTCTTCCTGTGCAGGTGTTGTAGCCGTTGTTCCTGACCATTCTGTCACAGTCGTTGTCTCTGTCGGTTGTGTTGTAGTAATTGCTTCCGAAGATGACGGATCTGAGATTATCGGATTTGTGGTTGTAGTCGTAGTTGTCGTTGTGGTAGTGGTTGTAGTGGTTGTAGTGGTTGTTGTCGGTGCAGTTGTCTGTGTTCTTGCTGAAGTTATATCGGTAAGGGTAATTCTGTAATTACCATCCTCGGGGAAATTGATATTATAAACCCGGTTGTTTGACTTGTCGGTGAATACAGTTTCAAATTTTCTGAATGCCTGACTTTTGAGTATACCACCGTTTTTGTACTGCTCAACCTTGATTTCATACTCTTCTGCAGGGAATTTTTCCGAGTCATAAACAAGGAATTCGGTATCCTGCTTAAGCACAGGAAAATCTGTTATATACCCTTCGCCTTTTGTTTCTTTTTTATACATCAATGTATCAACAAGGAAAAGACCACCCGTTGCGAGGACTGCAACAACAAGAATTATTGCCACAACCCTGAGAGCAACATTCTTTTTCTTTTTTCTCTTCTTTTTAGCCTTAGGCTGCTTGGCAGGCTGTGCATCTGCTGCAGGCGCTGCGTTTTTCTGCATCGGTGCAGGCTGAATCGGCTGCTGAGGTGCAACAGGTTTTGGCTGCACTTGTGCAAACTCCGTGGGTTTCTGAGGCTCAGCAGGCTGCTGAGGCACGGGATTTCCGCATTTTGCGCAGAATTTCATATTCGGTTTTATCGGATTCCCGCATTTAGGACAATTCATAAAATTCCTCCTGACTGCAAACTTTCACTATTATGATATCATAATTATACAAAGCTTCAGTTTTTTCTATAGTCTGAATTTTATCTTTTTTGTCTTTTCTTGTCAACCCTGATCAAAGCAAAATAATCCATTTATCGTTGACAAAAAATGCACTCTTAAAAAAGCATTGAAAAACCTTTATCGCTTTGATATAATTTACCATAAAGAAAGAAAGGTGCAGATTTATGGCATTAATTAAATGTCCCGAATGTGGAAAAGAAGTTTCAGATACGATAAAAAGCTGTATTCATTGCGGTTTTGAGTTAAACAAAGAACCTGACAAAACCTCGGCAGAAAAAATTGAAGAGCCGGTCACAGAGGAAGAAAAAACCTGGTTCTGCGTTCAGGAAGATAAAGAAGATAAGCTTGATAAAGCAACATCATCAATATCCAAAATACTTTTTATAGTTTTTTGCGCCGTCGTTTTATTTTTATTTTTTATGTTTGCCTTGATCTTCTCAGGTTCGTCATCCCCACCTGAAAATGAAACAACTACGGTTGAAGCAACATATGATGAAACCGTAGCGATTAAAAATGATGTTGAACTGATCGGAATTTTCGCAGATTATATCGAAAACGGTATCACAGCCGAGGAAAAGTATAATGAAAAAAGACTTGAAATCAGCTGTCCCGGTACAGTCACATTTATTTCCAAAGATGTTGTCGAAATAAAATACGACGGTGTTCTTGTAAACAACAGCGAAGCTGAAGTCCGTGCAACCTTCGGCAGCTCTCAGATAGAATTTCTTAAAACAATAAAAAAAGATGATGAAATAAAGGTTACGGGCACATTCAACGGTTTTTCGGGAATCGGCAACATCATCAGGCTGGAAAACTGCATATTTGAAGCCGTCGAAGACTGACAAATACTTTTTCATAAATCGGAGAGAACAGTATGACCACACTTTTGATTAAACTTTTCATTAAAGACAAAGATAATATTACGAATCCCAAAGTAAGAGGAAGGTATGGTATACTCAGTGGATTCGTCGGAATTGCAGTAAATGTCATCCTTTTTCTTGCAAAGTTTCTTGTAGGTACGATGACCAACAGTATCGCGATCACGGCAGATGCTGTCAACAACCTTTCGGATGCAGGATCCTGTGCAGTTACCGTTTTCGGCTTCAAAATGGCAAGTAAGCCTGCTGATGCCGATCACCCATTCGGCCACGGCAGAATCGAATACATAACCGCAATGGTAGTTTCTTTCATTGTTCTTTTTATGGGATTTGAGCTTGCTACTCAATCTGTTGATAAAATCCGTAATCCCGAGGATGTCACCTTCAGCCTTGTTGGTGCAATAATCATCGGTATCTCGATTTTCGGCAAGCTCTGGCTCGCCCTCTTTAACCGTAAGCTCGGCAAAAAAATCAACTCCCCTGCCATGACCGCTGTCGTTGCTGACAGCCTGAGTGATATCGCTGCAACAAGCGTTACTCTTATTGCACTTATTCTTTCAAAATTTTTCCCGTCACTTCATCTTGACGGTTGGCTTGGTATCATCGTTGCAGGCTTTGTCCTCAAAGCAGGCTTCGGAATTTTCAAAGAAACTCTCAACGCACTTATCGGTAACCCACCGACAAAAGAAACGGTTGAGAAGCTCGAATCAAAAATTCTTTCTTACGAGAATGTTACGGGAATCCACGACCTTATTCTTCATAATTACGGTCCCGATAAATTTTTCGGAAGTGTTCATGTTGAAATGCCATCCGATATCGATGTAATGATTTCACACGACATAATCGACAACATTGAAAGAGACATCTTCCACGAATCGGGAATACAGCTGAGCATTCATTATGACCCGATAGAAGTGAACAATGCGAGAGTCCAAGAGCTTAAAGTGATTGCTGCTGCCGCAGTCAGAAGAATCAGTGAAGAGCTCTCTATCCATGATTTCAGAGTCGTTGACGGCCCAAGCCACACCAACCTGATTTTCGACGTCGTCGTGCCGAGGAAATTTCCTCTTTCAAACGATGACCTTATGGCTGAAATTTCCTCTGAAATTTCCAAAAACGGAAGAAATTTCTTTGCTGTGATAAATATTGAATATGCTTTTGTATAAACTCAACAAATAAACCCCATTTTTTATAAATATATTTTTCTTGTAAAAAACTCGCTTTTCTCTTTAAAAAATTTGTCAAATACAGTATAATGATGTAGTGTTGTTCGTCTCGCTACGGACAAGCCCATAACTATTAATGCGAAGGTGGAACTGATTATGAAAAACAAGTCAAATTACGACACTATTCCTGTCGGTCAGCTCGGTATTATTGCTTTACCCGGTTGCGAGGAACTTGCCGCAAAGATTGACCATTATCTTAAAACGTGGCGTTACGAAAGAAACAGCGAGCACAAAGACACCCTCGCGTTTGCAGGCTATGAAAAAGATACTTATATCGTTGACATCAATTTCCCCCGTTTCGGCACGGGTGAAAGCAAGGCTGCCCTCAAGCAGACCGTCAGAGGTTATGACATTTTCATCCTCTGCGATGTTTTCAACTACGGTATAACATACAAGATGTACGGAATGGATGTTCCTATGTCTCCCGATGATCATTTTGCAAATGTAAAACGTGCAATCAGCGCAATCGAAGGCAAGGCAAAGAGAATCTCTGTTATTATGCCTATGCTTTATGAAGGCAGACAGCATAAGCGCTCAAGCCGTGAATCTCTTGACTGTGCTATGATGCTTCAGGAGCTTTACAATATGGGCGTTGAAAACATCATCACATTTGATGCTCACGATGCACGAGTTATGAACGCAATTCCTCTTTGCGGTTTTGAAAGTGTTTCGCCTGCCTACCAGATGATCAAATCAATGGTACGCAATG
>JAZORX010000168.1:0-16989 GCA_045656845.1 Acutalibacteraceae bacterium | reverse complement strand
TTACGCAATCAGCTCGTATGACGATTCAGGCAAAACAGGATTTGATAGTTCCTATATCCTTCTTGAGGGCGAATATAAATTTTTTGTTTCAGACTCTGTGCGTGGCGGTGCAGAATGTGGCAGCTTCAGCATAGAAAGCACTTGTTTAACAGAAAAGCTTCAGCCCGTATGTTCTGTTAAAGACGGATTTAACAGAATGATAAGAACGGCAGACGGAAAGATTGGCGAAGAGCCCGTACCCATGAGCAATGTTGATCTGAAAGACCGTATTCTTAAAAACCTTCCTCAGGCTCTCCCCCACTCACTTGACAAGGGATACAAGCTTTCGGATGTTAAAAACGGAAAAATCACGATGGATGAATTCGTATCACAGCTTTCTTTCAAGGAGCTTGAAGCAATTACCCGTGGTGACTACACAATGCACAGCCCTCTGGGCACAAGCGGCAACGCAGGCGTTTTCGGAGGTGTACTCCCTTCTCTTCGTGTAAGAGGTGTACCCGCCCTGAGCACAACCGACGGCCCTGCCGGAATCAGAGTTACAAAGAAGCGTTCACTTCTGCCTACGGGCGCTTGTATGGCTGCATCGTGGAATCTTCCTCTTATAGAAAAGGTTTATTCCTTCATTGCTGAAGAAATGAAGGAATGTGGCTCAGATATTCTTCTTGCACCGGGAATGAACATTCACAGAAATCCCCTTTGCGGAAGAAATTTTGAATATTTCTCCGAAGATCCGATAGTCAGCGGAAGATGCGCAGCAGCAGTCGTCAGAGGCGTTCAGTCCAAGGGAGCGAGTGCCTGCCCGAAGCACTTTGCCTGCAACAATCAGGAAGTCAACAGAAACAAGAATGATTCAAGAATCAGTGAAAAAGCATTAAGAGAGATTTACCTTAAGCCTTTCGAAATCGTTGTAAAGGAAGCTTCACCTAAAAATATAATGACCTCATACAACAAAGTAAACTCTGTTTACAGCTACAACCATTACGATATGGTTACCACCGTACTCAGAGGCGAATGGGGATACAACGGCAATGTTATGACCGACTGGTGGACTAAACATGTTGAAAGCCCCGACTTCCCCGGTCTTCGTGACAATGCTTACCGTGTGCGAGCTCAGGTGGATGTGCTTATGCCCGGTGTCAACGGACGCTTCGGTTCAACAAAGCATCCCGACCCGACTCTTTTTGAAACATACGAAAAAGAAAATGGCATAACACTCGGTGAAATTCAGAGAAGCGCAAAGAATGTGCTAAAGCTCTGCCTTGACTACATTGATTAAAACCTTATGATGCAGAAATCCCTCACGGAAACCGTGAGGGATTTTAATTTTATTTTTCAGATTTGATTGCTACAGAGTATAACTCTTCGCCGTCTTCAGTATATGAGAATCCTGTAAGTCTGCCTGACTTGATTGAGAATGTTCCCTGAAGGTTGTCTGATTCAGAAGCTTCTTCAACTACATCAGCAATCAACTCTTCAGCGCTGTCATAACCGTTAACTTCAACGATAAGATCAAGATACTCCTTGTATTCATCCTTGCTCTGTACGAAATCAAAGAATGCTGTTGCAAACTCACCACAGTTTACATCATAAGAATAAGTTGTGCCCGGATTATCTGACTTACCCTTCTTTATGCCGAGAGACTTGCGGACATCCTTATCCTTCAGGAGCTTCTCGACGAATGTCATAACTTCATCATATTCGGGAAGATCAACATTTATACCTGTTTCTTCTTTTATAGCCTTTTCAAGTGCCGGGAAAACCGTCGTATTAACCAGCTCTTCAAATGCCTTTTCATCGATCTTATTGTTAAGGAGCTTGTCAAGCTCTTCAGAGAGATCTATATCAATGCCAAACTCTGAAGAAAGCGCCTGCTCATAAAAGAGCAGAGCTGTATCAAGTTCTACCTCAACTTCTTCACCATACTCATAAGCCTTACCATTTTTAAAAGTCATATAAGACTTGCCGTCCATCTTTGCGTCGAGAGAAAAGCTGTCAACATCATCACCGAAAACAACATCAACAGTTATATTTTCATCACTGGCATTACCGTTAATGGTAACCGAGATTCCTGATGATTCAAAAACAGTCTTCTTGACAGCCTTGAAAGCCTTGCTTGCAGGATGATTGCCCGCGATTCCTATGATACCGAAAACAACTGCTGCAACAAGAACAATTGCAACCAAAGCCAAAAATAACGGCTTTTTCTTTTTCTTAGCTTTTTGGGGCATTGCCGGAGGAGCAGCATATGCTACCGGCTGAGCTACCGTAACCGGATTCTGTTGATTAGCCCATACGGGAGAATAAGTTCTGAATTCCTGCGATGCACCCTGAGTGACACCAAACTGCATACCACAACTAGGGCAACGCTCAGCATTGTCTGCTACCTGAGTTCCACAATTTTTACAAAACATAATAAAACCTCCTTGAATTTTACTTCTTAAGTTTATCACTATATTTTGTAAAAGTCAAATCAAATCACAGCCTGACAAGTTTCGGATATTTACGCGTTACAGATACGGACGGATATCAACAGCCAGACGCTCTTCAAGATTTACAAGACGCTTGGCTATATCTTTGGATTGCTCGTCCGCCGCCTTATACTGATTGAGGTATCTGCTCAGGGATTTGACGCCCATATTGCATCCGTCCGTCATCAGGTCAGCTATTGTAGCATCCGATGTGTCAAGCAACAACTTTGCATTTGTTTTCATCCACGACATACCCTTCGAAACCGTGCTTGGTTCTTTACCGTCGTCATCGTAGCAGATGAGCAACTCCTGAATTTCATCATCAAGCTTTTCATGAGCGTTTCTGCAGGTTTCAAGATAATTCTTAAGCACCTTAGACTCTACTTTATCAAGCACATCATCAATCGAGTCAACGCCCATCTTCACGCCTGCGTCACATTCACGCAAAAGTCTTACTGTATCTCTTTCGATCACATTATCACCCTTTCATATTTCTATGAAGAGTTTTCCCATTTTCGATCAACAAATGCAAAAACCTCCGAAAAATCGGAGGTTTTAAAATTATCAGCCATTAAACATTGTCATCTCTACGATAACCGGGAAATGATCTGAAGGATAGATTCTGTTATATTTTGATTTATCAATCGAGCTTGATGCAACACTCTTGATATAAGCATTAACAAAGATGTGGTCAATGGGATTGATACCGACAGGAAGGAGTCTGTAGTCATTATATGTCGGACCGACATCATAATCCTCTGCGAGATATTTTGTATCTGCAAAGCCACAGGAAAGCACATCATCGTAGAAGCTCTTTGTCTCGTTGAAATTGAAATCGCCTGTAAGCACAACAGGAATATCGGGAGCAATTTCTGATATTTTTGCAGAAATAAGAGCTATGGACTCAGCCTGAGCCTGCTCGCTGACATGGTCAAGATGAGTGTTGAAATGAGCATAAACAAAGCCTGTCTGCCTGTCTTTGAGAATTACATATGTACACACTCTGTTGCATGCTGAATCCCAATCCTTTGAAGGAACATCGGGAGTTTTTGAAAGCCAGAAGTTACCTGAATCAATCAGCTCATACTTTTCGGTTTTATAAAAAACAGTACATGACTCACCTTCAGAAACACCGTCATCTCTGTATACACCGTAGTGGTCATACTCAGGCATAGCTTCATCGAGAAGGCCTATCCAGTTTTTATCAGCTTCCTGAACACCGAAAGAATCGGGAGAATAGCTGCCGATAATATCGCAGACACCTGGCAATCTGCTTTCCTGAGAATATTTACCCTCACCGCTGCACTTGAGATTATATGTCATCACAGTTAAATCCTGAGCAAGAACTTCCTGCTTAACAGGATTCGGATTGACATTCACAAGAGGCATTTCAGGTTTAATTCCGGCAGGTGTAAAAAAAGAAACAATCGCAGTAAGAATTGAAACAATTATTCTTGCTAAACCTTTGAACATTTACGCTCACCTCCACTTAAAATGTAAAGAGCAGCTTTATTGCATTAAACAGAACATCGAAGAAATCACCGATATTCTCAAAATATACCATACCGTCTGTATTTCTGCCGCCTTCAAGATTTCCCATACCCTCTACAGGTGTACCGTCATAATCAGATGTGAACTGAGAAAGCCACGAAATCATACCGTTGGGATATTCAAGTTTAACTTCTTCGCCGAGTCCGTTAACCGTTGACATATTCGGATAATCACCGTTTTCAACAGAGAACATATCGTAATTTACGGAGAACCATGCGTGATGAGCACTTGCTGTTTTCTCACCTGTTGCATAGCATACCTTTGTAAGAGTTGAAAATCTGCAATCTTCAGCAACATTTGAAGCAGCCATAATTCTGTTCCACGTAGGAGTTACGGCAAGGAAATAGTTAACAAGAGGATCTCTGCGGCTTGATGTGAGCCATATCGGAAGATCAGCAAGGCAGTTTACATAATCTCCGGGAACAGACCACGCAGGGCAGATCGGGAAAGCTGCTGCAAACATCTCAGGATATGCAACAGACATCTTAAGAGTCATCTTACCGCCCATTGAATAGCCACCGATGTAGATTCTTGTTGTGTCAACATTATCCTTATTCTTGGCTATGAAATCTTCAATAGCAGCTCTCAGAGGCTCTACAAGGTCATTATCCCAGAACTTGCCGTTTTCTTCTCTTGAACGGGCAGCAAGAATAAATGCACCGCCTGCAGGATTGAATCTTGCCTGGAATTCATCGCTTGCCCAGTAAGCAATTTCACTTTTTGAAACCTGCTTTCCGTCTTCAGCTCCGTCGCCCATGCCGTGAAGCCATACTACGAGAGGATATTTTGTTGTATCGCCATCGCTTACGGGTGAAAAGTATCTGTAGTCAATTGAATAGTCACCAACAACGGGACCCTCGCCAAACACAAACTTTTCGCAGAGAGCTTCATAACCGTCGTTGATTGTAGCAGCTGATGCCATTGTAAAACAACCGAGAGTAATTACCAAAGCAAGAGCTAATGACAAAAACTTTTTAAAAATCTTCATACATTTTCCTCCATACAATATAGGATAGAAGAAGTCTATCACACAGAATTTATTTTGTCAAATCAGAATTAATATGTGGTGATATTTTTCGGATCAAACGGCTTGTGAACACCTTGAAGGATCACATCGTTGTAAAGATCACTCTTGTATTTAAGCTGCTCGTCAACATACTCCCAGCCTTCCATACCTTCACCGTTTCTTTCCATAAGCGTCGGTTCGCCTGAGAAAAGGTTTGTTCCGAGTGCAAGACGCTCGCCTTCAATTTTAACACCCATACTTGCAAGAATAGTCGGGAACATATCGATATTACACCATGTGCGGTTACGCTTTCTTTCAACAGGAATGTTCACAAGGTCATTTGCAGGATTGATGATAACATTGAATGTTGTTCTGAGATAGTCTTCATCAAAGTTTTTGAAATAATTCTTATCCATACTCAGATGGTCACCGATGATAACAATAGTTGTGTTTTCATAGAACGGCTGATTCTGAATCCAACGGACAAACTTTGCAACCTCTGAGGCACTGTAAGCAATAACATTTGAATACTGGTTCGGTCTCGGTGTCGGAGTATTCGGGCCTACATAACCGTCAGGGAAATGTGTATCGGCAGTTTCCATTACGAAATGGAAGGGTTTGCCTGTTGAGTTAAGTCTCGTAATCTCTCTCTTTGCAAACTCGAAAAGCTTATCATCCTCATAGCCCCAACGAACTCTGTAATTCTGAGGTATCCAACCGAGCTTCTTAACACCGTAGAAATCAAGAATATTGAAGTTTCCGTGAGTGGTGAAGTAATAATCAAGACCGCCGAATCTTGCAGCTGCACCAAACATCAGAGACTGTTCATAGCCCTGAGAAGCGAGGATATCACCTATGCTGACAGCGCCCGGGAGGAATGTTTCCGGAGAGCCGTAGTTATCTGCTGCAACGGGAGGCTTCATAGTAAGACCTGTTGTCATATTAACCATTGAAGCAACAGACCACACACAGCCTGTTGTTGAAATCGGGCCACCGAAATACCAATCGGAGTTAGAGAAAACAACACCTTCCTGAGCAAGGTCAGTAAGAGGCTTCATAAGGTTTTCATCAAGATAACCACCCATATCCTTGCTGAGGTAAGAGTTTTCCATTGACTCAAGGTAAATATGAATAAGGTTTCTCTTTGTTTCGGGGAACTGCATCTTAACTTCATTCGGGTCAACATAATTGTCTTCAATGAATGTTGAATCCTTGATATAGAATTTATAAAGATCGATAAGATTAAATGCAGTTATTCCGTATATAAGACCACCGATAAGTGACACAACAGCCATAACGAAGCTTATAATTCTTCTTACCTTAACAGTGAAGAAACGGCGTTCTTTATCTGTTCGTTTGAAATAAACTTCTCTTTTTGAAAGAGCAAAAAGGAAGAAAGCAAAGATAAACGCACCTGCTCTTAAAACACCGACCGTCCAGACGGTGTTCATAACATCTTCACTTGTTGCTTCTTTAGGTGAAACCATATTTACAAGAAGCTGATCGGGCGCGATTGAGCTGAATGTGCTGACGCTCCAGAATGTTGCAAAAACTGCAACCATACCAATTGAAAAGAGAATCAGAGACGCAACCGTCATCTTTTTCTGCTTCTTTGTCGGCTTTTCTTCAACCTTTGCAAAGCGTATTTTACCATCAACAAGTCCCATAATCAGAAGCCACACAAGACCTGTTACAAGAACGGCTGCAGCCTGAATCCACGGTATATACGGGAAATCATTCTGAAGGCTGAGAACGCCTTTGTTTGTATAGTAAAAAACAATAAATTCAATCAGATAAACCGAAAAAACATTCAGACCTATTACATCTGAAATCAAAACCATTGCTGTGCCGAACTTTGTTTTACCTCTTTTTAAAACAAAGGCATCCACAGCTCCGACTGCAAGACCTGAAATCGCAGCCAGAACAAAAAACAATACCATAATTGCATCTCCTGTTCTTTAGTGTCTGAAATAAACAGTACACCTCAAAATTCAATTTATTCTACATCATATTATCTGAAAATACAAGATAAACAGATAATATTAAAAAGCAAAATACTTTTCTCTCTGCCTTTTCATTCTTCCACTGATCACTTTTAAGACTTCAGCTGCAGTTTCATCTCCGCAGGCATAATCTTTCATCAGTCTGCCCTCTTCAAAAACAAGCTCATCGTGAAGCGGGAAAAACTCTCGAAGGAGGAAATCACCATATCTGATGAAACGGGTCTCACCAACGAGCCTGTGCTCCCTGCTGATAGTATCAACAGCTACGGAGTACATATCCTTGATAGAAGAAACAAGGCTCTCACGAGTGTTTTCGGGAGAAAATACAATCGTCGAAGCAATCAATGCCTGATCATTATGAACGCAGGAATGGCTGTCTGTGCTGCCGACTATCGGATAGCGTCGGCCCTTTGCCCTGTCGTCATAATACCTTGCAGCCTGAAAACCGTTCTGCTGATAATAAGCCTCTCCTCCGAGCACCTCAAAGGCGTCAAACGGCTGATTTTCCATCATATACTCAACAAGTGTTTCGGGAACCTGAAAAACATTTGAAATCCAATACGGATGGCAGAAAATTCCGAGACCTTCAGCCTTTTTAATGTGATTGAAAATCCATACACAGGAAGCATATGTGAATTTCTCTATTCCGTCAGGGATATCAAGCGTTTCTGCAAGCTCGTTCACCTGCTTTTTATACTCTTCAACGCTGATGATATCGGGGCAGTCACCGTCGATCGAACGCAACTCTGCCGACGGACCTACATCAATGTGATGATCGCCCGGCATAAGAGCGTTTACACTGTACTTTCCTCCGAAATTGACGATGTGAATATCATTATCTTCAAGATGCACCTCTTCGCCCGTTACAAGGGTATATTCAATCGGCACATCTTTATAGGCATTGATAGCCTCGAGAGACGGATAGTATGAATCATGATCCGTTATTGCAAGAAAATCGTATCCGTTCTTTCTGTACTCAGCAGCAGTTATCGCAGGTGACTGTCTGCCATCTGAACGGCAGGTATGCATATGGAGGTCACCTCTGAACGGATATCTGCCGACCATATCCGGATTAAGAGAATAGACAGAAAGCCTGACTACCCTCTTGCCATCTTTTATAACTTCAACAAAATGCTCCTGCTCATCGTGATAGATATGCTTAAAGCGAAGACAGCCGCCAGCATCGGGACTGACTTTATACTCAACGAGATTATTTCTCTCTTTATAGTCCCTGATATTGCCTTGTGTAAGTGCTTTCACCCATATTGTGTATTCGCCCTTGAATTCAACATGAGCACCGAGAGGTCTGACAGTTACTTCAATTTCTTTTCCGCAGGGAAAAACCTTGGGAAAAATATCATAATTAAAAAGCTCTGTTGATACCATAAAGCCACCTCATTTCAGTTTGATAACTGCGTTATAATCATCTGTTGAGTAATTACCTGCAGTGTGCTTCATTGTTTGATAGAAATCGAGTGTTTCACCCTGAGCACCCTTCAAGGTTTTAACGAAAGGTCTTATTTTTCTGAAGAGTGCGAGAATCGCATCGCCCTTGGGTGTACCCTCAACAAACGGCTGGTTTCCCGAGAAAACGTAGCGTACGATATCCACTGCAAAATCAAAGAATTTTTCATCCTTTATCGACTTATCTATCTTAATGCAAAGAAGCTTTCCGAGCGTACCGAGAGTTACGGTTGAAATCTTTTTGCCGAGGAAGCGTGCCGGTTTTTCCATTGCAGGGCTGTACTTTATGCTGAGCTTATTGAAAAATCTTTCGGGATCTTTTTCGAGTGAGCCTATATATGTTCTGAGCATTCTTTCAAACTGATCCTGAAGATACTGTTCGCCTGTTTTTCCGCCCTTATCCCATTCAAATTCAGGAACAGGAATGCTCTTTACATCAACAGTGCTTTCATCCTTTATCGTAACAAGACGCATAAAAGCGGGACAACCGATGAGCGAGCCCGTACAGATATCAACAAACTTGTTTCCTTTTTTAGTCTTTACTGCGTTTATGCTCTGGTTATGCATATGACCCGTGAAGATAAGATGAACACCGTTATCAGCAAGAGTCTCGATGAGTTTTTTGCTGCCCTTCTGCCTTGCATCGGGAATGAGATTGAGTATCGGCTGACCTGCAAGAACAGGATAATGCTCCATCGCAATCATCATTTTACCGTCTGACTGAGCCTTCTTTGCCTGAGCTTCTATCCACGCAAGGAACTCTTCTGAATATTCTACATTTCTGCCCTCTGCAGTATCGTTACAAAGTACAAGAAGACGCACATCATCAGACAGCTCTGCAACATAGGACATATGCTCACGGTTAAATTCAATCGCCTGATCGTAGCCGAAATCGTGATAAAAATCATAAAGCTCTTCAAAGGCCGTTCCTTCCGGAGCAAGCCTGCCCGTTTCATCATAGGCAAACGGAGTTTTATTACAGTCGTGACCTGCAGTTACAACAAAAATCTTCTTGCCTGTCTTTTCTTTGAAATCACGAAGAAGAGCAGAAAAAGCCTTATGACTTTCCTTCTCTCCGTTAAAAGAAAGATCGCCTGCAATGAGGATAATATCTGCCTCGTCACACTTTTCAAGGTAAGCAAACGATGCCTCGTTCATACTCTGCGTTTCTGCAAAGCACTTCTGCTCATAATCCATAAAACGTTCGTATTCTTCACCGTATGCACCAAGAGAATTTTTAAAATAATGGGTATCGGTTATAAGGAAAAACTTAAGCTCTTTCATACAAAACCTTCTTTCATATTCATATCACTTTGCTGCGTGATTTTTTCTTCTTTAAAATAATTACTGCAATTACAGTTCCGACGATTACGACTGCACCGACCGCTGCGATTGCTATATAGATAACAGTATTACTGTTACTCTCTTCAGCTGTTTTCTCTTCCTGAGGCTGAACTGAAGGACTTTCAACATCCGTTGCACCGTCATCTGTCTTGCCCTCAGAAAGAATCTTCAGCATACCTGACAAGGGATACATCATCTCGTGGCTTGTAAGGAAAGCCTCATCATCAATCGGGACCATATACCACTGCTTATCAATAATATTTTCAGGGTTATCCATCCATGTAGTGTCGATCCAATAATACTCACCGTCAAGATTAACAAGATTCCATATGTGATTCATACCGGAGCATTCGTAGACTTCAATACCGGCATACTGCAACAAAAATGTAGTAAGAGCAGTGTAGTTGTCGCACACACCTTTTCCATCCAGGCCATAACGCAACCTGGTATCTTTATTTAAAGCAGAATCACCTCTTTCAGCCATTTCGTGGTCATATTCCATATGTTCGACAACGAAAGCAGTCACAATCTCAATCACCTCTTCGTCCGAGGCTCCCTCAGGGATGATTTCGGCTGCCAGCTCTTCAGCTTCCTTCAACAGTTGAAAATATGCATCGTAGTCAGTAAAAGTTTCGTATTCTTTTGCGAGATCATACATTTCCTGAGTAAACACAGTTCCTGCATCAACCAGATTGAGCGTTTCGAGAGAAGTTATCTCTCTGATAACTTCAGGATTTTTCAAATACATAGGATATCTTATGTATAAGCTTCTGATATTTGTATCAACCAGAGGTGATATATCCTTCAGAAAACTTCCGTCCAAGGTAATATATTCCAGATTTTCAAGGTTTGCAACCGGACTTATATCTGTGACAAAAGTGCCGCTAAGATCCAGATCGTATACTGATGTGAGGTTTTGAATGCCGTTCAAAGAAGTGACAGAGCTATCGATCAAAAGCAATCTTTTTACTGAGGCTGAACTATCGAAAAAGCTCAGATCATCAAAACACATTCCTTCAAAGTAAATTTCTTCGGATTTTATACTCTTTAAGGCATCGTTTGATTCAAATCTGCACGAATCAATATACACCTGTATCATTTCACCCGGCCAGCATATGGTCTCCACATTAAACTCGCAGTTCGTGAATGTTGCCTGCACAATATCAGTATCTTTCATAAAATCCGGATCATCAACAATGCAGTTTTCCAAACAGATATCTCTGAGATTTTCGTAATCGGTAAGATCAGGAAGTTGTGTACAGTTCTCGACATATAAATATATCCCGTCTTCACTTAATTCGATTTTTTCATCCGTTAATTCAGGTTTATATAAAGCACTCGTATACGGTATAAAACTAACCAAAAGTAACATTGACAGCACAGCAGAAAATAATTTTTTCATTTTATCTTCTCCTTTTTTCAACTATATAAATTTTACCATAATTATTTTGCTTTGTAAATAAAACGCAGTATCAAAAAACAAAAACATCCTGCATATACATAAACACGGATGGTGATTTTATGATTATTGAAGCCGTGCTTAATTCCTTATCTAACCTGCTGTTTTTTGCTCTGCACCTTTCGAATGCAAATTCCTTCCCTCCTCCTTTGTCTGAAAAGGAAGAGAGAGAATTCCTCATCGCCTACCGAAATGGTGATATAAACGCAAAAAACGAGCTGATTGAGCACAATCTGCGGCTTGTGGCACACATTATCAAGAAGTATTATTCCAACTCTGCTCAGCAGGACGATCTGATTTCAATCGGAACGATCGGACTTATAAAAGCAATCAACACATTTGATGTTGATAAAGGCACAAGACTTGCAACCTATGCCGCAAGATGCGTTGAGAATGAAATCCTGATGTATTTCCGTGCTCAGAAAAAAACTGCACAGGATATTTCCGTCAATGAACCCATAGACACGGACAGCGAAGGAAATCCCCTGACGCTTATGGACATCATAGCGACAGAGGATGAAATCATAGATGATATTTACAAAATGACAATGATAAAAAAACTCCGCACCGAAATAAAGAAAATCACAAATCCCCGTGAAAGAACCATCATCATTTTACGGTACGGACTCGATGGAAACAAGCCGCTGACTCAGCTTGAAATTTCAAAAAGACTGAACATTTCAAGATCATATGTTTCGCGAATAGAAAAGAAGGTTCTTACAAGGCTGAAAAAAGCCCTTGAAAGCTGAAAGGAGCTGCACAAAGCAGCTCCTTTAACACGGTTTTATTTATTTTTCTTCTTTCTTTCCTTGATAACAAACTTGTCAAACGCTGCAAGCAGACCGGGAAGAATGAACAGGATCAGAAGTATTGCTGAAAGGCAACCGATTGACACCGTCTGGCAGATCTGAGCAATTGTCGGATCAATCGGAGCAAATCCGAGAACACCCGTAACAAATACCATAATCAGACCCGATGTGAATATCGTATGCGACGAGCCGTCAAACGCAGCATTCAGCGCCTCTTTGATTTCCATAGTCTTTCTGCAATCACGGTAGTAGTTTGTATAAAGAATTCCGTAGTCGATCGTTGCACCCATAAGAACACATTCAACTACCAACAGTGCAAGATAGTACATATCGTATCCTCGTACACCACTTGCAAAAACAGTGATGTAAACACCCGTCTGCACGAGAAGAACAAGCATAAGAGGAATTATAAGCTTTCTGAATGTAATCGCAACAACAACAAAGATGGCCAATGCCGTAAGCAATGTTATCATAAGAAGCTCTGTATCGAATGTCTGCGCCATTTCATAACTCATAGGCGAGTTGCCGATAACATAGTAGTCGTGTCCGAGTGCAGCATCGCAATCCTTGAAGAGCTTTTGCATAAAGGCTGTTGTTTCTTCATTTTCAAGAGCAAGAGTTGTATCGATCATCATAAGAGAATGATTCTTACCAACCATCTGAGATACGCCGTCTTCAAGCTGTCCTTTTGCACCGAGAATCTGCTTTTTCATCGACTCATCGATCATAACCGAGAATCGCTCATCGTTGAGCATATTATTATAAAGATGGTCAAACAGCTCCTCAATAGTAAGCTTCCATTCAGGGTTGCTCTCTTTAACAGCTGAATAGTAAAGATACATAAGGCTTACCATATTTTCGTCAAGCTCAGCTGAGAAGCTTCCGAGCATACCTGCAAGCTCTTTTGCCGTAAACGATTTCGACTCGACTACAGCATCGATTATACCATCAGCTGTAGTGACGAGACCAGTCATTTCCTCATCGAGGAAGGCTGAGTAAGTTTCATCGGAAACGATATCTTCAGAGATAAAGCCTACAAAATCCTGCATAGAGAGCTTCCATTTGCTTGTATCGCCCTTTTCAGCCTTACGGAGCATAAACAGAAGTCTTAACATATATGGCTCTATTCCTACGGAATCTGCCAACTCATTTGAAGTAAACGACTTTCCACTGACGGCTCCGTTAACGAGAACCTCACCCATTTCGATAAGAGCAAGGTTTTCTTCTCCCATAAGAGGAGCGAAGGTTTCTTTATTCTCACCGAGGAAATTAATCACCTTATGAACCGAGAGCTTTTTATTTACACCGTTTACATCAAAATCATATACGGAGTACAGAATCTTTATAAGAGCAGGATCCATGGAAAGGATTTCTGACATCTTTGTATAGCTTACACTCTCACCTGATACAACGGCATCGATAAGCTTCTGCATCATAATGATCTTGGACTGAAGGTCAGCGTCTATCATTCCTGAAAGCAACGGACTACCGACAAAATTATCTGCGATATAGTCGACAAACTCTTCAAGAGACATCGTCTTATTTCTGGCTGTGCCGAAATTTGCTACAAAAACAGCTTTGGTCACGCTTTCATCAATACCGAGCAGAGAAGCAATTTCTTCTGCAGAGCGTTGCTTCTGAACAGACTCCTTAGTTGCAAAATGCACAAGCAGGCCTGCCTGAGCTGCCGTTTCGGGATCAATCTGTGACGAAAGCATCGGGTTTGAGATAATCTCATCTTTGAGATAGTTCACAAACTCGGTTGCCGTCATTGATGACGGAGTGTAGGATTCCTGCCCTGCATAGTAATAAGCATAAAGAAGCTTTGCCTGCTGAGCATCGATACCTAATTTTGAAGCAAGAGCATCAGCAGTGATATCAGCTTTAACTTTGTTTTTATCGCTGAATTCTGAGAGAAGTCCAAGCTTTTCTTTCATATCAGCATCAATGAAAGAAGAGAACATCTCGTCCTTTGAAATATTATTCACGACGAAATCTGCAAACTGTGCCACTGTCATCGTGCCTGCATTTTCGTTGGTTTCTGAAGCGTAATAAAGCGCCATAACCTGCTTGATAAGCTTTTCTTCCATACCGAAAACATCTGCGATTTCTTTCGATGTCATCGGAGCAGTCAGGGCTTCTTTATCTGAGAACTTGCCAAGAAGTCCTGCTTTATCCTTCATTGAATCATCAATGAAAGAAGAGAACATTTCGTTCGTCATCACATTTTCAGAAACAAATCTGAGGACATCACCGACTGCAAGACTCTTGTCTCCCTTCTCTGCAAAACGGTCGTAATATAAAACCGAAAGTATTGAGGGGTCAAGACCCATATCAGCTCCGAGAGATTCGATCATTGCGACCATCTCGTTTGTAGTGAAAGCTTTTCCGAGTGTCGTTGAATAACCGAGGACACTGTTTACCTTTTCGTGCTCTGTAAGAGCATTTGCAATAGGTGCAATCTTTTCCTCATCTCTGTTATCATAGATCATAACGATCGGATTTGAAGTCGGGAAGATTTCTGAAATTTCATCTTCCTTGCTGATAGTGTAAGTAATCGGAGTTATATTCTGAAGGAAATATGTGCTTATGAAAAGAACAACAAATACCACAGCTATTATCTTTCTTCCCTTATAGCTGAAACCTGCCACCTTACCCATCGGAACATGAAGCTCTTTCTTTGCTGTTTTCTCAATAACCTTATCAAATATAAGAATGAGCACAGGAAGAACGGTGAAAACAGAAAGCATGCTGAGAAGAACGCCTTTTGAAAGAACGAGACCAAGATCCATGCCGATAGTGAAGCTCATAAAAATAAGCATAAGAAGACCGATAACGGTCGTCATACCACTCGATGCAACTGAAGAAAATGAATTTCTCAGGGCAATTTTCATTGCGTCATATTTATCTGCAGCAGTTTTCTTTTCCTGACGGTAACGGTTCATAAGAATGATTGAATAGTCCATCGAAAGAACAACCTGCAGGATAGAAGCAACGGAATATGTCATCTGTGAAACGCTGCTGAACATAATGTTACTTCCCATATTTATGCCGACTGCCACACCAATCGTTGCAAGGAACAGAAGAGGCTCAAACCAGGAAGAGCACATTATGAAAAGCACAAGCATCAGAAGAGCAAAAGCAACGCCAATAACCCATAAAGGCAGGGTTGCGCCCATTGCGTCATCATTCTGATACACGACTTCATAACCGTCGAAGCCCCAATTTATTTCCTCTTCAATTGCTATTTCTTCGGGGGTATTATAAGCATAAGATGTGCTGACCGTATATAAGGTATAGCCGTCCTTATCGTGAATATCGGGGTTGTATGTTACACTGTCAACATTTTCAATTTCCGAAAGCTGAATTTTGATATTGGTTTTTTCAACATCCGTAAGATCCTTGAACATTACTCTTATTGTACTTGGCATTGACATACCGGGGAATTCCTCACCCAGTATATTCATACCCTGCTTCATAGAAGAATCATCAGGGAGATACTTCGTCATATCCGTATTGACATTAACACCCGGTATCATGCAAACGCACGCAATACACAGCGTCAGCATCACTCCCAGGACAATATATCTTTTATTGACGATGAAATCGGCTATTTTTTTCACGCCACATTCCCCCATTTTCACTTAATGCATACATTATAATCGCTTTGTAAATAAATGTCAATATTCGCCTACACTTTTTGAGAAAGTGATGCTAAATTTTAACATTTCTTTAACATTTCATATCATACAATCTGCTAAAAAAGCAAAAAAATACCGAAGCACGAGGCTTCGGTATCTGTTTCTTTTTCAAGAGAAAGGATTATTCACCCTTCTTTTTGATGATGTCGTTAAGAATCACATAGAAATCTTCATCATCCACTGCGCCCTTCTGAGGAGCCTTAGCAGCGCTTGTTACAACAGGAGGCTCGATGGGAGCCGGAGCTGATGTACGGATAGGAGCTGCAGGAGCAGCTGCTGCCTTAAAAGCAGGGATTGAGCCGAAATCTGCATCTGAGCCGCTGTCAAAGCCTGTAGCAACAACAGTGATAATGATTTCGTCCTCGAGCTTTGAATCGAAAGCAACACCCCAAGTGATGTTTGCATCCGGATGTGCCTTATCTGTGATAGACTCACAAGCTGTTTCGATCTCTTCAAGACCGATATCAGGTGAAGATGTGATGCTGATGATAACACCCTTAGCACCTGCGATTGATGTTTCAAGAAGCGGGCTTGATGTAGCCATTTCAGCTGCCTGAAGGCTCTTATCCTTACCCTTAGCAGTGCCAACGCCCATATGAGCATAGCCTGCATCTCTCATTACGCTGCAAACGTCAGCGAAGTCAAGGTTAACAAAGCCGGGAACCTTGATAAGCCCAGAAATGCTCTTAACACCCTGTGAAAGAACTTCGTCAGCAACAAGGAATGCTTCTGAAAGAGTCTTGCAACGGTCGCTGAGGAGCTTAAGACGATCGTTAGGAATAACGATGAGGCTGTCAACATGCTCTGAAAGACGAGCAATACCCTGCTCAGCAAGAGTGCTTCTCTTCTTACCTTCAAACTTGAAGGGCTTTGTAACAACGCCGACTGTAAGAACGCCCATTTCCTTAGCGATCTGAGCAATTACGGGAGCTGCACCGGTACCTGTGCCGCCGCCCATACCGGCTGTAATGAATACCATATCTGTACCCTTGAGAACTGCAGAAATCTCTTCCTTGCTCTCTTCAGCAGCCTTCTCACCAACTTCAGGACGTCCGCCTGCACCCTGACCGCGAGTTGACTTTTCGCCGATCTGGATTCTGTGTGTTGCCTGTGAATTAACAAGAACCTGCTTGTCTGTGTTTACAACGATGAACTCAGCACCCTGCATACCCTGTGCAATCATA
>JAZORX010000167.1:0-3549 GCA_045656845.1 Acutalibacteraceae bacterium | reverse complement strand
AAGGTTACTGAACTGCTGATATGTAAGCCACGGAATTTCCATATCCTTTGGCATCGTAAACAGCTTTTGAAAACTCCACTCCATTTCCGTTTCAAATTTGTTTCGGAAATGATTTTGGATTGCATAGCATAATCGCCACAGAGGAAAATCTCCCGAATAGCTTGTCCACTTGCCTGGAATATCACCGTAACCGTTACTGCGGGGAACCTGAATGAACTGCCACACAGACCAAGCATAACAATCCCAGACGAGTTCGAGAAACGCATCGTCTTTTATGAGATTATCATATTTATCCGTGCGTAAAACATCATAGGGACTTCTCGGAATTTCAAGATATTGCTTGCGTTTTGAAACCAACTCTTTCGGCAAGGCATAAAACAACGGAAGCCATGCAAGATTACTGTCCTGCGGAATGGTAATTATCTGATTCGGGAGTACAACTATAAAACTGTTTTTGGCGGTATCAGCCATAATCAATCACCATGTTTCGGAGATTTTTTCACCCCTTCACTTATATATGGAGTGAAATCAAATAAATTTTTCCTGAATTTTAAAAAAATTTTATTTTCTTCTTTTAGACAAAAGTAATGTTATTATTGCGAAAACAACAAAGATCACTGCTGTAATCAGTATTAAATACGGAGTCAGATCAAATATGCCTCCTGTGGCTCGTTCGTAGGCAAAAGCATCTAATGTTTCGTAACAAATGCCATAGATACAAATACCTAACGATGCTAAAGACACTATGGCAGTAATAATAGAAAAAATCTTTCTTAACTTCATTTTTACCTCCGCCTTATTTGTCCAAAGTTTATTTCAACCTCTTTTTCTTTCTGTAATATATTGCAACCGAAATGATGAATACAACAATAAAAATGCAAGAACCGATTATAATAATCACCGGAGAAATATCAAGAGCAACATTCAGATAATTTGTGTTCTGTTTAAAAGTCACAGTCAATGTTTCATCATCAAAGGTTACATTCTTTTGAAACAGATTAATCGAAACGTTATTGTTATCATATATGTTTTCGGCTTTGAATTTTTCCATTTCTTCAAGGGTTTTAAAACGGAATTCAGGTGCATCGGTATATGAATCCATCATAATATTTACGCCTGTCATAGTAAGGTTATATCCATTTTTACCCTCTTCAAAAGTATGTCTCATTTCGTTAAGATACAGAATATATGTGTCTGTTTCCTCGTTATATTCCTCGTGAATGATATCATCATACAAAACTTTTTCGCCGGTAACATAACTTTTTAATTTATAATATTCTCTTTCGGCGTCTTCCTTTGTTTCATATTGATAACCGACACCCATCAAAAACTCAAAAGAACTGCTGTCAAAAGACCTGATAAATGCCCACGCAAAAGGTGATGCAGCAGAAATAACAATAACAAGCGAAAGAATAACGGAAGTGATTTTTATATGTTTTTTACGATAGCGTTTTTGCTCAGGTGACAGTCCCGTTTCCAAAATCTCATATTTTTTATATAAAATCGAACGAATATAATATGCAACTACACCTCCAACAACAGCCGTAGCCGGCAATGCAACAAAAAGAAACGACGGACCGTCAAGAAGAATATTAAGAATAAGACCCAAGAAGGTTACTGTTGTCAAGAAAGCTATAATTGAAATATGTTTTATGCATTTTTTGATTGCATTTTCAAAGGCTTCTTTTTCAACAATATCATCATTGCGTAAGCCTGATATAAGATTGTTAAATGAAATCAGAGCAACAGAAATTGAAGCGGCAGATAAAACAAGTATTATTACATAGCTGACCCATATAACATTGTAATTAACGATGTCACCGACGGTATAAGCTAAAATCAGAGAAACAATACCAAGAACAATTGAAATAATAGAACTGTTTGTGAATTTAACTGATGCTTTTTCTATTAAATATTTGATCCTTTCTTCGCTTTTTATGTCTTTGCTTTCTTCAAATGATTCTTTTGATATTTTTTCGCCACGCAACAGTTCATCGACTGATACAGAATATAATTCCGCTATCACGGGAAGCATTGTTATTTCGGGATAACCTTCGTTACACTCCCATTTACTGACTGTTTTGTTGGAAACGTTTAATTTGTCAGCAACCTGCTGTTGAGTTAATCCGTTGGCTTTTCTTAATGCAGCCATAAAAGAACCCATAGTTTTCTTTTCCATAAAACACACTCCTTTGTTGTTTTTATGGTTATATTCTCTGATAAAGAGATATGTTTTTCAACACATCATCCGTGGAATTTATCTGCGAATCGTGGAATATGAGTTTATAACAGGTTTTAATTCATTCTCCTACTTATATATGGAGCGAAGTTTGATGAAATTTTCCTGAAACTTTAAAAATTTATTTATATGTTTATATAAATTTTGAAACATTTTTTCGGTGTTGTCAAGGTGTGAAATATAAAAACATAGATTACACCGAAAAGAAAAAAGATTTAATCAATATTCTTTATCCAAATTCTTACGAAATCGTAAGATTGTTTGTGTTGAAAAAAGAACGAAAAACTTATATAATGTAAATGTATTTTAAGTAACTCACATAGGCAGGTGATATTATAAAACAGAGAATATTGCTCGTTGAAGATGACGTGTTCCTCCGTGACGGATTGACGGAGGTTTTGCAGGGCGAAGGTTATGAGGTTGTCAGTGCGGATAACTGTATGAAAGCCCGTGAGCTGATGAAGTTTTTCTCATTCAATTTAATTATCTTTGATGTTATGCTCCCCGACGGCAACGGTCTTGAGCTTTGCACCGAGCTTCGTGCGGTGGGTAACAATGTTCCCGTTCTGTTTCTGACTGCTTGCGATGATGAAATTCAGATTGTGCGTGGTCTTGATGCAGGTGCGGATGATTATGTCACTAAACCGTTCAAGCTTCGTGAACTGCTTTCAAGAATCCGAGCTCTACTCCGCAGAACATCGGCTGTTACGGTTTACAATAGTGATGATATAACAATCGATACTTTCAATATGTCCGTGCGAAAAAATAGAGAAAACATTTTTGTTACGCCCACGGAATTTCAGATTCTTTCCGTGCTTATCCGCAACAGCGGAATTATCGTTACCCGTTCACAGCTTTTACAGAACATCTGGGACAGCGACGGAAACTACATTGACGACAACACTCTTTCAGTTCACATAAGCCGTCTGCGTGACAAAATCGGCAGCGGACATATTGTTACCGTAAGAGGTATCGGTTACAGATGGGAGGATTCAAAATGATTCCTTTCTTGATTTTCATATCTGTAGTTTTACTTGTTACCGCAACAATTTTAATCGTACTTAATGTAAGAAAAGCCAAACTAATAAACAGACTTAAAGAAAACATTGAAAGCTTTATTGAAGGCGGAGAAAGAACCGAATACAGTACTGCCGACAACAATTTTGCAAGACTTCAGAATGCCGTTGCAGAGCTTGAAAATCTCTTTCTTCTTGAAAATATCCACAATGTTCTTGATTTCGTTAATGTCTTTTACGATGTTTTGAACAAGGGATTCTGATCTTTCAATCTCTTCGCTGATAAGTTCTTCA
>JAZORX010000166.1:0-4173 GCA_045656845.1 Acutalibacteraceae bacterium | reverse complement strand
CCTTTTGATGCTTGAATAACATCATCGTCAACAATATCAAAATCTGCAGTAATATCTTCAAGGATTCTGCCGAGGGTATCGAATGCTTTTGCCATAGTTTCTGCTTTCAGAATACCTTGAATATCGCAAACGGGATAATACAGTCCCGTTTCGCAGACACGTTCTCCGAGAGAGGATATATATGACAGCCTTTCCATATATCGGTTAAACTGACTCAGATGTCGGTAATACGGTTGATTCTCCGTGAAAATCGGAAGTTCCTGTGCAAGATATGCGCCTTTTCGTTCGAGAGGAAAATTAAACAGATTGAATATGTTTATTCCGCGCACAGTCTGATAGCCTACGGTATATCTCATTAAGTCGTAAGTCAATCCCGGCCCTGCTACGCCGAAGCTTTCGCTCATTGCAAGCTTTGTGCCGTTTTGTGCGGCGGCAGACGAAGCATATCTCGGAAAAAATCCGTTATAGCTGTTCATATCGTTTCTTTCTGATGTTTTGGCTTCGGGATAAATCTGACGCCATATAACGTCTATGCCGGGAATGTCAAAGCACCGTAGTGCACGCATCAGATTAAAGTTTCCGCCGCCGTTCATGCATCCGTGAGGACTGTGGTCTTTATCCAGATGTCCCGTAAAAGCAAAACCGTGTTCGTTCGCCCATTTTTTGCATGGAAGCAGATAATTCTCGCAAAACATACGGCTGCATAAATCATACCAACGGTGAAGAATATGAACATTTTCTTCTGTCGGATTTTCTTTGTTTTCAATAAGCGGAAGATACGGCAATATTGATTCGCCGTACATTGCCTCATATTTATTAGCCAAATCCTTGTTGAACGGATTTAACGGAGCTTTCGGCTCATCGGTAAATACGGCAGTGAAATTTCGGGTTGCTGACGCATATTTTTCGTGAGTGATTTCAATAAAATAGTCAGTTGCCTTTCTGTTGAGCAGATCGGGATATTTGCTGCTTGAAGCATATTCGGGATGGTCTTTAACCAATTTTCCGCATGCACTGCCCGAAGGCCAACCGCCCTCATCGTAAATCCAGCAATTCATTCCGAGAAAAGTTCCTTTATCGATTGCATAAGCACAAAGCTCAAAATATTCCGCAGAGAGATATTCAGGCGAGAGGTTTGTGGGCATACTGTCAGGTCGGAATTCTTTCGGCTCGGGGAGAATATAAAACGCACGTATGCCAAGCCTCTGCATTTCGGCAAGTTGCTCATCTATAATTTCTCGGGTGCAGATATCGTTCCATACCCAGATATATACGGGAGCATATAAAACATCGGGAGAGATGAAACTGCTCAAATCAAAATTATTATTGTTTTTCATTGTTAACACCTTTACAATTTCAGATATTTGCATCGTATTTGCCCTGCTTTTTCAGGCACTTGATAAAACACTTAAGAGCAATAACCATCGTCACATAAAGTATGGCAAGCAGAACGGGATATACCTTTATTCCGAAAAGTCCGCTGATAAGACTTACTGCGGGAGGGGCTAACATAACACCGATGTAAGCAAAGGCAATCTGTGAACCCATAATTGATTGCGATACTTCTTTTCCGAAATTGTGAGGTGTCAGGTGTATCATGTTCGGATAAATCGAGCCGTTACCCAAGCCTATAAGGAATAAACCGATAACAGAAACCGCACCGTGCAAGTGGAGAAGCATAATCGCAACGGCGGGAGCAAGAATGACTGTGCCAATGCCGATACGCTTCCAGGTACTGATTTTATCGGCAAGCAAGCCGGAAACAAAACGTCCGATTGACATTCCGACATAATATATTGTCAGCGCAAGTGCGCCGTGCTCTGTTTTAAATCCTTTTTCTTCAACAAGATATGTGCTTCCCCATACTCCGCAGGCATATTCGATTGCATTTGTAACAAGCATAATAATCCATACCAGTCGCACTTCCGATTTTTTTGCCATCTGTAAGAGAGTAAGGTTTATGCCTTTTTCTTCTTCCGATTCTTCAGCCGAAGAGGTTTTTTTCCACAAAGGAACGGAAGCAATCAGCAAGATTGCAATTCCCAACTGCACATAAAAAGCGTATCGGTATCCGCCGCGCCAGCCTATGTTGCTTAACGCATGCGACATAAGATACGGGCTGAGAGATACACCGACACCGTAAAAGCAATGAAGGAAATTCATGTGACTTGCTTTGCAGTGAAGAGCCACATAATTGTTAAGTCCCGAATCAATCGCACCGGCACCGAGTCCGAGAACAACGGCAAGCGGAATCATAAACCAAAAAGACGGGACGAATGAGAAGCCGAGTAATGCTGCCGCAGTCATAGCCGTACTGAAAGCCGTAACCTTGGCGGTTCCCAACTTATTGAGAATTCTTGCGCTGAATATACTCGATAATACGGTGCAACCCGAAATGAGAAATGTAAGAATGCTTACCGCTTCAACGGGAATATTCAATTCTGTATGTATTGCAGGCCATGCAGAGCCGATGAGCGAATCGGGCACTCCGAGACCTATAAAAGCAATATAAATTATAACGAGAAGTATGGTTGCCAAAATTTGCTTACCTCCATCTAAATCAGTTTATCAAATTCTTGTTTGTTGAAAAAACATCGGTTTTGACTATCTTACAACCGAGGAATGACTGTAGATATAGAATTCTTCCTGACTCGGCATCCATTTCTTTTCTTTGGGCGGGAATGTAGTATCAAACGCTTCAACAACTTCTGTGTTCTCACAACAGTCAGCGGCGGTGCTCGGAATATACATCCACTTTCTGCCGTCAAGCGCATCGGGTACAAGCTCACAGACAAGAAGTGCAGTCGGGTAGTTTCCGTCAACAATAAAGCTGACGTTTTTCTTTTTGCAGCTTACAAAACCTCTGCTGACATAGTTACCGGGATTGCCGAAATTAATATTTACGTCATATCCCATTTTGCGGGCAACATCAAATGAATGCTCAATCAGAATTTTGCCGAGTTTCTGCCTCTGATATTCAGGAGCAACGCAGAGGGGTCCGAAAGAAAGAATTTCTTTTCTCTCGCCGTTTTCATCTTCGAGCCAGGCTTTTGTGTACATAATGTTGCCGATAATCTTGCCGTCTTTTTCAAGAACAAAAGCAAGCTCGGGAATAAAATCGGGATGATTTCGCATCTGATTGACGTAATAATGCTCATCGGCACCGGGCTTATATACATTCCAGAATGCTTCACGGGTAAGTTCTTCAACTGCTCTGTAATCCTTTTCTGTTTCTAATCGTATTATCAGGTTGTTCATTTATACTAATCCTTTCACAATAAGTTGTTCAGACAAATCAGAATTTGCATACTGAATCTCGTTCTTTACAAAAAATTTCTTTGCCTTTTCATCATTTTTTTAACTGATTTAATGATTTTTTATCAGTTTTATTATCTCTTCAAATGCGCCCTTGCCGCAGGTGTTTTTATCTGCAAGCATTTTGTATGCAGCTTCAGGGTCATCTATCTCCACGCCTGTTACTGCGTGACCCTGATTGAAGATTATATTATTCCTTTTTGCAGCTTCGCAAAGTTCGTTTACATAGTTTTTATAATTATCCGAATCAAGCACATTTCCGCTTTTACAAGATGAGACATGGAATAATCAATTGCATCAAAGCCTGCTTGAGCAATGAGCTCTATTGCTCTTGTTTCACCGAATTTTGTTGCACAACTGTTTTTTTGCGATAGAATCCTTTTTAAATCTCCTCTTTTAATTGCCGTTCAAGGATTGGTGTCGGTTCAAGATTTACTTATATCTGCAAATTGGAATTTATATTCCGATAATTTCTCTTATTTCTTTTGCATCAATATCATTCGGATTGCGGTTTTGCGAAACGGAGATATACGCCGCAGCACCTGCGGCTTCACCTATGCCTACACAGATGGGCATAGCTCTGAAGTTTGAGTGTGCGATATGTGTGCCTGATATATTTCTTCCGCAAAGCAACAGATTTTCTTTAACGTCAGGCAGTAAGCAACGGTAAGGAATGGTGTAACCGTTTTTCTGCGAAAAGTGTTTCTGGGCACCTGTTTTATCAAGTCCCGAACCCGTAATATTATGAACGTCAAAATTGAAGTAAGCATCTTTTACTACATAATCATCAAACACTTTCGCTTCGAGTATGTCCTGCTCGTTCAACGTGTATTTCCCCTTGAAATGTCTTGTTTCACG
>JAZORX010000165.1:0-8699 GCA_045656845.1 Acutalibacteraceae bacterium | reverse complement strand
CAGAACGACATGGCTACGATCCGACTTTGTTTACGATGCCAACGGCAACTATGTTGAAACCAAGGATCCTGTTTTGTATTCAACAATAAGAACGGATATTTTCATTGAACAGGGTGATGCAGTTTATCTTGCAAACAACATTATTTATTCTGCAACGGGAAAAACAGAAACAATTATAACAAACACAAAAGATGTGCCCACAAGGGACAATCTCAGTATGAACACAATTACTGTTGACTTTGCAGAGTATACTCTCGGTTCTGTTGTTCTTACAGGTACAGATATTGCGACGGTTCACTCTGCATTTGATACGGTTGAGTATGGATACTACATCCTCAGTAACGGTACTCTCGGCCTTAATAAGCTCGTTGCAAAAGATTCATCGGGTCTTTCGATCGATAATAACAAGAAATTTATCTCAGGTTTTAACCTCAATAATATGACGGTCGGAAATTATCTGCAGAAGTTTGAAAACAGCTCTTCGCTTATCAAGTTCTACGGACCGAACAGCAGCAGAGTCGCGCTTAAAAATACAGATCGTATCACAACGGGATGCTATATTCAGCTTCGTGACAGTAGTGATACAAGCAAGGTTATTGATACAGTAACGATTGTTGTTTACGGTGATACAAACTGCGACTATATCATTGACGGTCAGGATTCCGTTATAATCAATGCGATCGCAGGTGGTATGATGACTGCGGACAATACGCCGGGTGCAGTTATAGAAGCTGCTGATGTTAACTTTGATGGTAATGTGAATTATATCGATGCTGAGCATACGGATATGAGTGGAATTTACCTTCAAACGATTGATCAGAGCAAAGCTTAACTAAATAAATCCGCCCGACAGGGCGGATTTAATCTTGATAATGGGAAGCGATAAAATGGGTATTTGTTATATTGTGGCAGCAGGGGATATGCACGGAGATTTTCCGTCCATTCAGCCTGATGACCTGCTTATAGCGGCAGATGCAGGCTATCTGCACCTGAAAAAACTTAATATCGAGCCTGATATTCTGATTGGCGATTTTGATTCTATGACAGCACCTGAAAACAGAGAAGTTATCGTTCATCCCGTGATGAAGGATGATACAGATACGATGCTCGCAATCAAACTCGGTTTTGAAAAAGGATACAAAGATTTTGTTATTTACGGTGCTCTCGGTGGAGAGAGGACGGATCATACCGTTGCAAACATTCAGTCTCTTGCTTTTATAGTCGATCATGGGGGATCGGGTATCATAGTAGGCGACGGTGAGATATTTACCATCGTTAAGAATGATGAAATAACGATTACGAAGGGCAAAAATCCTACCTTTTCTGTCTTTGCGTATGGAGGTCTTGCAGAAGGTGTTACGATTAACGGAGCATTTTTTAATGTTGAGAATATATCGGTTTCACCTTTCTACCCCTTGGGTGTGAGCAATAAAATCAAGGATGATAAAGCTACGGTCAGTGTCAGAAACGGATGCCTGCTGGTAGTTTACAACCTATAAAAATAACCTGCTGACTAAAAATCAGCAGGTTTGTTTTTTGAAGTAAAAGCAAAATTATAATTACAGATTATCAACTGCAGATTTTATAATATGATTATGAGAAGGTATATAATATACATCTATCATATTATAAAATCTCGGAGGTAAATAAAATGCAATTTGATACCGAATGGCTTTTAGGCGCCTTGTTATTATCCGGAATCTGTATTCTGGTTTCCGGAATAGTTGCTCTCATCAGGCAACACTATTACGAAGACACCTTCCATTCCGTTGCAACTTTTCTTTGCGGAAACGGCTTCGGTATATTTTCTTCGATTTGGCTTTATATTCCCTTTTTATTGGCAAGGTCGATGGCAGAAGCTTTTGGGGCAACAATTGAAGCAGGTGAAACCGGTCTTTGGGGCTGTGCCTTATTATTTTCTGCTCCGTTTGTCGTAGGTGCAGTTGTCATAGGCTGGGTGGGAGGTATATGCCTATCCATTCCGCTTTTGATATATACTTGTAAAACTGTAGAGGCGATCGGTTACAATGACGAAAAACTTTTAATAAAGATTTTGCGTATGGTAATATGCCTTATAATTCAAGTCGTGGTCTTGGGTGTTTTGCCGCTTATATTCTTGATGTAAAGTTTTTTCGTTTTTTAGCAGTTTCGATTGCTATGCCGTGGTTGGTCTTTTTTACTAATATTTAAGATGCGAAAATCACTCCACGGAGTGATTTTCGCATCTTTGAATTTTATTTCCTGAGCTTTGTTTCAAAGCAGATCCAGCCGCAGCTTTCATGCCTTCCGATAACCTCGAATCCGTACTTTTCAAAAGCAGCGAGGACGTCATTTTCTCTTGTATCGATGATTCCCGATGTGATGTAAACACCGTCATCCTTAAGGAATTTTCCGACATTTTCAGTAAACATAACGATGATATCAGCAACGATATTGGCAACCACAACATCGTATTTACCTGTTACTTTGTCGGTAAGATTTCCTTCGAAAACGGTGAATTTCGGCTCTTCAAAGCCATTGATTGTGCCGTTTTCTTTAGCTGTTTTAACTGCAAGAGCATCAATATCAACTCCCGTTGCACTCTTGGCTCCGAGAAGCAGACCTGCGATGCCGAGAATGCCACTGCCACAGCCGATATCAAGAAGCTCAACATCAGGGTTGATGTGCTTTTCAAGAGTTTCGAGGCAAAGTCTCGTAGTGTCGTGGCCACCGTTTCCGAATGCAAGACCCGGCTCAATGTCAAGTACGATTCTGCCGTCTGCATCGTATTCATCCTCCCATACGGGACGGATAAGGAGCTTTTCGCCAACAGGAAGGGGCTTGAAATATGCCTTCCAGTTGTTTTCCCAATCCTGATTTCTGCAGATGCTCAGGTCGATTTCGTGCTCGATTTTTTCTGCATTGTATCTCTCTGAAAGAAAAGCAACAGCTTCTGCAGGGCTTTCTTCGGGAGAAATATAAATATGAACAACAGCCTTGTTTCTGTCCTTCTGAAGAAGGTCTTCGTCAATGAGGTCAATGTGTGCAATCTCCCACGCAGCCTCTTCAAGGTCGCTGTAGTCTTCAATGTAAATTCCGTAGGGGACAACCATCTGTGCGATGTCTCCTGCTTTGTCAACATCCTTTGTGTTTACGTTGATTTTTACTTCTGTCCATTCCATAATATACCTCTTATAATAAATCAGCTTTCGGCTTGATTTCCTTTAAACCGTGATTGTAGATCTTTCTGTTGTCAAGTGCCCACTGACGGGGAGTGAAGTCGCCAGGTTCAACTTCGGACACAGCCTGAGAAATTTCATAAATTCTCGCATCAAGAAGGTCAAGCTGTGAAAGAATTTCAGCCTCAAGAAACATCGGTCTTACTGCAGCACCGAAATCGGGCTCACCGTGATGAGAAAGAATCATATGCTCCACAAGCATAAGAAGCTCCTTGTCGATGCCGAGCTCTTCACCGATTTTTTCAATGTTCATTGCACCTCTCACAAGATGACCGATGAGTGAACCTTCGACGGTGTAGCCTGAGACAACTCCTGTTTCGCTGACATCAAATTCCTGAATTTTCGCAACATCGTGCAGGATTACTCCCGTGTAAAGAAGCTCTCTTTCGAGGCTCGGATAAATATCGCAGACAGCCTTTGCAAGCTTAAGGATTGAAAGAGTATGATAGAGAAGACCACCACGGATTGCGTGATGAAGCTTGAAAGCTGCAGGCCAGTAGAGAAGATTTGTCTTGTTTCTTTCCAACACCGCGAATATAAGCTTTTTAAGTTGTTCGTTTTCAAATTTGGAGACAGTACCTATAATGTGGTCATACATTGCTTCGCCGCTGTAATCAGCGCTCGGCACGAAATCTTCCATTTTCACTCCGTCGCTTTCAAGCGCAGGACGGACACGGTCGATACGAAGCTGAAGCGCATCGTTAAACATCGAAACCGTACCTCTGATCTTTATAAGCGAATTGAGCTTGATTCCACCGTGAAGATCCTCTTTATAATCCCAGAGCTTTGCACCGATTTCACCTGAGCTGTCTGTCAGCACAAGGTCGAGAAACGGCACTCCTTTTGCAGTCTTTTTGATTTCGAGGCTTTTAACAAGGCAGAAGCCTTCGACGCCACCGTTCTGGTTAATTTCAGTAAAATTCAAAAAAATCCCTCGCATTCGATGAGAATATAAGTAATTATATCATACATAAGCTGTAAATAAAAGATATTTTTCTTGCAAATAAGTTGCTCGTATGATAAAATTTTCGTATAGATGTTTTAAAGAGGTTATGGCTATGTCAAAAAATAAAAATCACTTTTTTGCAATGCTCTCAAGAATGAAATATATCAATCGTTGGGCACTTATGAGGAACACTCACGATGAAAATATCAGCGAGCATTCTCTCGAGGTTGCAACGGTTGCACATGCACTTGCAGTAATTCACAACACGCGCTTCGGTGGCAATATCAATGCTGATCGTGTGGCTGTGCTTGGCGTGTTTCACGATGCCCCCGAAATTCTGACAGGCGATATGCCGACTCCTATCAAATATTACAGCCAGCAGATTCAGGAGGCTTACAGTCAGGTTGAGGACGATGCTTGCAAGGCTCTTCTTGAGATGCTTCCTGAAGATCTGAGAGAGCAGTATGCGCCTTATTTTATCAAGAGGGAAGAGGACCGTCAGCTTTGGAAATTTGTTAAGGCAGCGGATAAAATCTGCGCTTACACGAAGTGTATTGAAGAAGCTAAGGCAGGAAATCACGACTTTGATAAGGCTGCTAAAACCAACCTTAAGGGTCTTGAAGAGATCGATATGCCTGAGGTTAAATGCTTTATGGAAGACTTCCTTAAGAGCTATAGCCTGACGCTTGACGAAATGAATTGAAAAAGTTGATTATATTTGGTTGACTTTTGCATAAAATGCTATATAATTTGTTTGGAAAATACTATTGTGAGGTTAGAATATGAGTAAGTATACAAAGGAAGATATTCTCCGTCTTGCCAAAGAGCAGAATGTACGTTTTATCAGACTTCAGTTTACAGACATTCTCGGTTGTATGAAGAATGTTGCTATCACTATCAATCAGCTTGAAAAGGCTCTTAATAACGAGTGTATGGCAGACGGTTCATCAATTGAGGGCTTCGTCCGTGTTGAAGAGTCAGATATGTACCTCTATCCTGATTACGATTCTTTTGTTGTTCTTCCGTGGGACCACGAAAGATACGGCACGACTGCAAGACTCATCTGCGATGTTTACAATGCAGACAGAACTCCGTTTATAGGCGACCCGCGTAATGTTCTTAAACGCGCTATCGAGAAAGCAGATAAGATGGGCTATACTTTCAATGTTGGTCCCGAGCTTGAATTCTTCCTTTTCTATAATGATGAAGAAGGCAGACCGACTACAAAGACTCACGATAAGGGTGGCTATTTCGATCTTGATAACGTTGATCTTGGTGGTAACTGCCGCCGTGATATGTGTATCGCTCTTGAAGAAATGGGCTTTGAGATCGAAGCTTCTCACCACGAGTGTGCAGAGGGTCAGCACGAAATCGATTTCAAGTACGGCGATGTTCTTGATATTGCAGATAAGGTTATGACCTTCAAGTATGTTGTTAAAAAGTATGCTCAGCTTCACGGTCTTTACGCAACCTTCCTTCCGAAGCCGATTTACGGTATCGCAGGTTCAGGTATGCATACTAATATGTCTCTCTTTGATAAGGACGGAAACAATGTGTTCTACGATCCGGACGGAGAGTATGGTCTTTCAAAGATTGCTCTTCAGTTCATCGCAGGTATCATGAAGCATATCAAGGCTACAACTGCAATCAACAATCCGCTTGTTAACTCATATAAGCGTCTTGTTCCGGGTTATGAAGCTCCTGTTTATATCGCTTGGTCAGCTTCAAACCGTTCAGCTCTCGTCCGTGTTCCGAAGGCAAGAGGTAAGGGAACAAGAATCGAGCTTCGCAGCGCAGACCCCTCATGTAATCCGTATCTTGAAATGGCTCTTTGCCTTCTTGCAGGTCTTGACGGAATTGAAAAAGGCTATATGCCTCCGAAATCAACTGTTAAGAACATTTTCGATATGACTCCGGAAGAGAGAGAGGCAGATGGCATAACTTCTCTTCCAGGATCTCTTGAAGAGGCTGTTGATGCTTTTGAAGCAAGCGATTTCATCAAGGAATCTCTCGGTGAACACGTTTATACGAAGTTTATCGAAGCAAAGAGAAAAGAATGGGAAGGCTACAGAACATCAATTTCTCAGTGGGAAATCGACACATACCTTGCTAAATATTGATTTTAAAGGTGCTTCTTTTTGAAGCACCTTTTTGTTTGACCATATTCGTTCAGGTGTGATATAATCCTGATAAGGAGTTGGTGTTATGAAATTCCGTGATATAGTTGGTTCAGAAATTATTGATGTGACATATCTTGCTCAGCATATAAAACTTGGTAGTGTCTCGGATGAAATGGTGCTTATTGAGTTTGACGAGGCAGATAAAAATGAGGTTATTGAAGCTTATCTCAAAGGCTTCAAAGAAAAGTATAAAAAACACTTTTTTGAAATGGAGAACCTTTTTGAATGTGATGACGGATATTACTATCTTTTTTCAGAAGACGGCTTGAAAAAGACTGAGAAAAAAGCAAAAAATTTTGAAAAGCATTACATCAAAATGATAAAGAGAAAAAGCAGAGATATTGAATACACCAATAAAAGACTTGCTCATTACAATGAAAATACTTGTAATGAGTTTCCTTCAATCAGTAGCTTCAGATACGGTGAATTTGTCGATAAAACCAATGATGCCTGCATTTCATACAGACTCAAGAAAAGCAGGAAAGAGGATAGTCCGATTGTGATATATTTACACGGTGGTGGTTGTCTCGGAAGAAGCAACATAAAGCCGTTAGGTGAGTTCTTTCTTTATAATGTAGCAAAAGGGCTTAAAGGGAAAGATTGCACTCTGCTTATTCCTCAGGCACCTAAGGGTACAGCTATCGGCCTTGACAGAAACAGGCGTCATATCAATACAGTTCATGCGCTTGTGGAAGAAATATGCAAAAAAGTTAAGGCAGACAGAAAAAGGATTTACATTGTCGGCACTTCCTTTGGCGGAGGTTGCGTCTGGCAGTATGCATTTATGTACCCTGAAACGATAGCTGCTGCCATTCCGGTTATGGGTGGTCTTTCAGAGCTTTTGGTTAATCCCGATGTTGAATTCGGTGATATGATAAAAGTGCCGTTCTGGGTTGCTCATGCTCACGATGATAAGGTTGTTGATATTAAGGACGATGATCTTTGCGTTGAGAAAATCCGAGAGGCCGGAGGAGAAGCAAAGTACACAAGGTCGGCAACATACGGTCATAAGCTTGCAAATGTGTTTTACAAAAGAGAAAACTGGGCAGACTGGATGTTTGAAAAAACAAAATAAAAAAACACTTGTAAAAGTTCGTTGCTTTTACAAGTGTTTTTTGATTATTCCTGAACTCCGTAATGTTCAATGAGTGTCTTATATTCCTCTTCAGATATCGCTACAACTGAGCCGTGACGGGGCTTAAGATGATCAATTTCCATTGAAGAACGCTGGAATTGCCTGAAGTTTTTGAAATCTCTTGTCATCTGTGAAAAGAATGTTCCGTTGCCATATTCATCCATAATCATCATCCAGGCGTCTGTACCCGTAATACGGTACATCGAGCTTCCCTCAACACCAAACCAGTTAAGGGAACAGATGGTGTAATCTGTGTTGTATGGTCCTGTAAGATTTTTCGACTTTACATAGGCAATCTTCTGCGTCAGATCCTCTTTGAAATAAAGATAATAGTAGCCGTCTTTTTCGTTGTAGATGATATCTCCGTCAATGCACTGGATATTCATAACTTCGTCACGCTCGGGAACATATTCATTCCATCTGCCGAAAAGAACCTGGGGCTCGGTCTCGAAAGTCTTGAAATCCTTTGTATATGCGTAGTAGTGACCTGCACAGTCATTCTCTACGGTGGAGTTTGCCCAGTAAACCATATACATACCCTTGCTTTCGTCCCATATCGCCTGAGGCGCCCACGCTCTGGTTGTATTTTCAAAACCGGGGAACTGACGGATGTCGATGACAGTTTCATCGATCCAGTTTACAAGGTCGTAGGATTTCCATGTGATAAGGCTGTGGTTGGAGAGCCAGCCAAGACCAGCATCCATATCTGTTGCAATGATGAAAAAGCAATCCCTGCCATTTTCATCAACACCTTTTAATATATACGGGTCACGGACGCACTTGGTGCCGAGAGTCTGCGTGATAACAGCTTCGTTGTTGTTAAGTGCCTTGAAGTTGTAGCCGTCCGTACTGACGGCAAAGTGGAGCGTCTGCTCACTTATCTCGTTACCGACAAAGTAGCAGAAAAGATATGCACCCTCTGTGCTGTAAGCAGGGTAGGCGTAGTTATTAAATGCGTAATTGAAAAGATAGTACGGCATCATAAGAATTGCCATAAGTAACCTTGTAAATGTTAACCAGGTCATACAATCACCTCACGGAAATTCTAGCACAATTTTCCTGTGTAGTAAATAGATATAGCCAAAGCCGTTGTATTTTTTTTCCTGATGAAGTATAATGAAGCAAATAAATTGAAGTCTGAATAATACTCACGGCGGTGATTATAATGAATGAATTATGTAATATTTTTGTGAATATCCGTGACGGAGAGACCGTAACTC
>JAZORX010000164.1:0-6433 GCA_045656845.1 Acutalibacteraceae bacterium | reverse complement strand
ACAGATCAGCTTGACAGCTGGTGCAAGCCGTTTAAGCTCAGTAAGCGTATGCTCGCAGATGGCAGCTTCGAAGAGCTTCCGATGGGTAAAGAAGAATATTACTATGGTGAGAATAAGCCGACGGGAGCAGTAGCTCCGGAGAAAGAGGTTAAGTTTGACCTTGTCGGTGAAGAAATCTCAATGGATGAGTTTGTAGCTCAGTTTACTCTTGAAGAGTTAATGGACTTTGTTGGCGGTCAGGCACCGACAGGTGTTGCCAACACAGGCTGCTTCGGTGGTCTTAAGAGACTTTCTGTTCCTGCTGTAGCAACGGCAGACGGGCCTGCAGGTCTCAGACTTGATGTTGAAACAGGTATTCCGACAACGGCCTGGCCGTGTGCAACTTTGCTTGCTTGTTGCTGGAATCCTGATCTTGTATATGAAGTCGGTTCAGCAGGTGGTGCCGAGGTAAGAGAAAATAATCTCGGTATCTGGCTCACTCCGGCTCTCAATATTCACAGAGATCCTCTTTGCGGCAGAAACTTTGAATATTATTCGGAGGATCCGCTTGTAGCCGGTAAGAATGCCGCAGCCATGACCCGTGGTATCCAGTCTCAGAAGGTTGCTGTTTCGGTTAAGCATTTTGCTTGTAACAATAAGGAAGCTAATCGCTTCGGTTGTGACTCCCGTGTTTCAGAGCGAGCTTTGCGTGAAATTTACCTCAAGGGCTTTGAAATCTGCGTAAAAGAAGGCGATCCGTACACCGTTATGTCATCATACAACCTCATCAATGGTCAGCATACATCAGAAAGCTATGAGCTTCTTACCGAGATTCTCCGCAACGAATGGCGCTTCAAGGGTATGGTAACAACTGACTGGGGTGTTAAGAATGATCCTGTCAAAGAAGTAAAGGCAGGCAACGATATGAAGATGCACTGCGGCTATCCCGAGGATCTTAAAAAGGGTATTGAGGATGGCAGAATAACAAGAGCAGATCTTGAACTCTGCGTTAAGAGAATCCTTACAATGTTTACAAAACTTGCTTAATTTTCAGGACTGTCCCTTTACGGGACAGTCTTTTTTATCTTGACAAATACCCTATAGGGGTATATAATTTTGCTGCAAAGGATGTGGATAGTATGTCAGATAAATGCTGTTTAAATAAAAAGAAAGAACGGACACAGGAAGAATATAAAACTCTTATAAACCGTCTTAATCGTATAGAAGGTCAGATAAGAGGCATAAAAGGTATGGTCGAAAAAGATGCTTATTGCACCGATATTCTTGTTCAGGTTTCTGCTGTTAATGCTGCGCTTAATGCGTTCAACAAAGAGCTTCTTGCTTCGCATATAAAATCCTGCGTTGCAGATGATATAAGAAACGGCAAGGATGAAACGGTTGACGAGCTTGTTGCAGTTTTACAGAAGCTCATGAAATAGAGGTGAAGCTATGCAGAAATTCAAAGTGACGGGCATGACCTGTGCTGCGTGCAGCGCAAGGGTTGAAAAGGCTGTCAGTGCCGTCAGTGGAGTGACTTCGTGCTCAGTCAGTCTTCTCACAAACTCAATGGGAGTTGAGGGCAGTGCAAAGGCCGAAGATATTATCTCTGCTGTTGAAAAAGCAGGATATGAGGCTTTCTGCGAAGGTGACGAGGTAAAGCAGAATAAAAAGAATTCTCTTGAAGATACTCAGACCCCTGAGCTTTTCAAAAGGTTTATAGCATCTCTTGGTTTCCTTGTTGCTCTTATGTATGTCTCGATGGGTCATACTATGTTTAATCTGCCGCTTCCGGCAAAGCTTGAAAACAATCACATAGCAATAGGGATAATTCAGATGCTTCTTTCTCTTGTGGTGATGGTTATCAATCAGCGTTTTTTTATTTCAGGGGTAAAGGGCGTACTGAATAAATCACCTAATATGGATACGCTGGTCTCTCTTGGCTCGGCAGCATCGTTTATATATAGCGTTTATGTGTTGTTCGCGATGACTCAGGCTCAGCTTGACGGAAATGTGCAGGCTGTTTCGGAGTATATGCATGGTTTTTATTTTGAATCAGCTGCAATGATACTTGTGCTGATAACCGTTGGTAAAATATTAGAATCCAGATCAAAGGGAAAGACAACGGATGCACTTAAAGCTCTTATGAATCTTGCACCTGAAACAGCTTTGATTCTTAAAGATGGAGTTGAGACTCAGGTAGGGATATCTCAGGTAAAAAAAGGAGATATCTTTATTCTGAAACCCGGCAGTGCTGTACCGGTTGACGGAATTATAGTTGAAGGCTCGGGAGCAGTTGATGAATCTGCTCTGACAGGTGAAAGCATCCCTGTAGATAAAGAGGTTGGTGATTCAGTTTCGGCAGGCACACATAATAAATCCGGATATATGCTTTGTGAGGCGCAGAAGATCGGTGAAGATACAGCGCTTTCAAAAATAATCGGAATGGTCAGCGATGCTGCGGCAACCAAAGCTCCCGTAGCAAAAATTGCCGACAAGGTTTCGGGTGTGTTTGTACCTGTGGTTATTCTTGTAGCTATGATTACCTTTGCTGTATGGATGATATCCGGACAGACTGTCGGTTTCGCGCTCGCAAGAGCAATCTCAGTCCTCGTAATAAGCTGTCCCTGTGCACTGGGTCTTGCAACACCCGTTGCGATAATGGTAGCAAATGGTGTCGGTGCTAAAAACGGTATTCTTTTTAAAACAGCTGCTTCTCTTGAAGAAGCCGGAAAGGTGAATACGGTCGTTCTTGATAAAACAGGAACGATAACTCTCGGAGTGCCCGAGATTACAGATATAATTCCTTCAGGATATCTTGACGAAACCGAGCTTCTTAAAATTGCTTTTTCTCTTGAAAAGAAGAGTGAGCATCCTCTTGCTCAGGCAATAGTCCGAAAAGCAGAGCAGGAAAAGCTTGAATCGTATGATGTCGCTTCCTTCAAAGCAAGTGCAGGAAGCGGAGTTGAAGGCGTAGTTAACGGTGAAGTGATTGTTGCAGGCAATCTTAAGTTTATTGAGAAAGCTGCTGTTGTTGACTCAGCATTGAAGAATAAGGCTGATGAGCTTTCAAAGCAGGGCAAAACACCGTTATGGTTTGTTAAAAACGGTGAGGTTGCAGGTATAATAGCCGTTGCTGATGTCATAAAGCCTGAAAGCCCGAAGGCAATAAGTGAATTGCAGGGAATGGGCATCCGTGTTATTATGCTGACGGGAGACAACGAAAATACGGCAAAGGCAATCGGCAAGCAGGTGGGTGTTGATGAGGTTATTGCCGGTGTTATGCCTGATGGAAAAGAAAGGGTTGTAAGAAATCTTCAGAAAAACGGCAAGGTTGCAATGGTAGGTGACGGAATCAATGATTCTCCTGCGCTTACCCGTGCTGATACGGGAATTGCGATTGGTGCAGGTACGGATGTCGCAATTGATGCTGCTGATATCGTGCTTATGAAAAGTAAGCTGACGGATGTTTCTGCGGCAATAAGAATCAGCAGAGCAACGTTCAGAAATATCAAAGAAAATCTTTTCTGGGCGTTTATTTATAATATTATCGGAATACCTCTTGCGGCAGGTGTATGGATTCCTGTTTTCGGCTTGCAACTCAACCCGATGTTCGGTGCAGCAGCAATGAGTCTTTCAAGCTTCTGCGTTGTTATGAATGCGCTGAGGCTTAATTGGTTAAAAGTCCATAACCCGAAAAGGGATAAAAAAATAAAACAGAAAAAAATAAAGGAGAATAAAACTATGGAAAAGACAGTTAAAATTGAAGGTATGATGTGTCCTCATTGTGAGGCACGGGTTAAAAATTGTTTTGAGGCAATGGAAGAGGTTGCTCATGCTGTTGTCAGCCACGAAAGCGGTACAGCTGTTCTTACTCTCAACGCAGAGCTTTCTGATGAGAAAATTAAGTCTGTGATTGAAGCACAGGGCTATAAAATTGTCGGTTAATCAACAAATTTTAAATTATTGAAGAACTTTCAGCTTTATTCCGAAATGTATTGTTTTGAATCATAAAGTGTGATATAATTACATCGGAATAGTCAAAAAATATAGGAGGTATTTACCAATGGCGCAGAGAGTAAAAGCTGAAATGTGGGATAAGCTTCATTATCTTTTCAGATCGTATAATGACAGAGTTATCCATGTAGAATTGCATTATGATTTCGAGCTTGATGCGGAAATTATCAAGCAGTTTGTTTCAAATCTTTTTGAGAAAGCACCGGTTCTTCATTCTTCTTTTGTCAATAACTATATCAGACCGTACTGGAGAGTAAACCCGTACAATATTGACGATGCTTTCACGATAAAACATATATCAGAATCTCAGGTTGATGCTGAAATCGAAGCGTTCCTTATGCAGGAGGTCAATCCTTGGGATAAGATTCAGTTCCGTGTAGGTCTTTTCTATTATGAGGGCAAAACAGCTTTCTGTTTTGTTTCAAACCATATGTGCTTTGACGGCGGCGATACAAAATACATCATCGCAAAGCTTTGCAAATCATACGATGAGTTTGTTGAAACCGGCAAGATGACAAATGATATCCGAGTAGGCTCAAGATCTCATAAGATGATTTATCGTGATTTTTCGGAAGAAGACAGAAAGGGCGCAAAGAAGCTTATCAGAAATCCTTCTGTAAAGGACCCGCACAAGTTCCCGTTGTCAGAAAGCAGACCGGATGATAAATCCTTCATGGCCAGACACACTCTTGATAGGGATGTATTTAAAAACATTAAAGTCCTTGCCAAGAAGAACGGTTATACGCTCAACGATATTCTTATGGCAGCATATTTTGAGAGTGTATACAGACTTGCAGAGTTCGATAAGTCGGACAGTCTTGTTATCGCAGGTGCAATTGATCTGAGACGATACATCAAGGATATGACGGGTGTGGGTCTTACTAACCATACAGCATGGATGCAGTGCCGTATTCCTCATCTCGGCAAAGATATCTTTGAGACGCTCGGACTTGTATCAGAGAGCATAAACGGATTCAAAAAAGATAAATATATGGGTCTGTACGGACTTCCGCTTCTTAATTTCGGCTATACTTTACCTCATGTTATAGGTGAGCTTGCAGTTAAAATCGGATATGCAAATCCGCATCTTGCTATGAGTAACATCGGCTTTATTGATCCGGTTGCAACAACGCTTTGCGGTCATGAACCGATCAAAGGCTTCATGAGTGGTGCTGTTAAGTATAAGCCATTCGTTCTTCTTTCAGTTATCACGTACAAAGAAGATTGTATTCTCGGTATGGGTGTAAGAGGTAACGAAAAGGACAGAGAAATCGTAAACAAGTTCTATTCAATTTATGACGAATGCCTCAATGAGTTGATTGAGGGTTGGAAAGAATAACTGTTCAACGGCATTGAGTTTTCTCAATGCCGTTTTGTATGTAAAATTCTGATTACAGATTTTAAAATCAGATTATTATAATTATAATTGCAGGAGTTTTTAAGTTAAAAACAACGGATGATTATTATGAATAAGAAAGAAGGATGAAAAATGAATTGTCCTAAATGCGGAAATCCGATAAAACCGAATATAAAATTCTGCGCAAAATGCGGAAATCCCGTGCCTCAGCAGCCTGCTGAGCCTCAGAAACCCAAGGAGTTTGCACAAGTACAGCCAAAACCTGTTGCACCTCAGCAGCCTGTTCAGCCTGCACCGATGCAGAAAAACGCAGTGCCTGCAGCAGATGCACAGCCTGCAAAGCATCCTAAGGCTAAAAAGAAGAGAAAAAAGAAAAAGAATGTTGCTCTCAGAGTGGTGGCGATCATTCTTGTTGTTGCAGTCCTCGCAACGGGAGGACTTTTCCTTACCGATACATTGATGTATAAAAATGAAACAAAAGGCGAGGGGTATATAACCGAATTCCCTGTACTTAAGCAAGATACTGAATTCCTTGTTTATGACTCGGAAAAATTCCCTGCAGAAGAGTATGAAATCAAGGTTGAGCAGTATAAAAATGGTGGCATTCTCAAAAGTCAGGCATTCAGAAAATTTGAAACTGTATTCACCGACAAGTCAAACAACAGGGTTTATAATATCAATTTCCCGGAGGACGGTAATTACAGAATCACCCTTACCGATATAACTTCAGCAAGAACACAGACAACTGCACCGACAACAACCACCACAACAACTACTACAACAACCACCACAACAACAACTACAACAACAAATCCGATAATCTCAGATCCGTCATCTTCGGAAGCAATTACTACAACACAACCGACAGAGACAACGACTGTGACAGAATGGTCAGGAACAACAGCTACAACACCTGCACAGGAAGAGCCAACAGCCAAGGGCGATGTTGAGGTAATCGTTATTATCATCGAAGTAAAGGTTGATAACGATGATAAGGAAGCTGTTGATAAGGTAGACCTCAACTCAAAGCCGGGCGATGCACCTATCGAAATCCCGACGAGTAAGCCGTCAACGGATAAACCG
>JAZORX010000163.1:0-4542 GCA_045656845.1 Acutalibacteraceae bacterium | reverse complement strand
TATACGCCTCAATAAGTGCTGTCGTTTTATCGTCAAGTTTTTCTCCGTATTTATTTATTACTTTAATACCATTGTCATAAAACGGATTGTGTGAAGCGGATATCATAATACCGCAGTCATATTCATCCTGCCTTGCGACATAAGAAACGCTGGGTGTTGTTGTAACATGAAGCATATATGCGTCTGCACCCGATGCTGTAATTCCCGCAACTATTGAGTATTCTAACATATAACTTGTGCGTCTTGTGTCTTTACCAATTACAATTTTCGGGCGATGATTTGCTTTACATCCTGAAATTTCATTTGAATAATACCAACCCAAGAATCTTCCTACTTTATACGCCCTAATAGATGTTAATGTAACATTCGCTTCTCCTCTGAAGCCATCGGTACCGAAATATTTGTTTCCAACTGCATCTGCTTTACCAATTTCGATTTTATCACAGAGCAACTGGTCTGTTGAAATTTTAAAAATTTCACACAACTGTATAACCTTATCCAGCTGTGGCAATGCCTGATCCATTTCCCATTTTGAAACAGACTGTCTTGATACTTCTAAAATTTCCGCAAGCTCTTCTTGCGACATTTTTGACAAAATTCTAAGATTTGCTATTTTCTCTCCTATTTTCATTTATATCAACACTCCTTATCTATTACTTATGCTACCAAAACTACTATACAAAGTGTTACAGGCAGATTGTATGCTCTAATTCAATAATATACTCTTCATTATTATGCCCTTTTGTAATTTTAATACCAATAAGTTTATAAAAAAATTCTTTCTTTACAGCAAGATACGAAGGTTTAGGTGCATAGCTAAAAAAAAGACATTTTTCTTTTTCGAAAAATGTCTTTTCTAATTTTTATATTCACAATAGTTTAATTTTCTTTTTTCTGAGAACCAATCGGACTAACAATACTGTATCCTACATTTATAATATGGTCTGCTACTCTTTCAAGACCGATTATAACTGATGAATAATAAGGACTTACATCTACACTGCAGTTGCCCTCGGCAAGTCTTGCAAAGTGGCTGGCAATAAGATCTTTTTTCATATTATCAACACTATTCTCCAGTTGTGCTAACGCAGACAACTCTTCTTTATTTAATGTCTCAAATATATTTTTCGCTATTGCAAGCATCTGCACAACTGTGTCTCGCATTTTTGAGATTCCCTCAAACGCATGCTCTGAGAATAAAATATTTCTTTTTATCATTTCAAGACCAATTTCATGGAAGTTTTCAGCATGGTCGCCGATACGCTCGAGGTCATTTAAAACATGGAAGTATGAGCCGATAATCTTTTCATCGCTTCCATCAACCACTGCAGACAGCTTAATTAAAAATTCGGTTAATGCACTGTTAGTAAAATCAATGATTTTTTCATTTTCACAAATCCGCTCATTATGCTCTGCTGAACCTGTATCCATTGCAACAAAGCAAAGCCGTGTATTTTCTTCTACTAAAGAAATCATGTAATCGATTTCCTTCTTAACCTGCATAAGTGCTACAGGAGGTGTTGACACAAGTCTGTCATCAACATATTTAAGGGTTAATGTATTCTTTTCTTCTTTTTTATCTCTAATAGTTTTGCAGGAATAATCCACAAGCTGTTTTACAAAAGGCAACAATAAGCATGTAGTGGTTACATTAAATATAACATGGAAAAGTGAAACTCTCATTTGAAGCGACATTGCATCACCTCCGGGGAACACAGATACAAGGAAGTTCACAACAGGTTCTCTGAAAATCCATATAATGGCGGAGAAAAATACTGTTCCAATCACATTAAATGTAAAATGTATAAGTGCAACTCTTTTAGAGTTAGCATTTGCACCAACTGATGCAAGCAGAGCCGTTACACATGTGCCAATGTTTGCACCTAAAATAATAAATAATGCAAGGTCAAGGGGAAGAACACCTGTGCCAACCATTGTAATAACTACACCGGTAGATGCAGAAGAACTCTGTATCAGTGCAGTAAAGATAACACCAACCAAAATCAAAAGAAGCGGAAAATCAATCATTTTGAATATTTCCGTGAACATATTTTCAACTAAAGGATTACCAAATGCCTGTTCGCTGCTCATAATACTTAAGCCTACAAATATTAGACCTAAGCCACTACAAAGACTGCCGGCAATCTTAACTTTTTCCTTTTGGGAAAATCCCAGCATTACTCCTACAAAAGCAAGCAAATACATAGCCATGTCAAAATAATCATTCTTAAGAGCAACCAAAACACCGGTAATTGTAGTACCAATATTGGCACCCATAATAATTGGTGTCGCCTGCATAAGAGTCATAACTCCTGCATTAACAAGGCCTATAACCATTACTGAGGTCGCAGATGAGCTCTGGATAATAGCAGTAACACCAGCACCAATACCAACACCGGAAAACCGATTGTTGCTGATTCTTTCAAGCAATCGCTTCATTCCCATGCCGGCACTTCTCTCTAAAGCTTCTCCCATAAAGTTCATGCCAACAATAAAAATACCTACACCGGCAAGTAGCCAAATCAAACTCTGTACTAATTGAATAATTTCATGTGATGATAACATAACCCTACTCCTTTTGTTCTTTCCCTGTTTAGTATGTTTATTCTTTTATATTAAGTATAATCATTCTTGCAAATAATATATCATATAACCTCACAAAAAACGAATAACTTTTTTTATTGAATTTATCATAAATTGAATAAAAACGCACGATGATTAAATCACATAATTATTATGGCGTATTTTTAATGAATTTTCAAGAGAATTATAGCATATTCTTAATGAGTTTTCAAGAAATTTTTCGTACTTTTTATTTTTATCTCAAAATAAAAAATACCGCCCTGTCGGACGGTATTTTTGCTGGAAGAGCCGAATGGTTTAGATGCAGTAGTTTTTAATAAAATATCAACTCCGTTGATATGAAATAATCCTGACGGATTATGAAATATTTTTCTTGCAGAAAAATGTGAAATAAAATTTGCCTTTTCATATTGCGAAGCAATATTTCATACACGAAGTGTATTTCATAGCGAAGTTATTTCACTTGCCGTAGTCAAATTTCATTGAAAAAAGCACCGATAAAGTCGATGCTTTTTTCTGGCTTTCATATTCATAGTAGATGCAATATTTTGATGAAGAATTTGCTACGCAAATATAAAGAGCATTGGATTTGCTTTTACACAATCATCATGATTGCTGTAAGAAGTATCAAAAAGGCAAAGTTGAACGCTGAAAATATTCCTATGTAGTAAAATGTTTTTCGCGGATTATGCTTTACATATTCCCTGAATGTAATTAAACTGGCAAGAGATGCTATTAAGGTTCCTACTCCGCCAATATTAACTCCCACAAGTAAATCCCTGTAATTTGTAGTAAACTGTGAAAGTAATATAGCCGACGGGACATTACTTATAAACTGACACGATACTACACTAAATAGCAGCGTACTCTTCTGTAGTAAAAATGAAAGAAATTCACGAACTGCACTGATTCTTGCCATATTGCCTGAAAAAACGAAGAAAAATACAAATGTCAATAACAATGGGTAATCAACCATTTTCAATGCCTTTTTATCCATAAAAAACAAAACGATTGGAATAACAATAAGTCCGATCCAATATGGTATTGTTCTGAACACAATCACAATCGAAAGTGCAAACAACAATATATATACCGTTATCTTCGCAGGATTTATGTCTATTTTCTCATCTGATAATTGAAGCTCTTCCGGTTTTACAAAAATGATACAACAAAGCGTTATTATTAAAACGGAAATAACAAATGGTAAAAGCATAATCGATACAAACTCACCATTTGGTATATTAAATTTTGTATATAAGTATAGGTTTTGCGGATTGCCGAAAGGCGTTAACATACCCCCTAAGTTTGCCGCAATATTCTGCATAACAAAAGCAAAAGCCATATACTTTTCTTTTCCTGTTGTTGTCAGCAACAGATATCCTAATGGCAAAAATGTTAATAGTGCCATATCGTTTGCAATGAGCATAGAGCCAATAAATGTTATATACACTAATACCAGCACGCTCATTCGCGCAGTTTTAAAAAGCTGCACTACCTTTCTTGCTATCATATAGAAAAAATTTATATTTTTTAATGCGCATACAACAGCAAGGACACAAAATAGACATGTTAATGTTTTGTAATCAAAATACGCTATATAAGCACTGTCAATTGGAACAATAAAACAAGTTATAATTGCAGCCACAAGCGCGATACACATAACAATATTTTTCCTGATAAATGATGTTATGCAAGATAGTCTTCCGTTCATAATTAATTTGTCTCCACCTTATGTATGTTGCCACATATTTTCTAAAATTGACTCTTTTGAGTAAACAGGTAATAAGTAAAATCCCCGTACCATTGTACGAGGATTTCTGGCTCCTCCAGCTGGGCTCGAACCAGCGACATCATGATTAACAGTCATGCGCTCTACCGACTGAGCTATAGAGGAATATTTGATTGTTATGTGATTAGTATATCACTTTTCTTTCAAAATATCAAGTATTTTAAAAGAAT
>JAZORX010000162.1:0-4630 GCA_045656845.1 Acutalibacteraceae bacterium | reverse complement strand
AATTTAATCATTGATAAACAATTAGACACATCGTTTTTGAGTTTTCTTAAGTGATGTGTCTTTTTTTATCTTTTCTCCCTGATTTGTAAGCGGTTTGTAATATGTACTGTGCTAAAATTACTTGTTGTTTAAAGGGGGAGGATTTTTATGAAATCATTTAATAAAACTTTGTCAGTATTTCTTGTTATAATTATGCTGTTAGCTTCGGTGCCTTTGCAGGGCTTTGTGGGGGCAGGATTGCATAAGAGTTTTATGGCGAAAGCTGCAAGTGAAGCTGTAATAGCAAGTGACAACTGCGGCGCTGATGGTGATAGTGTTACCACCGGCTATAAACGGGAACATGTTATAAGAGATTGGGAGGAACTTAATCAATCATATAAACCGGATTACCTTTCAGGTCTTGCAGTGCCTATGGACGGCACAAACGGTACTCCCGACTATCTTGTGCCCGGGCAGACCGAGAATATGATACCTCAAGGTATGACTTACTGGCCTGAAAAGGATTGGATACTTGTTTCGTCATACGATAAAAGTGAAGAAAACGCAAGTGTAATTTTTGCTCTTGACAGAAAAACAGGTGATTTTGCAGCTCAGTTTAATCTTTATACAGCTGACGGTGAGCCGTGGAAGTGCCATGCCGGAGGCATCGGTGTTTCAAAGTATAATCTGTATATTACAAGTGAGTGCGGTGTTGCATATTTCCCGCTTAGTGATTTGGATGCAGAAAGCGGCACAGTTAAAAATATTGCCTATAAAGAAACTGTTAATTTCGGACAGTTAGGAAAAACCTATTCAGCGTATATCAGTGTTTCTGACGGTATGCTCTGGGTCGGTAACTTTTATTCAAATTCACCCCTGAGTCCGACATTAGCTAAATATGGCCTTATAGGCGAAGATTGGGTTTGGAAACCGAATGATGAATATTATAACGCTATTTTAGGGTTCGAACTTTCAGGCGGATCTTCAAAAAAAGAATGGGCTGCCTTGGAAACGATTAAAGATAATGCGAGCAAAGTTATAAACGTGGACAATGAAATGGATTGCATTCAAGGCATTTCTTTTAAAAGGATGGACAACAATACATATAAAATGTATTTGTCAAGAACTACAGGAGGCAGCTTAGGTGCCTCAATATCAGTCGCAACCGTAGATTTGAGCGAAAATGTTGTTCGTGCAAAGAAAACTGCCTTCAGCTTTTATCAGAACCTTCCGGGTGCAGAGGGTATAGTGTTTATCGGTGATGATTTACATATTCTTTATGAAGCGGGAGCTTTGTGTAATTATAAAGAATTAATCAATAAGCTTACGTGGAATCTGTATCTTAAAGACTGTACAGATGTTATCTGGAAGGTTAATGAAGATGATTTGTTACAGATACCGCAGGTTGATGATGATTGGTTTAAGAGTGATGCCTATTCCGGCTATAATCATGAGCTGGCACAGTTCTGTATTAATTATTGTGTGCTGGGATATTGTTATAACAAGGCTGAAACAGAGTATTACCTTAATAAATCAGGCTTTGCTCTAAAAAGCTGTGATGCATCCGCAGGAAGAGATGAGGTTAATTATTTTATAGCAGACAAAAATATATCGGTAAACGGCGTTACTAAAAAATTAGCGTTTGTTGGTTGTATAGGCTCAGACAAAGATCAGTGGTACTCTAATTTTGATCCCTTAGGAAAAGAACGCGAAAAGCAATATGCCGATAATTCCGAAAAATACAGTACACACATCGGATTTGCTGATGCGAAAGAATTTGTGTACAGTAAGCTGAAAAAATATATAAATAATAATCCTGATGCAGTTTTTCTGCTTACAGGTCACAGCCGAGGTGCTGCAACAGTCAATTTGTTGGCGGCGGAATTAATAGATAATGCTTCAGCCTTGAGCATTAATGCGGATAATGTTTATACATACGGATTTGCTACCCCTAATACTGTAAGTAACAATAAGAATCCCTCAGCTGACAAATATAAATCAATTATTAATATAGTAAACCCCGAGGACCTTGTAACAAAGCTGTTACCCTCTGAATGGGACTTTGCCAGATATGGTGTTACGTATAGCTTGCCGAGTAAAACAAATGATAAATCCTATAAAAATTTAAAAGCGGCAATGAATGAAAAATACAAGCTTCTTATGAACGGTCAATCCTATCATCCTTATCCGGGCGGTGAAAGGATAACATATAATGTTGTAAAAAGCATTGCAGAGCATGTAAAAGGTATAGATTTTTTGTATAATGAGAAATTTAACCGTGACGGTAACGAAGAATCGCTTCAGACATTCATGACGAGGTCACTTTGCTCATATCAGGTAAATGAGCCGGGAAGCGAGCTGCAAAAGCAGGCACAGGATCTTTTAATAGATACCTTTTTATCCCGCTTCAGTTGCTCTGAGGTTATTTCAGATGTGACGGACTATTTTGTCATTTATCAGGGATTAGGCTCTTTAACGAGCGGATGGCTTCTGGATGATTATTTCGCAGAAGCTCACTATCCGTGGACATATATGGCATATATGATGTCTATGACATCAGAGCAGGTAACGGAAAACCGAAGCGGCTACAAAGGCTCTGTAAATTAAGCTGTTGTTTATGAAATCCCGTCAAGGGGAAATTAACAATTAAAAACTCAGACACATCATTTTTGAGCTTTCTCAGATGATGTGTCTTTTTTTATGTGTGACGGTGCAGAAAAAATAATCACCTGTCCGTGCCTGAACAGGTGATATATATTTATAGTGCAAATTTATATTTTTGTCTGTCTGATTATATTTTTAAGGCTTTCGGCACTGTTGTGAAGAGCCTTGATTTCATTATCAGTGAGAGGAAGCATTACTTTGTTGTGTGCTCCCTTATGACCCACAACGGTAAGAAGGCTGAGACAAACGTCATCCAGACCGTATTCGCCGTGAAGCATGGTTGAAACGGTCATTGTGGTATCAATGCCGCTGAGAAGACATTTACATATGTGGCATACGGACATTGAAACCGCGTAGAAGGTTGCACCTTTTCTTTCGATAACTCTTGCACCTGATTTTCTGACATAATCCTCAACCTCTTCAACGCTGAGGTCAGGAACGATTATGCCGGGCTTCATAAAGGATTTGCTGTATTCCATAACAGGCACATTGGAAATATTCGCTGTGGACCAGGGAATAACAGATGTATCACCGTGCTCACCTAAAACATATGCGTGAACGTTCTGCTGGCTGAGGGTGAAATATTCGGCAAGACGGCTTCTCAGACGTGCTGTGTCAAGAATGGTGCCTGAGCCGATTATTCTTTCTTCGGGAATGTCGGAGCATTTGCAGAAGGTGTATGTAAGAATGTCTACCGGATTGCTTACAATAACATAGGTTGCATCGGGAGCATACTTTGTAATCTGCGGAATTATGCTTTTGAGAATATCTACGTTTATCTGGGCAAGGTCGAGTCTTGTCTGACCGGGCTTTCTTGCCACACCTGATGTTATGATAACGATATCCGAATCCTTTGCATCGGGATAGCTGCCTGCGTAAATGGAGCAGGGCGCACAGAAGGGAGTTCCCTGACGGATGTCGAGTGCCTCACCCATAGCTTTTTTATCATTGACGTCAATCATAACGATTTCTGATGCTATATTGGTTGCGGTAAGTGTGTATGCTATTGTGGAGCCTACGCTACCGGTGCCGATGATTGTAATTTTATTCATAATAAATCCCTTTACTATCACTTTTTTCTGTATTGACTATGTATAATTATATATAGTTTTCGGATATTGTCAACAATAAAGAAATAAGTACATTGATTATTTATTTACCTTGTGTTATAATCAATAAAAATTTAACTGAAAGGCGGTGTGATAATGAATATTCTGCATATGAAATATGCTGTAGAGGTTGCCAGAGTAGGCTCTCTTAACAAAGCAGCGGAAACACTTCTTATCGCTCAGCCTAATATCAGTCGTTCCATCAAAGAGCTCGAGGCGGACCTCGGTATAACCATTTTCGACCGAAGCTCAAAGGGTATGTTTCTCACTCCTGAGGGAGAAACATACATCGGTTATGCGAAAAATATACTTAAGCAGATTGAACAGGTAGAGGATATTTATAAAAACGGATCCGTAAAAAAACAGAAGTTTTCCATTTCTGTTCCTCGTGCCTGTTATATTTCTGAGGCATTTGCTCATTTTTCCAAATATCTCTCCGATGAATCAACTGAAATATTTTACAAGGAAACTAATTCACAAAGAACAATAAATAACATTCTCAATCACGACTATAAGCTGGGTATAATCCGGTATGCAGAGAATTATGACAAGTATTTCAAATCCATGCTTGAGGAAAAGAATCTTTCCTATGAAATGGTTACGGAGTTTTCCTACAGCCTTATTATGAGTGCTGACAGCCCTCTGGCAAAGCTGGACGAAATCACCTTTGAGGATCTTAAGGGTTATATAGAAATAGCTCATGCTGACCCTTATGTTCCGTCTTTGCCGTTATCAAAGGTGGTCAAGGAGGAGCTGCCCGATAATATCGACCGCCGTATATTTATTTTCGAGAGGGCAAGTCAGTTCGATTTGCTCAGTGAAAATCCTGATACCTTTATGTGGGTGTCTCCTGCACCGCAGAAGGTTCTGGACCGATA
>JAZORX010000161.1:0-2967 GCA_045656845.1 Acutalibacteraceae bacterium | reverse complement strand
AACAACCGGCAGGGACGAAATTGCCGAAAGAATTAAGGAAGCAAGATCCTTTGGCGACTTATCAGAAAACAGTGAATACGACGAGGCTCTTAACGACCAGGCAAAGATGGAAGCTAAGATCAATCAGCTCGAGAATGAACTTAAATTAGCTAAGATTCTTGATGAAAGCACAATTACAACTGATGCAATTCATGTTGGTTCGAAGGTCAAAATCCGTGATATCGATTTTGATGAAATCGAAGAATACAAGATTCTTGGTGAATCTCAGGCGAACCCTGACGAAGGAATAATTTCTGATCGTTCAGCGGTTGGCAAGGCTTTGCTCGAAAAGAAAGTGGGAGACATTGTAAAGGTTACTTTGCCTAACGGTAATGTGATTTCTTTTGAAGTTCTCGAGATTTCTAAATAATAAATCCCGGGCGGAGACGATAGTCTTACGCCCGTTTTGTACTTTATTAAAACTTGATTATATAAGCTTTTTGATTGATAGGAGAATTGAAAATGGCAGAAATTATAAACGAAACAGTTAATGAAAAGCTTGAAGATACCAATGAATTAAGACAGATCAGAGTTGAAAAGCTCGATGCACTTCAGGCAGCAGGTAAGGATCCTTTTGAGATAACTCTTGCTGAGCAGAATGCACTCAATGCTGAGGTTACTGCACGTTTTGAACAGCTTGAGAGCGAGGTTGCTCTTCTTCCTGATGAAGAAAAGCCGGAGCAGGTGAAGGTTGAGAATGTCTGCATCTGCGGCAGAATTATGACATGGCGTGATATGGGTAAGGCAAACTTCATTGATGTTACTGACCGTTCGGGCAGAATGCAGGTTTACGTACGCATGAATGATATCGGTGAGGAAGCTTTTGCAGAGTTCGAAAAGTGGGATATCGGTGATATTGTTGAAGTAAAGGGCTTTGTTTTCCGTACACGCAGAGGTCAGATCTCAGTTCATGCTGAGGCGATCAGACTTCTCACAAAGTCTCTTCTTCCTCTTCCTGAGAAGTTCCACGGACTTAAAGATACTGATACAAGATACCGTCAGCGCTATCTTGACCTTATTGTCAATCCTGAGGTTAAGGACACTTTCTTTAAGCGTTCAGCAATCCTTCGTGCTATCCGTAAGTATCTTGACGGCGAGAATTTCATCGAGGTTGAAACTCCTATTCTCGTAAGCAACGCAGGTGGTGCAGCTGCAAGACCGTTTATGACTCACCATAATGCTCTTAATGAGGATTTCAAACTTCGTATATCACTTGAACTTTATCTTAAGAGACTTATCGTCGGTGGTATGGAAAGAGTTTATGAAATCGGCAGAGTTTTCCGTAACGAAGGCTGCGATACAAGACATAACCCTGAGTTCACTCTTATGGAGCTTTATCAGGCTTATACTGACTATAACGGAATGATGGATCTTACCGAGAATCTCTATCGCTATGTTGCTCAGGAAGTTCTCGGTACAACCAAGGTTACTTATAACGGAGTTGAAATGGACCTCGGCAAGCCGTTCGAGCGTATATCAATGGTTGATGCTGTTAAGAAATATGCTGGTGTTGACTGGAACGAGGTTGAAACTCTTGAAGATGCCCGCGCACTTGCGGACAAGCACCATGTTGAATATGAGAAGCGTCATGGTAAGGGCGATATCCTTGCTCTCTTCTTTGAGGAGTTTGCAGAGGATCACCTTATTCAGCCGACTTTCGTTATCGATCATCCGATCGAGATTTCTCCGCTTACAAAGAAAAAGCCGGGCAATCCAGACTATGTTGAGCGTTTTGAGTTCTTTATGAATGGTTGGGAAATGGCAAACGCTTACTCTGAGCTTAACGACCCCATTGACCAGAGAGAACGTTTTAAGGCTCAGGAAGCTCTCCTTGCACAGGGCGATGACGAAGCAAACACAACTGATGAGGATTTCCTCACTGCTCTTGAATACGGTATGCCTCCGACAGGTGGTATTGGCTTCGGTATCGACAGAATGTGTATGCTTCTTACTGATTCCTCTGCAATCAGAGACGTGCTTCTCTTCCCGACAATGAAAACTCTCGACTGATATGATTTCAGTTGTTTTAGCTGCCTATAAGGGCGAAAAATATATCGTTGAGCAGGTCAGGTCTATTCTTTCTCAGCTTTCTGAGAATGATGAACTTGTGATTTCTGATGATTACCCTCAGGGTGAAACTAAGGCTGCTCTTGAAGATATTCTTAAAAATGACCCCCGTGTTAAGTATATTCACGGTAAAAGTCAGGGTCTGATTAAAAATTTTGAATACGCTATCAATAACTCAAGAGGTGATTTTATCTTTCTTTCCGACCAGGATGATGTCTGGCTTGAAGGAAAGGTAAAAGCCGTTATGAGTGAATTTGAAAACGGTGCCGATGTTGTGATGCACGATGCATTTATAACTGACGGTGAGCTTAACCCGACCGGAGAGAGAGCTTTTGCTCTTAATTCGGCAGGTAAAGGTGTTTTCAAAAATATACTCAAAAACTCCTATCAGGGAAGCTGTATGGCATTCAGAAAAGAAATGAAGGAATACATACTGCCGTTTCCTGAGAAAATTCCTATGCACGATCAGTGGATAGGTCTTATGGGAGAAAAACACGGAAAGGTTCACCTCATAGACCACCCTTATATTCTTTACAGAAGACACGGTGAAAATGTCTCAGGTTCAGGTAGTTCACTGATGCAAAAAATCAGGTGGAGAATTAATATTTTAGGGTGCTTGTTAGGAAAGTAGGGTTTCTTATGGATAATATGGTTACCGGCAGCATTGTTACTTATAACAATATGTCAACCATAGATACAACTTTGAAAACTCTCTTTGAGTTTACAAAGGATATTGATTTTAAGCTTTTCGTTGTTGACAATAATTCAACAGACGGAACAGTTGAACATATAAAAGAAAATTATCCTCAGGTTGAGATAATTGATCATAAAAAGAATGTGGGCTTTGGCGCAGGTCATAAT
>JAZORX010000160.1:0-26864 GCA_045656845.1 Acutalibacteraceae bacterium | reverse complement strand
GTTTTCACCCGATTGACCTGTTTATATTTATCTGAAAAGACCTCTTTGTCTTTTAAAATCGAATTTATGTACTCTCTGAAATTTTCATATTCTTCATCAATGACATAGTGCTTTGCGTAGCCGTTGTCACCGTATTTTTCGAGAGTATGCGCATAAGCACGCTCAACTATTTCTTCCTCTGATATACCCGGAAAATATCGCAGAGTGTATGCGTGGGTGCGACGAAGAAACTCCTCAGCATCAGTTGAACGGTCTGCTGACGAAATGATCTTTCCGTAATCACTCCTCGGCTCACCCTCAAGAGAAGCACGATGATCTTCAATCGCTTCTTTTATTATAACTCTTTGCTCCTGCGTGAAAAAGGATTTCATTCTCTCGTCAGAATAAAACACCCCTGCAGAAAGCTTTTCATGATTCTTCTTATCAATGTGGTGCGCAATATCGTGAAATGCTGCAACGGCATAAACGATATCCGGATTAATCTTCGTAAACTGCTCAGCAAAAGCAAGACTTCTTCTTATAACATAATCGATATGTTCAAGTGAATGCCCTGCATCATTCAATGCGTACTGAGGGAAAACACGCTCTTTTACATACGATATCAATTCAGGGTTTACAGCAACCATTGCGTTCACCTCGCATCCGGACTACTAATACGGGATGTATTATAACATAAGTCTTACAAATCTTCAATAAAAAGAAAAAGGGTTGCGTGTTTCCACGCAACCCTAAGGTGTTTAGAGAGTAGGATTATTCAACTGTGTACTCTACTGTACCAGCTTCAACCCATACATTGTTAACGCGAACCTTAACAACGATTGTGTTGAGGCCTTCGTGGTTAGCCCAAGCATTACCTACGAACTGAAGGTCACCGTTATCAAGAACTGTAGCCTTTTCAGCATAGTAAGTAGTTGTTGTGCCGTTATCCATTACGAATCTGATACCCTGTGCGTCAGGACCAACTACTACTGTTGTAGCAACTGCGCCCTTCTTACCTGATGTAGCAACAGGCTCGATTGAACGGATGTCTGCGTCAAATACAGGCTTAAGAGTTTCAACTGTAAAGCTGTACTTCTCTGTTTCCCACTTGTATGATGTACCTTCAAGATACTTAGCACGAGCCTTTACGTCAGGACCGATGAGGTTTGTATAGATTGTCCAAATCTCATAAGCAACTTCACGGCTGAGTGAGTTAACTTCTTCGCCGTTTGCGTTGTAGCTCTTGATTGTAACATTCTTGTTGTATCTGTCGTATGTTCTTGTACCGCCGTCCATTTCGATGAACTGGATCATTGACGGTCTGCCATTTACAGAAACTGAGAATGTGTTATGAGTATCTTCTGACGGTGTCCATGTGATTGTTGAGATGCTTGAAACAACTTCCTTAGCTTCAAGAGCGTCAAGAGCTGCGTTAAGAGCATCTGCTGCTGCGTCGATTGTCGGCTGAGCTGTTACGCCAAGATCACGTGCAACTGCCTTAGCTGCTGCAAGCTTCTCTTCTACAACTGCCCATGTGTCAGCTGTCCATGCATTCTTATCATATGTGCCTGCACGAAGGATAGCTGCGTCGAGAGCTGTGTAATCAGCCTTCATCTCAAGAGCACCCATAGCTGCGTTAAGAGCATCTGCTGCTGCGTCTACGATCTTCTGATCGTCAGCTGTGAGGTCACGTGCAACTGCTTCTGCATCAGCAAGAGCTGCTGCTACATCTGCAAAGTTTACATATTCGTCAGCTACGAGAGTCTTAGCTACTTCGATAGCCTTGTCAAGTGCTGAGTAATCAGCAGGCTCAACAACTACTTCTACCATCTTTTCGATAGCTGCGTAGATAGCCTCTGCATAAGCGTCAACTTCTGCCTGATGATTTTCGTTAAGATCCCAATTTACATTATCGATCTCAGCCTGTACAGCTGCGATTGAATCTGCTGTGTAGTTAGCTGCTGCCTTCTTAGCGTCGAATGCTGCCTGAGCTGCTTCAACATCTGAGTAGTCAGCTGCTGCAGCTGCTACCGGGTTAACCTTAAGGAAGTTGATTTCCTGAAGCTTAGCCAAACCGAAGTTCTCGTATGTGTAATCCCAAACGAGAGCATCCTTAGCTGCAAGGTAATCTGCATAAGAAGCTGCCTTGTAGAAGTCAGCGCCCTTAGCTTCGATTGCTTCGATGTGAGCGAGGATTGCTGTGTAATCCCATGCTCTGAATTCTGCTGATGCGATAGCTGCGTTGATAGCTGCTGTCATTGCATCAACCTTATCCTGATCCTTCTTCTTGAGGCCAAGTACAACTGTAGCCTTAGCTGCGTTGATAGCTTCAAGAGTAGCATCTGAATAGCTGTTTACGTCGCCGTCCTTCTTGTTGAGGATAGCGTCTGCAGCTGTGATAGCTGCGTTAAGCTTTGTATAATCTGCGTCTGCTTCAACGAGATCGTCAATAGCTGCTTCAAGAGCTGCTGCTGCTTCGTCGATGATAGCCTGCTGCTCAGATGTGAGGTCACGAGCAACTGCCTTAGCTGCATCATATGCTGTCTTAGCTGCTGCATATGAATCTGCTGTGTAATTTTCAACTACAAGAGCTTCGAACTCAGCGATAGCTGCGTCAAGAGCGTTGTAGTTAGCGCCTGTTGCGGGAACAAGAGCTGTGATAGCTGCTTCAAGATCTGCTGCTGCTGCATCGATTGCCGGCTGAGCTGTGATGTCAAGACCTGCTTCGATAGCGTTAGCAACATCATACTTAGCCTTAGCTGCTGCATAAGAAGCTGATGTCCAATCCTTAGCGTTAAGAGCTGTGAACTTAGCCTTAGCTGCTTCAAGAGCTGAGTAATCAGCTGCCTTAAGAGCAAGAGCTGCGTCTGCTGCTACGAGTTCATTGTAAGCTGCGTCGATTTCGCCCTGGTTAGCTGCGTTCTTGTTATCAACAAGAGCCTTAGCTGCTGCAAGAGCTGCGTTGAAACGAGCTACTGTATCGTCTGTGTAGTTAGCAACGTCCTTGTTAGCAAGTTCGTTGTACTTAGCTTCGAGAGCTGAATAGTCGAGAGCTGCAAGAGCGTCAAGAGCATTCTTAAGAGCTGTAGCTGCTGCATCGATTGTAGCCTGATCGTCAGCTGTGAGGTTCTTATCAACTGCGTTAGCAGCGTCATACTTCTCTGTTGCTGTTGCCCAATCTGCTGCAGGATAGATTGACGGATTTTCGATAGCTTCGTATCTGCCGATCTGTGCTGCGAGCTCGTCGTAGTTAGCCTTAACCTTAAGGTTAGCGATAGCTGCGTTAAGAGCTGTAGCTGCTTCGTCAAGAGCATCCTGCTCTGTTGCGTTAATACGAGCATCTGTTGCTGCGTCGATTGCCTCATCAAGTGCTGCAAGAGAAGCATCTGTCTTGTTTGAACGATCTACCTTTGATGCTGCATCAAGAGCTGCATCAATGTTTGTGTAGTCGAGTTCAGGCTCAGAAGCACCAGGAATCTGGATTGTGATTGTTGCTTCTGAATAATCGAAATACTGATTGTCGTCAGCATACTGCATGTTCGGAGTAAGCTGTGCCTGTGCGTCAACGATGTCGCAGGGCTCTGACTCGCCGTCAGCAATACCGATTTCGTAAAGTCTTGTCATACCGTATCTCTTAGCAGATCTCTGCTCAAGACCTTCGGGAACTGTTACATAGTATGTTGCGCCAGCAGGTGCATCGTCAGGAATTGTAACAGGCATCATAATGATATGATTGTCTTCGTCGTCCCAAACGCAAGTTTCACCAACGCCTTCAGTTGCGAGGTTGTTGATACGGTTCCACTTCCACTCGTCCTTGTTGAAGAGCCAGTTGCCTTCATCATCTGTCGGCCAGTTCTCATCAAGGTAGTAAGCATCGGGTGACTGGAGAGACCAAGCGTTCTGTGCAGAGTATGATGTACCCTGAAGGCCTACCCAGTAGTGATCCTCGTTCCAGATGTGGATCTTCTTGAGGTTAGCTGTTGTGATAGCTCTGCCTCTCTGTGCTGCATAAACCTCAGCAGCATCAATAAGATCTGATGAATAGAAGAGGTTTGTCTGGAATGAATGTACATAATAGTTGTTTGTTACATAAAGACGGATGAAAACAGTGTCACCGGGCTGTGCTTCGATTGTAGCACCGGGATCTGATTCGTCGCCTTCATCAATTACAACTTTCGAGTTTGAGGTCCATGTAGCGGAACCAACAGAAGCTGTAAGCCAGATCTTAGCCTGGTAATCAGCATCAGGGCTGCCGTTAGCGGAACCAATAACTGCGAAAGCACTGAGTGCAAGTACAAGAGCAAGTACAACACTCAAAACTTTTTTTGCGAGTTTCATTGAATAATCCTCCTAATTTAATATTACCAAATAATCAATCTTTCGACTGATTAGTATGGATTAGTCTGATCGATGACTGTTGATGCACTTGCGATTGCAAGATAGATCGGAAGATCTGAGAAGTCAACTACGCCATCGTTTGTCAGGTCACCTGCAAAAGTAATAACAGGGTCTGAGCAAACCGCAGCACTACTTGAATAGAGAAGAATCTGCGGCAAATCGTTGTTATCAGACATTGCGTCACCGTCAACGTCACCGAAAATGATAAGGTCATACGATTTAACATTTACACCATCAATTGCGAGATTGATTTTTGTACCTGTACCGTAACCAAGATCTGTTGAAGTTGAACGGATAACCGCACCGCCTGTTGCCTTTACATATTCCTTGATTTCAGCATTACTTGCAATACCTAAACCAAAGCCGTAAACGCGACGGTTTTCTTCATCAATAACTGCGGGTGTGCCATAATCCTCATTAGGAACAAGGCCAACCTGCTGACCTACTACCATTGCATTAGCTTCAACGAATGTCATCGGACAAGTCTCAGCATTGAGGTAGTAGAATGATGTTGCATCTGCAGGATTTTCGATTGCCTGATAGTAGAAAAGATCTGACTCAGCAGGAATGAAAATTGTACCGGTTTTACCGATTGCAGATTTCTTTGTCTTGAGCTCGAATGTGAAAGCGAGCTCGCCTTCTTCATTATTGAGATAACCTACTTCACCGTTTGCAACTGTTGCTGTCCACTGAACGAGAACGCAACCGAAAGCTGATGAATCGTAAGCTTCAGGAATGAAGTCTGCACCACCGTTAGCGTGGTTTTCGTTTATTGTTCCCTTAGCAGCACAAGTGCCCTGTGCCTTAAGGCCGATAATTGTCGGAAATTCATAAACTTCTGAATCGAACATAATCGGGAAACGGAAAGACGGAACATTGTAGTTACATGCAATTGTTACACGAACCTGAACAGCAGAATCTGCTTCATATGTTTCGTTATCCGTTGTGATGGTTACTGTCATTGCTTCTGTTCCCGTTGCAGTGCCTGCAGCTGATGCGCTGACAGCAAAGAGGGAAAAAGCAAGGGTTACAGCAAGAAGAACAGCAAGAATTTTCTTAGAAATTTTCACTTTGTATTCCTCCTGTAAATAATTTTCTGACACGGCATAGAGCTGACCTCTCGCCGTTTTCCGTCAGAGGCTTACGCCTCCGACGGATTAGGTTTTAATTTAAAAATTAGCCAAGAACAACTTTCTTGCCAAGTGAGTCAACTGTTGCAGCTGCGCTAGCAACAAGGAGATAGTTAGAAAGGTCACTCTGGTCTGTAGCACCGTCAAGTGTAAGGTCAGATGCCAATGCTGTCATCTCGTCAGGAACGATAGATGCACTTGAAATCAAGAGAGCGGGTGAAAGCTCGTTGTTATCTACAACACCGTCACCTGTGATGTCACCAAATACAACAACTGTGAATGTGTCGATAACTTCGTCTGTTTCGATGCTCTTGATAACAACCTGAGCGCCTGTTGAGAATACTTCTGATTCGTTGTCGATTGCTTCTACATAGCAACCTTCGCATACGAAGTAGTCTTCCGGCAAGTAATCGTCGTTAACGTTACCGATACCTGTTACAAACTTAGTACCGTCTTCGCCTTCAACAACTTCTACACCTTCGATCGGTGTGAATACAGCTTCACCACCGCCGATGTCGCCACCCTCTGAGGGAGCAACGAGTCTCTTTTCAGCCTCAAGAAGCTCACGATAAGCTGTCTTGATCTTTGTCTGATTTGCGTCAGCTTCGTTTGCTGTAGCTGTAGCAAATGCGAGAGCTGTCTGGTAATCTGCCCATGACTCTTCTGGATAGTCAGCTTCGTCACCGATTACTCTTGTCGGGTTAGCAAGCTCTGCCTGAAGGTGAGCATTGTAAGCCGGAGCCTTGAGAAGTCTTGAGAAGTAGAGTGAGAATCTGTGCTCTTTATAAGCCTTGTCAAGCTCGTTAACGATTGCAACTTCACCTGTCTCTTCGTCAGGAATTGTAGCTGAATCGATCATGCCTTCAAGAGCTCTCAACTCATCACGGAAGTTGTAGTATGTATATGCTACATAGTCTGAAACACCCTGGTGGATGTAAGCAGGATCATAGTACGGAAGGTCTTCCGGATTTGACGGATAGCACTTCTCGAGGAGTGCTTCTGATGAAGCAACACCAGCTGAAAGAACCTGTGCGTCAAGCTCTTCGATAGCTGTCTTAAGGTTGTTGTAAGCAGGCTCATAGAGAGTAGCCTTACCACCTGAAGCGTTTGCGAATGTACCGTTACGGAAACAGCTATAAACTGCCTTTGAAGCATCTTCCATAGCCTTTGAATATGCCTGCCATACTGTCATGCCTGAGAATACTGTTGACTGAGCTGTACCGTAAGCTGACTGCTGACGATGCTTGCCCATTTCGTCTTCAAGCATTCCGGGAAGACCGTAGTCCTTATAGCAGAATACGAGAACACCTGTGTTCTGAACCTTTGATGAACCGATTGTAGCACCAAGTGTCATCTGGATTCTCGGGTAACGAGTGATAGCACCTGTCTTAGTGTTAACAACAGTACCGAACTCGATGATTGAATCCCAAACAGCTTCTTTCTCTTCACCTGTGAGCTCGTTATATGCTTCTGTTGTTTCAAACATCTTCATGTTTGCGATACCAGCTGTATCTTCAACCTTCGGCATAATCTTTGTTTCTTCAGTGAGGAGCTGGAGATAAACATCTTCAGCTGAAGCAGCACCGAGGAGTCTGTTAGCTGCTGTGTTTGTCTGTGTGTAGTAAGGAACAGCTGTTGCTTCTGCAGCATTAGTGTTCTGAACTGTGATTGTGATATCTTCGAGATCGCCCATACCGCTTGCATAGAGGTAACGAGGACCGTCGATGATTGAGAAGCCACCAACTGTTGTTGAAGTAAGCTTTGTTGTATCGTCGGGAGCTTCGTTGTAAGCAATGTATGAATACAATGTCTCAGTGATGGGTTCCTCTGTAAGAGGTGAACCATCCTCAGTAAGAACGTCGTATGTCATTGTAACAACGAACGGTGTTGAAGCCTTAACAGCACCTGTGAATGCCATTTCAACTGTCTGACCACCGGCGATTGTATCAGGATATGTTACATTCATACCTGAAACGTTTGTTGTAACTGATTTGATATCATATGTGTAGAGCTTATCCTGATGGAATACGCCGTTAGCATCTGTATAACCAGTGTTGATACCTGTTGAACCGTTACGAACCATAAGCTTGATAGCTACGGAACCAGCAGTTCTGATTGAGTTACCGTCAACGTTTGCGTCTGTCGGGTCCCAAGTAAGTTCAGGGAACTCGAACTCCTGATCGTTTGTAAGATCAAGGATACCGCAAAGTGTCGGGAGGATAGCTGCAACGAGGTTCTTTCTGTAGTTCCAGAGAGCATCAAAGATTGCTCTGACTGTACCTGCAAGAGCCTGGTTTGTTACAAGAGCATCAATAGTTGTAGCTGCCTTAAAAGCACCCGGGAAGATGATGTTAATAACGCGAGATACAAGATTAATGAGCACCTGCTTCGGAGCCTTCTGAAGCTCTGAATCTGAACGGTACTCGAACAATGCGAAGAGATCTTCGATTTCGAGGTCAGCGATTGTGTTAACGATTGTGAAGATGAAGTTCTTCAAGCTGCCGTTAGCTGCAACCGGAAGCCAGTTTTCAGGAATGATTGAGAAGATAACTGTATCAATTGTTTCCCAACCTGAAGCACCGTCTTTGAATGTGATACCGTTGAGGAGACCGCCGTAGTTGTCTACTGCGTAGTCAGCAGCCTTCTTGAGCTGAGCGTCAACGCCTTCCATTGTGTCAACAAACTCAAGATCCATATCGATCTCTGAGCTTACTGCGTGGATAGCATAGTTGATACCCATGATAACAAGAGAGTCTGTGCTGTTCGGATCAAGATTTGAGAAATCAAGAGCCGGAACGTCTGTTGCAAGAATCTGCTTAAGAGCGATAAATGCAAACTCACGGATTGTGTCTGTTTCAGGAATGTACATACCGTAAGCTGAGCTGTTGATGATAGCGCGAACTGCGTAAACAACGAGTTCAACATCTGTCATAGCTTCGAGCTCTTCGGGAGTAGCAAGTTCAACATAGTCAGCGAAAAGATCGTCGCCTGCGTTTTCAAGGAGTTCCTTAGCAACTCTTACAAGGTTCGGCTTGAAAGCTTCCTTGCCGCCAGCCTGCCATACGATAACTTCAGGCTTAACGAGCTGATCAAGGATTGACTTGATGATGTTGTTACCCTGAGCGATGAACGGTTCACTTGTGAACTCGTATGTAGGAATAACATAGTCAATGTTGAGAAGGTTTGCGTACTCATTGAGGTTATCGCGATTCTCAGTTGTTGTGCCATCTTCGTTAGCGATGTACTCAACACCACAGAACTTCTGGATTGTGCTCTTGAGCTCACTGTTCATCAAAGGAACAAGAAGTTCATTGTAGAGAACCTTAATAACGTTATCAAGGAATGTGTACATTGTACCTGTTGAGATATCTGTCTTGCCCTTAAGAGCAGGAACAAGAGGCTCAACAAATTCTTCGCCATCCATGTAACCGTCTGTTACGAACTTGTTGATAAGGCTCTGAGCCATAGCGTCTACTGAAGAAGCTGCGATTTCAGCGTCTGTACCCTCTTTGTCGTAAGCGAACTCATAAAGGAGACCCTTGAGGAGCTTATTAACGTCCATAAACTCGCTGAGGTCGATGATTGAGCTGAGGATAGAACCAGTGTCGAGATTGCCTTCAACGAAAGATACGAGAAGGTCTGTGTTGTCGTGCAAGAACTGAAGAACTGCATATACGATGTCAGCATCTGTCTTGCCTGCTGTACCTCTTCTTACGCCGCCTTTAGCTTCAGTTGCGAATGCATCAGCATTCAAGTTCTGAAGGTCACCGAGCATACCCTTCAAAGATGAGAAGAGAGCGCCGTTAACGATAGCGTAAACAGAGTCCATAGCTGCGTCGATTGATGTAAGGTCGATATCACCAACGATGATATCCTCACGTGTGAACTTAAGCTGTTCCTTTGTGAGCATACGATCAATTTCGTCCATTGCAGCTGATGCATACTGATCTGTTGTAAGAACTGCTTTATCAAGATCATTGTACTGATCGATGATAGCAGAATCCTTATAAGCAGTGTATGCAGCGTTTGCGCCGATTACGAGTGTTGAGCACATCATTACGATTGCAAGAATAACACTCAGAAATCTTTTTGCATTACTCATTTTGGATTGCACCTCCATAAAAATTTTATACTATTTCATATAGTACAATTTGGTTGCACACAAGTTTAGTCAGCCGTGTGCTGCTGATGCGACATTATCACGTTTGCTTAATCTACCCCCTCAGAATCGAACCGCCGCCGCCACCTAAGCCTTCCCGCCTTAGCAGCGTGCCCGGCTCGCGCTGATGGTCGCGATTGCTACGTCAATACGACGCAAAATTAAACCAGTCGGATGTTCAGACATCCTGTATAAGTGGTGTTTCAGAGGTCACTGAAATACATCAGGGCATAATAACCCTAATGACACCACTCTTATGGTTAGTTTAAATATAAACCATTACGCTTGTAAAGTCAATAAAATTTCAACTAATATTTTGAATTTGTGAAAAATTCACAGTATTTTATATGGTTTTTTTACAGGTAAACATATTGACTTTTTAATTCATCTTTTTACCCGTTTTTTCACTGTTTTTCGGCGCAAAAAAATCAGCAACGAAAGACTCGTTGCTGACTTGCTTATTATATATATTATAAATGTATACGAAAAACGGTCTTTCAGGTCAATAAACCAGGATTTTTTCGACCGAAAGAGTGTTGGCTTCACGGTCAATCCTGCCAAGTCCCATCAACTTGCCGTCAGGAGCTTTCACTCTGCATATGCCAACAGACTCTTTATCCTTCACACGATCGAGATCAAGCGTTCCCCCGTTTGAAAAATAGAAGGCCTGCTTTGTGCTGACCTGAACAGCAGGATAAGATGAAAGCATCTCGTCGCACGGTGCAATCAGCTTGTTAATCTCACCTTCTGCTACAGCTTTTTCTATTTCTTCAAGAGTTACCGTCCTGTCTATGCTGATACCGTTTGCATAAGTGCGTCGCAATTCAGAAATCGTTGCACCGCATCCGAGCTTTTCTCCTATATCTGCTGCGAGAGAGCGGATATATGTCCCCGCTGAGCAGGAAACATCAAGGACAAACTCATTATTTTCAATGCCTCTTACAATTTCAAGTGAATGAATCGTAACATCCCTGGCTTCTCTTTCAATTTCTATACCCTGACGGGCAAGCTTATACAGCCTTACGCCATCCTTTGAAACAGCCGAATACATCGGTGGAAGCTGCTTGATATTGCCGAGAAAGGACATTACCGCTTCTCTGAGCTCATCATCAGAAACATTCACCTCTCGTGTTTCGAGGATTTCGCCCGTCACATCGAGAGAATCGGTTATCGTGCCGAGAAGAATTTTTGCTCTGTAAGCCTTATCGTGAACAGGAAGATACTGCGAAAAACGGGTTGCTCCGCCGAGCATAATCGGGAGAACGCCCGTCGCCATCGGGTCGAGTGTACCCGTATGCCCCGCCTTTTTTATGCCGAGCAATCTGCGTGTTTTATTAACTGCCGTGAACGAGGTTATGCCCTCAGGCTTATCAAGAAAAATGAATCCCGTCATCGTTTTTCCTCCCGAGCAATTCATGTGAAATACACCCTGATTATACATTACTTGCACCGTAATTTCAAGAAATTTTTTCTGCAACACAATTGCGTATTTTGTGTATTTGCAATATTTTTATCCCAATTCGGTTTAAAATCGTCTGCAAATTTGCACAATTTCACTATTCCTATTTTGGTGTAAACAGCGAAATTAGAAAATTCGATTGACTTTAAAAATTTTATAGTCTATATTATTAGTGTATCTTAGTCCTGTGAGGTGTCCGTATGAGTAAATTCTCAACAAATGAGGATATGCTTAACGCGGCACGGAATGGCGATAATGAAGCAATGAACGAGCTTATCAGAGCCTTTGCTCCGACTGTTGAAAAGATCGCTGCGTCTTATATCGGGAGGTCTCCCCTGACGCACAGTGACCTTATCCAGGAAGGTATGATTGGTCTTTTAAGTTCCGTTTACGGGTATTCATCATCCGGTGGTGCAGAGTTTACAACGTACTCTGTCAAATGTATTTCAAACTGCATTATAAGTGCAGTCAGAAATCAACTGCGAAATAAACACACCCCACTAAATTCTTACGTGCTTATTGACAGTATTGACCTGACCGACGGTCAGGCGAACCCCGAGGTTGTAGTCGAAATGCAGGAAAGAATGAGCAGACTCCTCGATAGGATAAAGAATGATCTTTCTCCCCTCGAGCAAAATGTTCTTAATCTTCATATTGCAGGTCACAACTATAACTCTATTGCCGAGAAACTTTCTGTCACCGAAAAAACGGTCGACAACGCTTTGCAAAGAGCAAGAAAAAAACTCAAGGAAAAATGATACCTTGGCGCTTGTGAAAAACACAACGGATTTCCCGTCCACAGGTGTCCACAGCCCTGATGGGTTGTAAAAATATTGTTAGTGAGGTAAGAATCATGTACGAAGACAAAACTTTAATCTGCAAAGATTGCGGCGAGGAATTTATTTTCTCAGCAGGCGAGCAGGAATTTTATGCTGAAAAAGGTTTCGTAAACGAGCCCCAGCGTTGTAAGAGCTGCCGTGACGCAAGAAAGAACGCTGTTCGTGGCGAGCGTGAGCTTTTCGATGCAACATGCGCTAACTGCGGTGGCGCTGCTAAGGTTCCCTTCCGTCCCAGAGAAGATCGTCCTGTTTATTGCAGCGAGTGCTTCGCAAAGATGAAGGAAGAAGCATAATTACATATTATCAGAAAACAAAAGAGCTTATCTCCTCGGAGATAAGCTCTTTTTATCATTTTATAAGTTCATTTGAGGAAGAGTCATCAATTCCGCCAAGGCTCTGCAACTTCTGGGCAAAAGTCTTTTTCGGTTTCTTTGCCATTGCTTTTTTCTGCTGAGGTGCAATCGGTTGCTTTTCTTCCTTCGCTTCTTTGTAATTGCTATGGTGATGCTGGTGATGGTGGCGATTGCTCTTGCGATGAGAGCCGTCCCCACGCTGGTAGGCTTTGAGGAACTCGTCGCTGTCAAAATCCTCGGTTATATCGTTTGTGCTTACGGGATTTTCACGCCTTCTCATCTCTCTGTTGGCTTTTCGCAGAATGTCATCAACAGAATCATCGTTTTTGTGCGAAACTTCTTCTTTAAGTGCTTCTTCAAGGACTATCTTATTTTCAAGAGCTCTTTCGTCCGACTCAACACTTCTTTTGAGTTTTTTATCTTCATTTACGATATTCTTATACTTTGCAGGGCTGATTTCTTCAAGCGCATCAAATTTCTTTTCAGCTGCTTTGTTTGCTTCTCTCTGCTTTTTTCTCGCTTCAATTTCATTGTACTCAGCTTCAAGCTTAGCCTTTTGTTTTTTCTTTTTGTCGTTGATTTTTTTCATACCGTAAAGGTAATAAATCAGAACAAAAAGGAATGAGACAACCTGAATAGCCATCATATGAAGCATAAATGACCAGGTTACATATCGGTTTGTTATGAAAACACTGTTTGAGAAGAAAACATACAGGAAATGGTCTATAATTGCCATATAAGTTGAGCCTGAAATTCTCGTCATCAAGCCCCATTTAAGACCGGCAAACGTTTCGTGAACAATGTAGAAGCACACCATAAACACAGCAAGCTGAGGAGTAAGACGGCCTCTGCTGAGCTGATCAGGAATGCTTCTTGCAAGGTACGGCAGGATAAATGTCATATATAAAACAGCCTGCATAAAGTTTGCCTTGCCGAAATCTGTTATCTTGTTAAACTTCTTCAGCAAAAAGCCACGGAAGAAGCATTCTTTGAAAGCATTTCCGAAGAAGCAAGTGAATATATAAATCACAACACCTGCGACGGGCGTCAGATTCTCCTCGGAGCGTACATAGCTCATATTCGGAGTTTCAAAACGAAGGCTCAATGCCGAAGCATCCGTTGAAAGGTAATACGCAATTTCAGCAGCCGTCACTATTGCAAGAGGCAGCATCGCAAAAATCGTACCGTACAAACCACCTGCAAGGAATTTTTCGCCTTTTTTACTCAATCCCAGCGTCTGTACAGAATCTTTAGCCGCCCAGATATAAAGAAAAAGCACTATAAAACTGATGCAACGCGCAAAAAACGCATCGCCCAACACAGTGAGGTCTGATTTGAATATAAAAACATCAATGCCGTAAATTGCCAACATCACAAAATATATTGACAGCGTATTCGGCAAAGTTCTTCCTTTAGGATTACTCATCCTCTCTCCCCTTTTACAAAATTTCACCTCAGACAGTATATCACAAACAAATCATTTAATCAACAACGCAGTAGAAATTGGATTCCCACGCAGGAATATACGGATGATGGCAGAAATAAAACTTATAATCTTTGCAGATTTCGTTGATTTTAAGAGGCAGCCGGAACATATCGTCATTCCTGTGATATGCACAGACATAAAGCTTCGGCTTATAAGCCGAAATTGTTTGCTTCGCACCCTCAAGAGCTTTTTCCTCGCTGCCTTCGATATCCATTTTCAGTACGGTTATTTTTTCACCGTTCAGAATATTATCAACGCTGTCTGCCTGCACTTCAACCTTACCCAAAGATGAAAGTTTGGAGTTTCTTCCCTTCTTCTTTTCAAAGAAGAGTGTTTCTTTTTTATCCCACACAGCAAGGTTGTGCGTTTCTATCTTTTCCACTTCGCTCGTTTTATCCGTAAGCTTTCTGTAGTTTTTTTCATCTGCTTCAACGGCTATGATTTTTTCATATTTACCGTCGGTTGCTGCCAGAAATTCCCTGACCGTATCACCGTCATAAGCGCCGAGGTCCATAAAAATCTCGCTTTCGTTAAGCTTAAGATATTCAGAATAAATCTCTTCCTTTTTCTTTTCGCAGGAGAAAAGATAGCCGACCTTTCCGCTGACCTTAAAATTGAGAATATCAACAAAGCTCTGACGAGAAAAATCATCACTGAGAAGCGAATAAGCCTCGTCAAATTCAGCGTCGTGTTCTTCGATAAATTCACGGGTAAATATTCCGTCATCAACTATCGGCACATTCGGTGCAAAAAGAGGATGCTCCCCTGCCATAGTGCGTATTTTTTCAAGCATCGCTTCATCGTGCATCGCAAAGCAGACAACTATCACGAAATCGTCATATTTTTCGCAGATATCTGAATATTTCACAACCTTGTATCCACGGAAGCTGTGTCCTCGCACGAATTCATCACTCGCAAAGATTTCAGCAGGCGTTACACCTATTGAACTGAGCTTTTCGATTATCATATCTGTACCGTTCCCCATACCGTAAAGTACAATCGGCAACGAAGTTTCGCTAAGGTAATCCCACACATTTTTTTCTACTATCTTTTCTATCATAAAGAAGCCACTTTCTATTGTGTAAATTATAGAACTATGATATACTAAATTATCAAAATAATCAAGGTTGTGATTTTCTTGAAATATGAATTTACAGGTTTTAAAATCGTTTTTGCAGACGAAGTTTCAAAGAAGGCTGCCACACTCTTCGCTGAAGAGATTGAATTAAGATCGGGTTATCTTCCTGAAACCGTTGAAGACATTCCTGATAGCAACTATGTTTTGCTCAGAATTGTTGATGAAAGTAAAAGCGAAGAATATTCCGTTGAGCATAATGACGATAAAATTATCGTCACAGCTCACCGTCTGAGAAGCCTTATTTACGGCTTTGCAGAGTTTCTGAAAAAAGCTGTTTATGAAAACGGCAGAATTTATCTTGTCAAAAACATCAGCATAAAAAGAAATCCTTCTATGCAGATAAGAGGTCATCAGCTCAGCTATACGGATATGAACAACACCGTTGATATGTGGGGCAAAGCTGAATATGAGCGTTACATCCGTGACCTCATGCTTTTCGGCACTAATATGGTTGAGGCTGATTCAGGCGTCCGTGAAGAGAAAAGCACTCTTATGAGATACTCGCAGAAAGAAATGCTCATTGCTATGTCTGAAATCTGCGTTGACTATGATATTGACCTTTCAGTCTGGCACGAGCTCTGGAGCAAGGACAGCGACGAAGAAACAATATCAAAAATGCACAAGCTTTACGATGACCTTCCGAAGCTTGACGTACTCTTTCCCCCGGGAGGAGACCCGGGCGATATGCAGGGCGAAGCTTTTGTTCAGCGTTGCGTTAAAATGAAGAGAGAGCTTCAGAAGGTATTCCCGAATATCCAGATGTGGCCCTCCGCTCAGGCTCCGCACGAATACCCCGACTGGGGTGAAAGATTTGCCAAAGAAATGGCTAAGCTTCCCGAAGAAATCGATGGTGTTATCTACGGACCAAACCACGCAATGCCGCTTGATGAGCTTCGCAGAAAGATCGATAAGAGATACCCCATCCGTCTTTATCCCGATATCGGTCATAACGTACGCTGCGAAACCCCCGTTCATTTTGACCGTGACGATTGGCACTACGCTCTTGCATCAACGCTCAGCCGTGAAGCTGTCAATCCCCGTCCGTCTGAGTACAGACAGTATCACAGACTGACCCGTCAGTATGCAGTCGGCAGTGTTACATACTCGGAAGGCGTCAACGATGACCTCAATAAAATGGTCTGGGGCGCAATGGATCTTGATTTCGGCTACGATTTGAGAGAAAGCGTTCAGGACTATTGCCGTGCATTCTTCCCCGGAGCAGATACCGACGCCATAGCCGAGCTTATTATTTCTCTTGAGCAGAATTGGAGCTGCGATCCGAAAGAAAACGGAAACATTCAGCCGAACTTTGACGGATTCGTCGCTCTTTCAGAAAAGTATCCCGAGCTTATGAAAAACTGGAGATTTGTTCTTCACCTTTTCAGAGCTTATTGCGATAAACTTGTCCGCGACAGAAGAATTTTCGAAACAGAGCTTATAACAGAAGCTGAAATTCTTATTCGCAAAGGCGATGTTTCAGCTGCTATCGACATCCTCAGAACCGATTTCAGTGATGAATATAAAAATAACCGTGCAAAAATTGATGAGTATGCAGAAATGCTTTTCAATCAGATCGGCATTCAGCTCGATGTTGAACACTACCACGGTATGAAATGGGAAAGAGGTTGCACTCTTATGACAATCGACAATCCCGTTACAGACAGACGCTATCTTCTTCGTAAGCTTGAAGAAAACCCTGAAAACGCATTGAAGCTCATCGAAAGAAACAAGGTCGCTAACGATGAATACTATTTCTCCTTCGCTGAGCACGGCTTCGAGGTCTGCGGAAAGCAGAAGGGCGAATTCTATATGAACTTCCGTGGAGATATGAACTTTGACGCTGAGCTTCCTATGTGTATGACAAAGGTCTATGACCACTTTAACTTTGAGACTACCGTCGCAGGGCTCACAGCGAGTGACTACAAGCTTCGCATCACATATAAAACAAACCCGAACGACGAAATCATCCACCACAAGGTTACGATAAACGGCAATGTTATTCACGACGGCAAACAGTACGGTGGTGCAAGAGATGAAGAATTTGAAAAGCTTTATCTTGCAGACGGCTATGTAAGCGTTGTTTATGACATCCCTGAAAAATTCATCTCAAACGGCAGCGCTACGCTTGAAATAACCGAACCGATCGACGGATTTATGATAAGTGAATATTGGTTTACAAAAGCATAAAAATTAAAGGAGTGTTCAAACGAACACTCCTTTTTTATCTCAATTTATAAAGCTCTTCACAGAGGATTCCAAGTTCTTCCATCGTCAGGCTTTCAGCTCTGACCGTTGACGGAAGTCCTGCATTTTCGATAGCTTCAATTACGGTTTGCTTAGGCATTCCCAAGCCTGAGCTGATGCCGTTTGATGCTGTTTTTCTTCGCTGACTGAATGCTGAACGCACCATTGAGAAGAAGAATTTTTCGTCCGTTACCTCAACGGGCACTTCCTTGCGGATATCAAGGCGGATAACTGCGCTGTCAACATTCGGCGCAGGCATAAATGAACCTCTTGAAACATCAAAAAGCTTCTGAGCTTCCGAATAAAAGTTAACTGCAACCGTTACTGCGCCCGAATCTCTGCTTCCGACATCGGCACAAAGGCGCACAGCCGCTTCTTTCTGCACCATTACGGTTACAGATTCGATATTGAGCCTGCTTTCAAGAAGTCTCATAATAACAGGTGAAGTTATATAGTAAGGCAGATTTGCACAAACTATAACAGGCATATCTCCGAATTCATCCTTAAGAATCTGATGAAGATCAACTTTGAGAATATCACCGTTGATTATCTTGATATTGTCATAGTCCGCCAGAGTTTCATCGAGAACAGGCAGAAGCCTTGTATCAAGCTCGACGCAGACAACCTTGTCTGCCCTTTTGGCAAGCTCGGCCGTAAGAACACCTATACCTGCTCCGACCTCAAGGACGCCAACACCTTCTCTTGCGCCGCCTTCCTCTGCGATGCGCGGACAAACTGACGGATTAACAATAAAATTCTGGCCGAGAGCCTTTGAAAAAGTAAAGCCATGCCTTTGCAGAACGCTTTTTATTACACCAATGTCTGATAAATTACCCATAATAACCTCATTTGTTATTGCAATTTGTTTTTAAAACATTTATAATAACAATAATACAGTATTGGTGAAAATTTGTCAATTGGAGTGATAAATATGGCTATTTTAGTTACAGGTGGCGCAGGTTACATCGGCTCTCACACTTGCGTTGAATTGCTCGGTGCAGGACACGACATCGTTATCGTTGATAATTTCTACAACAGCTGCCCCGAATCCCTTAACAGAATCAAGGAGCTTACAGGCAAGGATTTCAGATTTTATGAATGCGATATCCGTGACAGAGAAGGTCTTGATAAGGTTTTTGCAGAAAACAAGATCGATGCAGTTATTCATTTTGCAGGTCTCAAGGCTGTTGGCGAAAGCTGCGCAAAGCCTCTTGAATATTATGAAAACAATATCGGTGGCACAATCACACTCTGCGAAGCTATGCGTGACGCAGGATGCAAAAAAATTGTTTTCAGCTCATCTGCAACCGTTTACGGTGAAAACAACCCCTCACCTCTTAAGGAAACAATGCAGATTGGTGGCACAACCAATCCCTATGGCACAACAAAATATATGATCGAGCTCATTCTCCGCGACCTCTGGGCATCAGACAACGATTGGAGCATTGCAATTCTTCGTTATTTCAATCCCATCGGTGCACACAAGAGCGGCAGAATCGGTGAAAACCCGAACGGTATTCCTAACAATCTTATGCCGTATATTACTCAGGTCGCTGTCGGCAAGCTCGCTTGTCTGAGCGTTTTCGGTGACGATTACGATACACCTGACGGAACAGGTGTCCGTGACTATATCCATGTTGTTGACCTTGCTCTCGGTCACCTCAAGGCTGTTGATAAGGTTCTTTCAGGAACAGGTGTTGACGCATACAACCTTGGTACAGGTATCGGCTACAGCGTTCTTGACATCGTTCACGCTTTCGAAAAGGCTTGTGGAAAGCCGCTTAACTATAAAATTGTTGACCGTCGTCCCGGTGACCTTGCAACCTGCTATTCAGACCCGTCAAAGGCTCTTGAAACTCTCGGTTGGAAAGCCGAAAGAGGTCTTGACGAAATGTGCGAGGACTCCTGGAGATGGCAGAAAAATAATCCCGAAGGATATTGATTTATGGAATTACACGAAAACAGTCAGGCACCTGAGGTTGCGATGCTCGTCGGCATCGATATGGATACCTACGATGCAGAGGTCTCTATAGATGAGCTTGAGGAGCTTGCACGCACTGCAGGTGCAGTCGTCTGTGCAAAAACATTGCAGAAGAGAGACCGACCCGACTCTGCAACATATGTTGGCAGTGGTAAGCTTGAAGAAATCAAGGAATTTGCTGAAGCAAACGATGTAGACCTGCTTATTTTCGACGGTGAGCTTACTCCCTCTCAGCAGAGAAACATTGAAAACGAAACCGAAATAAGGGTTATCGACAGAACGACTCTTATCCTCGATATTTTTGCTGCACGCGCAAGAAGCGGCGAAGGTAAAATTCAGGTTGAACTTGCTCAGCTTAAATATTCTCTCCCCCGTCTCGGTGGTAAAGGCACTCAGCTTTCAAGACTCGGTGGTGGTATCGGTACACGAGGCCCCGGTGGAACAAAGCTTGAAAGCGACAGAAGGCATATCCGCAGAAGAATCCAGAGCCTTGAAGAAGATCTGAAAGAAATTGCGAAACGACGTGAACAACTTCGCACAAGAAGAGAAAAAGACGGAGTTGAAACCGTAGCAATCGTCGGCTACACGAATGCAGGCAAGTCAACACTTATGAACGCACTTACCAACGCAGGTGTTCTTGCTGAAAACAAGCTTTTTGCAACCCTTGACCCGACATCAAGAGCATTGATTCTCCCCGACGGACGCAGTGTTATGCTCATCGACACGGTAGGTCTTATACGCAGACTTCCGCATCATCTTGTTCAGGCTTTCCACTCAACATTGGAGGAAGCTGCATCAGCATCTGTTATCCTTAACGTCTGCGATGCTTCTGACCCCTGTTGCGCTGAACATCTTGCAGTTACGAAAAGTCTGCTTGATTCTCTTGGATGCGAAAGCAAACCCATCGTTTCCGTTCTCAATAAGTGCGACCTTTGCGACAATTCTTTCATTCTCCCTGCTGAGGGTAAATTTGTTATGATTTCTGCCCTTAACGAGAGAGGATTTGACAATCTCCTTGCGCAGATTCAGCTTGCTTTACCGTTGACGAGAAAGAAAGCAGAATTGCTCATCCCGTACAGCGACGGAGGTCTTGTCAATTACATCCGTGAAGACGGTGTACTTCTTGAAGAGGACTACCGTGGCGACGGAATTTATATCAAAGCGATTGTTGATATAAGATTTTTAGAGAAACACAAAGATTATATTATAGGCTAAAATTAACACCGTACTTTCTGAGAAAGCACGGTGTTTTTTATATGAAAATGCAGATAAATTCGGGTTTGTAGGTTTCTTTGTTTTACACCTCATCCGCCTCGTTCCTCGGCACCTTCCCCTCGAGGGGAAGGCTGAAAAACAGCATAAGTCCAAGGCTTCCCCTGACAGGGGAAATGTCGCGGTAGCGACAAAGGGGTGCCCGTTTTCGGAGAAAAAGGCTCCGCCGCAGGCGGTGGTGAGGTGTAGGCTGCAATGCAACCATTATTATAAAACATCCCCACAAACCCGAATTTGTCAATATTTTCTCTGAATGTGTCTTACGTGTTATTGGTAAGGTTGATTTGTTTTAGCTGTGATGGTATAATACTAATATTAAATTTAATTTCAGGTGAACGAAGTATGTCAAAATATGATTTTAATATCCGTATTACAGGTATTCTGATTGAAGATAATAAAATCTTATTAGTTAAACAAAAACTTAGTGATAGAAGAAATTGGTCTCTACCCGGCGGAAAATTGGAACAAGGTGAAACAATTGAACAGGGTATTATCCGTGAAATGAAAGAAGAAACCGGACTTGATGTTGAAATAATTAAACTTCTTTATCTGTGTGATGTTTCTGCAAGTGATCACACCCTGGTACATATAACTTTTCTACTACATAGAACTGACGGTAAAATTAAATTGCCGACAAATGAATTTGAAACAAATCCTATCAGTGAAGTTAAGTTTGTTCCTGTATCTGATTTATCTGAATACGGATTTAACGGAAAGTTTATCAATCTTGCAGAAAATAACTTTGCAGATACAGGTAGTTATGTCGGAGATAAAACAAATATAGGTTTAGGACTATAAATATGCAAAAACCTCCTTGCTCGGATACACCGATACAAGGAGGTTTATTTATACATTCAATACATCCTCAGGCTTGCGTGCGATATATTCTGCTCCGCTTTTGCGGAGTACATCCTCATCGCGGTTGCCCCAGGTTACGCCGATGCATTCAAGACCTGCATTGTGTGCCGTCAGAACATCGACATCGGAATCACCGATATAAATACATTTTTCTTTGTCGGCACCGAGCGACCTGATTGTATAAAGAAGTGAATCAGGCTCGGGCTTTGACGGAAACTCGTCCATTTTTCCGACCACAGCATCAAAAATATCACCAAAGAAATCTTTAACAACTGCATGCGCTGCAATATGAGCTTTGTTTGAAACAACAGCCGTTTTGCAGCCTTTCTTTTTCAGCTCATTTATCACATCGATTATTCCGTCATAAGGCTTCGTGTAATCTGCGATATGTTCAAGATAATATTTTGTAAAAATCTCAAGTGCCTGAGCGTAATCGTCCTCGCTCGTATTCTGAGGGACAGCCCTTCTGATAAGCACCTTTATGCCGTTTCCTATAAAGCTTCGGACTTCGTCAGTTGTTCTCTCTGGAAAACCTTTTGCTCTCATTGCAAAATTCACTGCGTTTGCAAGGTCAAGAAGAGTGTCAAGAATCGTTCCGTCAAGGTCAAAGATATAAGTATTATACTTCATCGCTTATCTGCGCTTCTTTCCGAAAAAGCCTTTTTTATCGTCTGCCTCAGGCTTGTTTTCGCCCATCGCCTCGTTGAATTTCAGAAGTGCTTCCTTCTGAGCATCATTGAGATTGGTCGGGATATCTACAATAATGCGCACCATCTGATCGCCACGCATCTTTGTATGAATATTCTGTATACCCTTACCTTTGAGGACATAAACCTTGCCCGGCTGAGTACCTGCACGAATGTTGCACTCAACCTTACCGTCAAGTGTCGGTACCTTAAGCTTGTCGCCAAGCGTTGCCTGTACGATTGAAACATGAACATCGCACCAGATGTCGAATCCGTCGCGTTCAAAGAAAGGATGAGGACGGACATTGACATTGACATGAAGGTCACCTGCAGGGCCACCGTTTATGCCCTTATTGCCCTCGCCTCTTACCTTGCGTATCTGACGGTCATCGATACCTGCAGGAATCTCAACTTCAAGAGTACTGTGCTTTGAAACACGGCCTTTGCCACGGCATTTTGTGCAGGGATTTTCAATAATCTTACCCTTACCTCCACATCGTGAACAAGCCTTCTGCGTCTGCATAACACCAAACATCGTCCTCTGCTGAACGGTTACATGGCCTGAGCCGTGACATTCGGGACAAGTCGTAGGAGAAGTACCTTTTTCGGCACCGCTACCGTCACATTCCGGACAAACCTCAATACGGTTTACATCAACCTTGCGTTTGCAGCCCTTTGCAGCTTCTTCAAAAGAAATCGTAACCGTTGTCTGCAGATCCTCGCCTCGTCTCGGAGCGTTGGGATTCGGACGGTGTCCACCACCGAAGCCGCCACCACCGAAGCCGCCTCCGAAGAAGCTTGAGAAAATGTCTCCGAGGTCGATATCTTCAAAACCACCGAATCCACCGCCAAAGCCACCGCCGAAGCCACCTGCGCCTGCACCGTAATTCGGGTCAACGCCTGCGTGGCCGAACTGGTCGTAGCGAGCCTTCTTCTGATCATCGCTGAGGATTTCGTAAGCCTCGTTTGCTTCCTTGAACTTTGCTTCAGCTTCTGCGTCACCCGGATTGAGGTCGGGATGATACTGCTTAGCTTTTTTTCTGTATGCTTTTTTTATTTCATCGGCACTCGCGCTTTTATCAACACCGAGCACCTCGTAATAGTCTCTTTTATCAGCCATAATTAAGCCCCTGACTTTGAAACAAGTCTTGCGGAAGAAAACTTATCTTCCGCAAAACGTGATTTTTAGGGTGATGATAATAATCCGGATTTTGTTTTTTATCGGATGATTCCATCACTTTTTTGATATTCTTGCCAATACTAACTGATTGGCTGTTTTTCTTTCCAAAAACTTTTCCGATAAAAAATCTTCGACCCGAAAGTTAAGAATTTTCAGATGATTTTTGGATGTTGAGGATGCCGACAGGCTAACGCCTTTCAAAGCCGAAACACCAAAAAGTGCTGAAAAGGCTCACTTTCGGGCAAATTCGGGTTGTTAGCATCGCCCTCTTTTATTCGTCGTCTGTTACATCTGTGTAGTCAGCCTCGTAGAAGTCATCACCGTTCGGTGCGCCGCCCATATCAGGTGCGCCCTGCTGACCTGCAGCAGCCTGAGCTGCCTTGTACATTTTTTCTGAAACCTCGTAGAACTTAGCCTGAAGAGCTTCCTGCTTATTCTTGATAAGGTTGATGTCGCTACCCTTGAGAGCTTCCTTAAGAGCTTCGATATCTGCATTGAGAGCAGCCTTATCTTCCTCAGCGAACTTGTCGCCTTCCTCAGAGATAAGCTTCTCGCACTGGTAAACCATCTGATCTGCGTTGTTTCTTGTATCAACTTCCTCACGGCGCTGCTTATCTTCCTGAGCAAACTGCTCTGCTTCATGAACAGCCTTCTCGATGTCTTCCTTAGACATATTTGTTGAAGCTGTGATTGAAATTGACTGCTCCTTGTTTGTGCCGAGGTCCTTAGCAGAAACATGAACGATACCGTTTGCGTCGATATCAAATGTTACCTCGATCTGCGGAACACCGCGGCGTGCCGGCATAATTCCGTCAAGGTGGAAGATACCGAGAGTCTTGTTATCCTTAGCAAACTCTCTTTCACCCTGAAGAACATGAACCTCAACTGAAGGCTGATTGTCTGTAGCTGTTGAGAAAATCTGGCTCTTCTTTGTGGGGATTGCTGTATTTCTTTCGATAATTTTTGTGTTTATACCACCCATTGTCTCGATACCGAGTGAAAGCGGAGTAACATCGATGAGAACGAGATCCTTAACTTCACCGCCAAGAACACCTGCCTGAATTGAAGCACCGATTGCAACACACTCGTCAGGGTTGATTCCCTTGAACGGTTCCTTGCCGATAAACTTCTTGATAGCTTCCTGAACAGCAGGAATTCTTGAAGAACCACCAACCATAAGAACCTTATCGATCTCTGCTGCTGCAAGACCTGAGTCCTTCAATGCCTGACGAACAGGAGCCATTGTTGCCTCAACGAGGTCTGCTGTAAGCTCATTGAACTTTGCTCTTGTAAGAGTCATCTCAAGATGCTTCGGACCTGTTGCATCAACTGTGATGTACGGAAGGTTGATATCTGATGATGTTACGCCTGAAAGCTCAATCTTAGCCTTTTCTGCAGCTTCCTTGAGTCTCTGCATAGCCATCTTATCTGAACGAAGGTCGATTCCGCTTGTCATCTTATATTCGTTAACGATCCAGTCCATAACTCTCTGGTCAAAATCGTCACCACCGAGACGGTTGTTACCTGCTGTTGCAAGAACTGCCTGAACACCGTCGCCCATTTCAATAATTGAAACGTCGAATGTACCACCACCAAGGTCATAAACCATAACCTTCTGATCGTCTTCCTTATCAACACCGTAAGCAAGAGCAGCTGCAGTCGGCTCGTTGATGATTCTCTTAACTTCGAGACCTGCGATTTTACCTGCGTCCTTTGTTGCCTGACGCTGTGCGTCTGAGAAATATGCAGGAACAGTAACAACAGCTTCTGTTACCTTGTCGCCAAGATATGCTTCAGCATCTGTCTTAAGCTTCTGAAGAATCATTGCTGAAATTTCCTGCGGAGTGAACTTCTTATCGTCGATTGTTACTTTGTAGTCTGTACCCATCTGACGCTTGATTGATGAAACTGTTCTGTCAGGGTTTGTGATAGCCTGTCTCTTAGCAACCTGACCAACCATTCTTTCACCGTTTTTGCCGAAGCCTACAACTGACGGAGTTGTTCTTGCGCCTTCTGCGTTTGCGATAACAACGGGCTCGCCGCCTTCAATAACTGATACACATGAGTTTGTTGTACCTAAGTCGATACCAATAATCTTTGCCATAATAATTTTCCTCCAATTTATTAGTTTGCCACTGCTACCATAGCAGGACGGATGATTTTGTCTCCGAGCTTATAGCCTTTGACAATTACTGTTGTTATTATATTCTCGCCTACCGAATCATCTTCTGTGTGCATTACTGCATTGTGAATATTCGGGTCAAATTCCTCCCCGACCTCACCGAATGATTCGATGCCGAGACTTTTGAACACGTCGCTGAACTGCTTGAATGTCATTTCAACACCCTTTTTATAATCCTCGAATGTTCCGTCGGGATTTGCAAAAATTCTGTCGAAATTATCAGCCACGGGTAAAAGTGCGTTAATTACTGAAGCCTTGCAATCTGCATAGAGGGCTTCTTTTTCTCTCTGCGAACGCTTACGGAAATTATCATACTCCGCAACCACTCTCAGAAGCTGATCGTTTTTCTCGTCGAGCTGTTTCTGAAGCTCTTCTTCCTTTGAAGGCTCTGCAACTTCTGCTGTTTCCTGCTCGATTACTTCTTCTTCGGCATTGTTCTTTTTCTTATCCTTTGCCAATCAGTTTCATTCCTTTCAGTCGTCATTGAGTGTCTGGGTAAGAAGCTCACCAACCAGGTCGGTAAGGTACCTTACACTCGGTATAAGACTTGCATAGTCTATTCTTGTCGGGCCGATTATTCCTATCGAACCACGATTGTCGCCGTCAATGTTGTAGTGCGCCATAATTACGCTTGAATTTTCAAGCTGTTTGAACTTGTTCTCTCCACCGATTTTAACATCGAAATCTGCCTTGCTGTTTGCAAGCAGCTGACTTATCGGCTCTCCTCTGCGAAGAAAATCCATAAGCTCGTATGCCGTTGTGCCGTAATCCTCACGGTAGCGAAGTATGTTTGACTGACCGCCGAGCATAACCATCGTCTGCATAGCCTCCTGAGCGAGGTCGGAAACTGCTGAGACGAAAGGAATCATCGTCAGTGCATCCATACCCATGGAAGCAACGAGCGTCTGCAGGGTTGCCGTATCGATTTCATCAAGCGGCAGACCAAGGAAAGAAGATTTGACGATGTTATAAAACTTTTCAATCATTGAAGAGTTAAGATCAACATCACTTCTGCAGACCTTGCTTTTGATAACCCCGGTCGAGGTAAGAAGGACTATCATTCCCGTCCTTGTGCCTACCGGCACAAACTCAACTCTTTTAATCGTTGCGTTTTCGCCCGATGGGGTTGTTGAAACAGCTGCGCAATCCGTCATATCTGCAAGGAATTCACTTGCCTTTGCAAGGATTGCTTCAGGACTTGCGTTTTTAAGTGAAACACCTGCTTCAATCTGCCTTTTTACGGTTTCGTCAAGGGGACGGACACCCATAAGATGGTCGACATAGTATCTGTAGCCCTCATTCGTAGGAATTCGCCCTGCCGAAGTATGAGGCTGCTCAAGAAAACCGAGAGCAACAAGCTCTGCCATCTCGTTTCTTATCGTTGCACTTGATACGGTTATATCCAGCGCAGATAAAAGAGTCTTGGAACCAACAGGCTCGCCCGTCTTTATATAATGCTCTACAACAGCAGCGAGTATCTTTTCTTTTCTCTGACTGAGTTCCATTCTCTCACCGCCTTT
>JAZORX010000159.1:0-11666 GCA_045656845.1 Acutalibacteraceae bacterium | reverse complement strand
TACACGAAGTCTTGTGAGTGCTTCACGGCCGATTGTTGTGTCAGGAATCATACCCTTGATTGCCTTTTCCATAGCGAAAGCAGGCTTTGTACGCATAAGTGTGCTGTACTTAACTTCCTTCATATGGCCAACATAACCTGTGTGGTGGAAATACATCTTCTGATCAAGCTTGTTACCTGTAAGAACAACCTTATCAGCGTTGATAACGATTACATGGTCGCCGCAGTCTGCGTGCGGTGCGAATGTGGGCTTATGCTTACCACGAAGAAGGTTAGCTGCTTCTACTGCTACACGGCCGAGCGGCTTGCCTGCTGCGTCAAGCACATACCACTTACGAACGATGTCGTTCGCCTTAGGCATATAAGTTGACATAAACTTACCTCCAAATAATTTTTAATGCTCGGATAGTTTACCACAAGCCCCAAAATAAGTCAATACCTTTTTTGCAATTTTTTAATTTAACTTTTACAAGCTCGTTTTTTCTCCGTTTTCCTCGTTTTTTCATATCAAATCCTCATTTTTAAAATATAAAAAATTTTTATAATGTTTTTGTAAATTATAACAAATTTCAGCTTTTCATCTCAGCTTATACCTTTTCGGGGGTATAAGCTTTCTTTTTTGGCGCTAAGGGTGAGAGGATTTTCTCAGAAACATCACAAAAGAAAGGAAATGCAAATGGCACTTAAAGAAAAAGAAAAGCTCTTCTGCTCATATTTTTGTGAGACTAGAAATGCCCGTAATGCGGCGGCAAAGGCAGGCTACGGAATTATGACGCACAGAAATGCAGTAAAACTTATGGCTCGTGAAGAAATCCGAAAGGAAATCGAGCGCATTGACCGTACGAGACTTGTCAGCGCAGAAGAGGTTATCTCCGGATACCGTCAACTTGCTTTCGGCTCCGTCGCAGATGCTCTGAAGCTGATTTATTACGAGGAACAGCCTGATAAATATGAGCTTGAAAATCTTGAACTTTTCAATGTAAGCGAAATCAAGAAACCCAAGGGTGGCGGAATTGAAATCAAATTTTTCGACCGTCTCAAGGCTCTTGAGCATCTTGAAGCTCTCAGTAGCGGAAAGGACGACGATTCGGCTCTCCCCTTTTATCTTGCTCTTGAAAAAAGCGCAGCAGCATTGAGGGTCAATGACGATGAATAGCAGTGCTCTCAGAAACTTTTCTGAATTCTCCCCCAAGCAGCTTGATGTGCTTACATGGTGGTGCCGTAATTCCGACAAGCATCGCTACGACGCAATAATCTGCGATGGTGCAGTCCGTTCAGGCAAAACCGTTTGTATGTCCCTTTCGTTTGTCGCCTGGTCTTTTTATGATTTCAACGAAACTTCATTTGCAATCTGTGGCAAAACAATAGCATCACTCAAACGCAACGTAATCACACCGTTGACACCAATTTTAACCTCCCTTGGCTTCAGTTTAAAAATGAAGGCTTCACAGAATTATATTGAGATCACATACAAAGACAAGCTGAACAGATTTTATCTTTTCGGTGGCAAGGACGAGGGCTCAGCATCTCTGATTCAGGGTATGACACTCGGTGGAGTTCTCCTTGACGAGGTTGCTCTTATGCCCCGATCTTTCGTTGAACAGGCTATCGCACGATGTTCACTTGACGGCTCGAAAATGTGGTTTAACTGTAACCCCGAGCATCCCATGCATTGGTTTTACCGTGAGTGGATTAAAAAGACGAAGGAGAAAAACTGCCTTTATCTTCACTTCACAATGCGTGACAACCCTGCCCTGACACCTGCAATAATCAGACGATACGAAAGTCTTTATTCAGGTGCTTTCTACAAAAGATTTGTTGAAGGTAAATGGGTTGCAGCTCAGGGTACGGTTTACCCTATGTTTTCAAGCGATATCCATGTCCGCAAGCCACCCGAGCCTCACCTCATCAGCCGTTATTACATTTCCTGCGACTACGGAACGGTCAATCCATGTTCCTTCGGTCTGTGGGGCGAATATAACGGTAGATGGTACAGAATCCGTGAATACTATTATAATTCGCGTTCTGAGGGTGAGCAGAGAACGGATGCAGAGCATTACGAAGAGCTTGAAAAGCTTGCAGGTACGGTTAACCCTGAAGCTGTTATCGTCGACCCGTCAGCTGCAAGCTTTATTCAATGTATCCGTCGGAAAGGTAGATTTACTGTGATACCGGCCAAAAACGATGTTGTTGACGGTATCCGTCAGGTGTCTGATGCACTCAAGCAGGAATTGATTTATTTCTCGCCCGACTGCGAAGACACACTGAGAGAATTTTCTCTTTATAAATGGGACGAAAAAGCTGTCCGAGATGCACCGCGCAAGGAAAATGACCATGCTATGGACGACCTCAGATATTTCGTCACAACGGCGCTAAACGCACCTGACAATGACTTTTTCGTTATGAGCGTATCAAGAAACAACGATACGCCTCCATATGAAAGGAGAGTTTAAGTGGGAATATTCAAAAAATTATCTTCTGCTAAAACTGCAGTTTCCGTCCCTCAGACTTACAGACACAATCCTTTCGACCGTCTTGACAACTATGTGCCTCTTGCCTCAGCGCAGAATTCTCTTTTCAAGGAATTGCGCGAGGCTGTGCCCGTACTTGATGCAGCAATTTACAAAATCGTCCGTCTGACGGGTGGCTTCACCGTTGAATGTCAGAAAAAGGCGACAACAGATGCACTTAACAGCTTTCTTAAGAATGTATGCGTCGGTGGAAATCAGCAAGGCATAGAGGCTTTTATTTCAACCTATCTTGAACAGCTTATCACCTTCGGCACAGCCGTCGGAGAAATCGTTACAGACACTCACGGCAACTTTGCAGCTCTCTATAACGCAGACCTTGATGACATTGAGCTCAGACGAGGTGATGACGGTCTTTCTGCCGTCGTATGTGTTAAGAATTGCTACGAAACAGTACCCGTTGAGTATCCTCAGCTCGTCACCCTCTCCGTGCTCAATCCCGAGGCAGGTCAGCTCTGCGGCAACTCAATTATGAAAGGTCTGCCTTTTGTAAGTAATATCCTTATGAAGATTTACAACACAATCGGCATCAACTGGGAAAGAGTCGGCAATGTCCGTTTTGCCGTTACATACAAGCCCCAGAACGATGTTGTTGACAGAGCTTACGCAAAGGACAGAGCTCAGCAGGTTGCCCGTGAATGGAGCGAAGCTATGCAATCGGGCAAGCAGATACGGGATTTCGTCGCCGTGGGTGATGTCAGCATAAAAGCAATCGGTGCAGACAATCAGATTCTGGACAGTGAAGTACCTGTCCGTCAGATGCTTGTGCAGATTATCGCAAAGACAGGTATTCCTCCGTTTATGCTCGGTCTTAACTGGTCATCAACGGAAAGAATGTCTTCTCAGCAGGCAGATGTGCTGACGAGTGAGCTTGAAGCTTACCGCAGAATTCTGACACCCGTGATTGAAAAAATCTGCCGTTTCTGGCTCGTTTCAAACGGCATTTCCGAAAAGGCAGAAATCATCTGGAATGACATCACTCTTCAGGATGAGGTTGAGCTTTCAAGAGCAGCTCTTTACAGAGCACAAACCAAGAAGATCGAACAGGAGTTGAAAAACAATGAACAAAGAATTTAAAGCCGGTGTTTCTCCCTGCACGGTCACGGACGATGATCTTACACTCATCAACAAGCTGACCGTCAAGGAGCTCAGCGCAGAGGAAGTATATATTTTTAATGTTATCCTTTGTGATAATGAGGTTGACCGTGACTGTGAGCGTTTCGATATTGCAGCGCTTGAAAAACTGGCCGAGCTTTTTGTGGGCGTAACAGGAATTTTTGACCACAATCCCGGTAGCGGCAACCAGACTTCCCGTATATATTCTGCAAAATGCGAAAGATTTCCCGAAAAGAAAACTTCACTCGGTGACGAATACACCTGCGTCAAAGCAAAGGCTTATATGCCACGCACAAGCAAAAACGCAGACCTCATCGCAGAAATTGATGCCGGAATCAAGAAGGAAGTCAGCGTAAGCTGCTCTGCAAAGACCTTCACCTGCTCAATCTGCGGTGGTGACATCCGTTACGGTAATTGCAGCCACATCAAGGGTGAAACATACAACGGCAAGCTCTGCCATTGTATTATTTCGGATATCACTGATGCTTACGAATGGTCTTTCGTAGCCATTCCTGCCCAGATTAACGCAGGAGTTACAAAAGGTTTTGAAAAGGAATACAGAAAAACAAAGGATCTTATCAAATCCATTAAAAACGGTGATTGTGTCAGATTTGACCGTCAGCAGGCCGAAGAGCTTTGCAGCTATATTTCAATCCTTGAAAAGCAGGCTGAAGACGGAAGAAGCTTCCGCAATTCGCTCGTAGGTGAAATCGCTAAATTTGCTCTCATCTGCCTTCCTTCTCTTGATGCAGACAGCATTAAAAAGATGTGTATAGGTTCAGATACGAAAGAGCTTGTAAATTTAAGGGACGCTTTCAGACTTAAAGCAGGCGAAGTCATTCCCCTTTCGCCACAGCTTAAGGCAAAGAAAGAAAATAAAACAATCAATAATAATGAATTCAAATTTTAAGGAGGACTTGAAATGAGTTTTGATAATATAAGACTTGAAAAAGGTATGTACGGCACAGGCCGTTCTTTCACACAGACACTTGAAGCCCTTGACCCCACAGAGAATTACAAGGGCACAGAGCTTGAGGGACTTGACGCTTACGAAAGACAGCTCAAGAGATTCAACATCAGACCGACGGGTGCAGACAGTTCCGTTGTAGGTAAGTTTTTCCAGACAAGCGACGCAGCCGTTCTTTTCCCCGAATATGTTTCCCGTGCTGTGCGTTACGGTATGGATGAGGCAAGCTTCCTCCCCGATATCGTTGCCGCAACAACAAACATTGACTCAATGGACTACCGCGTTATGGACCTTCAGATGACATCCGATAACGCAACAATGAATGTGATTTCTGAGGGCGAGGTCCTTCAGAACTCTGACTTTACAGTCAGCGACAGAACAATCCGACTCAAGAAGCGTGGCAGAATGATTACAACATCTTACGATGTGCTTCGTTTCCAGCGTCTTGATATCGTATCTATCGCACTCAAGAGAATCGGCGCTTATCTTGCACAGAGCCTTATGGCAGATGCCGTTGATGTTCTTCTCAACGGTGATTCAGAAAGTGCAGGCAACGGTGCTATCTCGTTTGTTCCGATGTCAACACCGGCAACATATGCTGACCTTATTGATTTCTGGGCAAGCTTCGCTCCTTACGAGCTTAACACAATCCTTGCTTCAAACAATGTGACAAGTAACCTTCTTAAGATGGATGAGTTCAGAGATGCTGCTGCAGGTCTTAACTTCCACGGTACAGGCAAGCTCATCACACCTTTCGGAGCTAACCTTATCAAGACAAGCTTTGTGACTGACCCGGATATGATGATCGGTCTTGACAAAAACTGCGCTCTTGAAATGGTGAAGGTCGGTGACATTGAAACCGATTACGGCAAGCTCGTCGACAGACAGCTTGAGCAGATTGCAATCACATCAATCACCGGTTTTGCAAGAATCCTTCCCGACTGCGTCAAGACGCTTACTTCACAGAGCTTCAATTCAGGCGGAGAGCCCGGCGGAACGATTGAGGGTGAATAATCCATGACAGCTTGGGAAATCAAGGACTCTCTTTCTTTTCTTACCGAATGGGGCGAAGATGAAGACGGTACTATTCTCACTCTTTGCAAATCATCCCTGAGAGAAATTGAATCCATGCTAAAAGCAGATGCAGACCCTTCGGATGCAAGAATATCTGCAGCAGCTGCAGCCAACGCTTACTATAAGCTTTCTCTCAGAAGGAGCTTTTCCTCAGAAAAAGAGGAAATCACCAATTTCAAGGCAGGCGATGTCAGCATAACGCAAAACACCTCCAATAACGGAAAGCTTATCCTCGAAAGAGCGGAAAATCTCTATAACAGCGCTCTTGAGAGACTTATTCCTCTTTGCAAAGACAACGGATTTGCTTTTGAAAATGTAAAGATACAGGTGATGCCATGACATTGACTTCTTTATTTGAAAAATATGGTCAGGAAATCACATTCAAAGGTGCCGACGGATGGAGCACACCGATTTTCGGTGGCTTCATCCAGCCACTCAGATATAAAAACAAAATGTACCTCAACGGTGTCAACACCGTCATCGGTTTTAACAGCCAGGGTCATTACCTTTATATCGGCCCTCCTGACCACGATATCAGCCGTCTTGATGACGAGCAATGGATCGAATCAAACTCTCAGAAATTTACGGTCGACCGTAGCGAAAAGGTTTACTTCAAAAACGAGGTCGTATATATCTGGGCAATCATAAGAGAAATTGTGGAGGTGGATTGATGGATAGTATTGTTTCTTTACCACACAGAATCGTTGAATGGCTTTCTTCGCAGGATGATATGAAGGATATCAAATTTTTCGTTGAGTACCCTCCCGTAAACAAAGCTGTTCCGTTGCGCAGAATAATTGTAGCCGTCGGAATTGAAAATATCGATATCGTTGATAAATTCGTCGCAAATGATGACGGTGTGCTTGAAAGGCAGGAATATTGCCGTCTTGCTAAAATCAAAGCTAATCTGAGCATCTGTGTCCCCTTTTCAAAGGGTGGACACACCTGCCACGATATTTTTACCCGTATTGCAAATGCACTTACCTTCAGAACTAACCTTAATATACTTGAATCAGGCTGTGTTGAAATCAAATCTGACCGTGATACGGACGCCCTTGTTATGACAGGCTGGTTTCTTATGGAAGCCGATTTCTGCCCTGCACAGAGCACGGATGAAAACTTTGCATCGTTTCTTGATAAGGAATTGCTCTGCGGCAGTCATATACGCAACGACGATATCCATGTAACCGTTGAAGACAAAAACAAGTGGAACAGCCTCTTTGTTACAGGCTTTTATTTCGGCAACGGAGACTCTTCCCAGACGATAAACATAGGCTTCAAGCCATCCTTCGTTGTTTCTTTTATCTCAGGTTTTCCGTCCGTTCGTGTTAACTTTACAAACTCGACTGCCAAAAACTATCTTGGTATGGCCGTGAGTGACTCAACAACGGGAATTATTCCTGTTGAAACGGGTTTCAGGGTACAATCCGGCGGCACAACAGGCGGAGCAACAATGGCGCTTAACGACTCGGGAGTAGTATATAATTACATCGCTTTTAAATAAATTTAAAAGAGTCCGGTGCTTACCGGGCTCTTTTTTCGTTGACAGATTAATAAAAATCAAATATAATTATATTGGTTATTAATACATTAATCTAAAAGGAGATGTAAAAATGAAAAAAACTCTTTCTGTTTTTCTTACATTCTGCCTTGTTTTTACAACACTTATGACAGGTGTTGTAACAGCTTTTGCTGAAGGCAATGTAATTGAAGGCACAAACATTACCTGGAATTACAACGAAACAACAGGTGAACTTCATTTTGAAGGCGAAGGTGCAATCCCTGACTTCAACCACCCGATCGTTGACGGTGACAAGGTGATCGAATATCCGTGGAAGGATATCCCGTACACAAGCATCGTTTTCAGCGAAGGAATCACAGGAATCGGTAACTACACATTTGCATACAGCAAATCTCTCAAATCTGTTGCTGTCCCCGATACTGTTACTGTGCTCGGTAAAGGTATTTTCCTTAACTGTGAAAAGCTCGAAAGTGTTGTTTTACCTGCTGAGCCGACTGAAATCGGTGAGAGTGTATTTTCAAACTGCGAGTCACTCAAAAATGTAACTTTCGGTGCAAAAACTGAAAAGATCGGCAAAGAAGCATTTTACAGCTGTGCCTCTCTTGAGACATTAGCCTTCCCTTCAACATTGAAGGAAATCGGTGAAGCTGCTTTCCATTCAACAGGGCTTAAGGCTATCGTTCTCCCCGAAGGTTTTACAACTGTCGGTGAGCGTGCTTTTTATGCTTGTGAAAATGCAGAGTCAATATCTCTTCCTTCAACACTCACCACAATAGGCAAATACGCTTTTGAAGGTTGCCGCAGCATTACGGAAATCACATTCCCTGCTTCTGTTACAGCTCTTCCCGAAAGTGTATGTGCAAGCTGTGTTTCTCTTGAAAAAGTAACTCTTCCCGAAACTCTGACAGCAATCGGAACAAACGCTTTCTACGGTTGTCCTGCTCTCAAAGGAATCACAATTCCTGCCGCTACAACAGTTATCGGCGAGAAAGCTCTCGGCTTCGGCAGATGGGGTGTAAAGGTAATCGGTTTCACAATCACGGGTTGTATTAACTCTGAGCCGGTTATCAAATACGCAAAGGAATACTCTTTCAAATATAATCCCGTCGGTTATATCACAAGCGGTACCTGTGGTGAAAAAGCAACATGGGAATATAACGAAGAGGAAAAAATGCTTTACATCAAAGGTGAAGGCGCAACAACCAACTATAAGGCTGACTCTTTTGTTGCATACAATCTTATCCCCTATGAAAAGATTCTCATCGTTCCTCAGATTACGGAAATCGGCAGCTATGCTTTCTATAATGCTGCAGCTATGGATTTCGTAATCTCCTCAAATGTTACAAAAATCGGTGAAAAAGCTATCGGCTACTATGACAACAAGGGTACTCCTACTCTTCGTGAAGGTACAGCCATTACAGGCATAACAGGCTCTGAGGCTCATCGTTATGCTTTCGAAAACAATATTACTTTCAACTCACTCGGTTATATCACAAGCGGCACCTGCGGTGAAAATGTAACATGGGAATACAAAGAAGACGAGAAAACTCTTTACATCAACGGCTCAGGTGCAATGGCTGATTACAAAGCAGACTCTTTTGTTCCTTATCATTCCATCCCCTATGAAAAGGTTGTAATCGCTCCTGAAATCACAAAGATCGGCAGCTACGCTTTCTACAGTGCAGCTGCTATGGACTTCAGACTTACTGAGGCTGTGACTGAAATCGGTGAAAAGGCTATCGGTTATTATGATAATGACGGCACTCCTGCTCTTCGTGAAGGAACAAGCATAACAGGATATGACGGACTCGCTCCCATGGTTTATGCTTCTGAGAACAACATCAAATTCAACTCTCTCGGTTCATTTATCATCACTGAAGGTAAGCTCGGTGATAGCATCACCTGGGTTTATGATATTAAAACAAAGGCGCTTACAGTCAGTGGCACCGGCGCAACATACAATTATTCTCCCGACAAGCTTCCTGAGTTTGCAAGCTACGATATAGAATCAATCACAGTTTCAGACGGCATCACAGCTCTTGGCGATTATGTTTTCTGCACAAAGGTTGCATACACAAGCATCACTCTCGGCAAGGATATTGAAAAAATCGGTGCATATGCTCTCGGATACATCAAGACAGAAGCTTCAGAAGAAGCTGTTGTTAACAAATCTGCTGTTGTCCGCGGATACATTTCAACTCCTGCTGATGACTATGCACTCCGTAAAGGTCTTAATTTTGAGGCTCTCGACGGTGATAAGCTTCCCCTCTTCTCTCTTGTTGTTTCATCAGTTATCGACCACGCAAAGAAGCTTGTAATCATTTACAAGAACAGTCCTGATGCAAAAGCTATTATCGAAGCTTTCCCTGCAGAAGATTTTGCCGAGGTTACTTTCCCCGATGTTTTCGGTACAGGTAAGGAAATGACTCTTGTCAACGAAAACGGCACATACACTTATAAAATCGTCGTAAAGGGCGATAACGACGGTAACGGAACAATCAACTCTTCTGATGCTCTTGCTGTCCTTCAGCATTCAGTTGAATCCAAGGTTATGAAAGACGATTGTTCTCTCGCTGCAAGTGATGTGAACAACGACGGCGCCATCAACTCATCCGACGCTCTCGCAATCCTTCAGATTTCTGTCGGTTCAAGAGCAGACGATGTCGGCTACGATTCCGGAATAATCAGATAACATCAAAAATCGTCACTTTACACAAAAGAAATATAATTAAATTTACACCTTACGGCTGTGAGCTTCATTACGGAGCTTTCAGCCGTAATTTTTTGGTTATTTTTTAAATATTTTGAACATATTTTTTCAATATCTATTGTTTTTTCTGTTAATATGTGATATAGTAACCACATGATGCGTTAGTAAGCAGGATGATTTTTTATAAAAAACCACGGCAAATACAACCTGACGCTCAATGATAAACAAGGAGGAATTTGTTTTGAAATACTATAACGCGAAGGATATCAGAAATATTACACTTGCAGGCCACGCAGGCCGCGGCAAGACCACTCTTGCTGAAGCAATGCTTTATATCGCAGGCCTTACAGACAGATTGGGCAGAGTTGAAGAGGGCAACACAGCTCTTGACTTCGACCCCGAAGAGAAGCGCCGCCACGTTTCCGTTGCTGCATCTCTTGCTCCCATTGAATGGAAGGATTGCAAGCTTAACATAATCGACACTCCGGGTCTCTTCGACTTTGAAGGTGAAATGGCTGAAGGTAACACAGCTTCAGAATGCGTTCTCATCGTTCTCGGTGCAGGTCATAAATATGACGTCGGCGCAGAAAAGGCTTTCAAGGCTGCTAAGAAGAGAGGTAAGATGTTCGCTATCACCCGTTGTGATAAAGAGAACGCAGACTTCTACAAAACATTTGAAGAGGTTCGTGCTGTTCACGGTGGTGCAGTCTGCCCCGTTATCGTTCCTTATGTAGTTGACGGTCAGGTTAAGGCTTATGTTAACCTTGCTTCCCGTAAGGGCTTTGAATATAAAGACGGTAAGGCAACAGAAATCCCGATGCCGAACGACCCGAAGATTATGGAAATGCTCGACATCCTTACAGAGGCTGTTGCTACTGCAAGCGATGATCTTATGGAAAAATTCTTCGCAGGTGAAGAATTCACAAGAAAAGAAATTATCACAGCTCTTAATCAGGGCGTTAATGAATCTTCAGTTTATCCCGTATATGCTTGCTCAGGCTACAATATGGACGGCGTTGAGCTTCTTATGGACGAACTTGCATATTCAGCTCCCGACGCTGCTTCATACGCAGGCGGTAAGGACGTTGACTGTGACGAAAACGGACCTCTTGCAGCTCTTTGCTTCAAGACAGTTGCTGACCCGTTCGTTGGTAAGATGTCATACTTCAAGGTAAGCAGCGGTAAAATCACTCCCGAAACTCCTGTTTATAACGCTCGTACAGGCGAAACAGAAAGAATGGGTAAAATCATCACAGTACGCGGTAACAAGTCAGAGGATTGCAAGTGCATCCCCGCAGGTGATATCGGCGTTGTTACAAAGCTTAACTGTGTTAAGACAGGCGACACAATCTGTGCTGCTAATAATGTTATCGAACTCAGCGGTGTTAAATTCCCGACACCTTGCCTTTCAATGGCAGTAAAGGCTTGTAAGAAGGGTGACGAAGAAAAGATTGTTTCTGCAATCAACCGTCTTCTTGAAGAAGATCCGACAATCAAGTTCGAAATGAACAAGGAAACCAAGGAACAGATCCTTTCAGGTCTTGGTGAGCAGCACCTCGACATCATTGTTTCCAAACTCAGAAGTAAGTTCGGTCTTGACGTTGAGCTCACAGTTCCGCGCGTTGCTTACAGAGAAGCAATCCGCAAGACAGTTCAGGTTCAGGGACGTCACAAGAAGCAGTCAGGCGGTCACGGTCAGTTCGGTGACGTGTGGATCCGCTTCGAGCCGACAGAGGAAGAAGGACTTATC
>JAZORX010000158.1:0-2347 GCA_045656845.1 Acutalibacteraceae bacterium | reverse complement strand
TTTCATTTTGCCTTCGCCTCCTTTTCTTTTTTGGGAGTGCCGAAAGGCTTGGGAAGTGTAATGTTTTCAATCAACGGAACAAGAATGTTCATAAGGATGATTGAGTATGAAACACCTTCGGGAAGATTACCGTAAATACGGATGACAGATGTGATAAGTCCGCATCCGATTGCAAAGATGATCTTGCCTTTGAATGTAATGGGAGAAGTTGTATAATCCGTTGCCATAAAGAAAGCACCGAGCATAAGACCACCGCCGAGAAGCTCGTAAGCAACGAAACGAAGGTCGCCCTTACCTGCGATGAGCATAAACAAAGCAACTGTACCGAGATAGATAAGAGGAATTGTCGGAGAAATTACTTTACGGATGATGAGGTAAAGACCACCGACGATGATTGCAATTGCACAGGTTTCACCAAGACAGCCTTCACGCCAACCGATGAGCATCTCGGTCAGTGAGGGGAGGGCGTCAGTACCTGCAGAAGCCATGTTGTGGATGTCTGCAAGAGGTGAAGCTTTTGTTGTGCCGTCAAGCTGCTGCATTGTCCAGGTAAGAGGAGCTGTCCAGCTCGACATAGCAACGGGGAAGGATGTAAGAAGAACGATTCGTCCTGCAAGAGCAGGGTTAACAAAATTCTGACCGATACCTCCGAAAAACTGCTTTGCAACAACGATTGCTACTGCAGAGCCGATGGGTATCATCCAGAGAGGAACGCTTACGGGAAGATTGAAAGCGAGAAGCAAACCTGTTATAACTGCGCTCAGGTCGCCGATTGTCTGGTCTCTTTTCATAAATACTCTCGACATATATTCGAAAATAACGCAGAAAGCAACAGACAGACACTCAATGAGCAACGCTCTGGGACCGAAAAATATAACCGAAGCAACGAGAGCCGGTACAAGTGCTATTATAACATCAAGCATAAGGCTTCTGACTGTTTTGTGGGTGCGGTCGTGCGGAGAAGCACTGACCACAAGCTTGTTATTCAATGTCATTTCTTAGCACCTGCCTCTCTTACGAGTGATTTTGCAAGGCGCATATGCTGAACAAGAGGTTTCTTGGCAGGGCAGGAATAAGCGCAGCTTCCGCATTCCATGCAAACCATAACACCGTCTTTGACAAGTGCATCTGCGTCCTTTGCTTTTGTATTTCTGACGATTCTTGTCGGAACAAGGCTGAGAGGACAAGCTGCAGCGCAACGACCGCAACGGATACAGTCCGTCTCTTTGAATACCTTTGCATCTTCTTTAGAGAAAACGAGCAAAGCGTTATTATTTTTAAGAATGGGATGATCAAGGTCGGTTATGGAAGTACCCATCATCGGACCACCTGCAACGATTTTAACGGGATCTTCGCTGAAACCACCACAGAAATCAATAATGTCGCTGATGCTTGTACCGATAGGAACTCTTATGTTTTTGGGTTCCTTGATGCCGAGACCGTCAACGGTAAGTGAACGGCTTACGAGAGGCTTACCTGTTTTGAGGTAACGGGATATAAATGCCGTTGAAGCGACATTCATAACCATACAGCCGATGTCTGACGGAAGCTTGCCGGGAGGTAACTGACGGCCTGTTGCGGATTGAATCATCATCTTCTCAGCGCCCTGAGGATAACGGGATTCAAGCTGCATAATCTTGATTGCACCGTTTGCACTACTATTACCGTCAACAATCTGCTCGAGGATTTTGAAAGCCTCGGGCTTGTTGTCTTCAACTGCAATAACAACATTCGGGATTTCCAGGAATTCCATAATGGTTCGGATGCCTGAATAAACATCCCACGAGTTTTCTATACATTCACGATAGTCAACGGTAATATATGGTTCGCATTCTGCAGCGTTGATAATGAGTGTATCAATTTTGGAAGGAGCGTTAAGCTTGATATGAGTCGGGAAACCTGCACCGCCGAGACCGACGAGACCTGATTCACGGATAGCTTTAACGAAATCTTCCTTGCTTTCAACATGAGGCGCTTTGATGCCCTCGTAAAGACGCATTTCTCCGTCTGATTCAATTGTAACACCCTGTACAACTGTGCCGCTTGCGAGCTTAACATTTCCGATAGCTGTTACAGTACCCGAAACAGAAGCGTGGATAGGTGTGCTGACAGGTTTGTCGCTGTCACCTATAACCTGACCGACGCAAACTGTATCTCCTACTTTAACTGTTGGTGTGCAGGGAGCACCGATGTGCTGCTGCATAGGTAAAATAACCTGCTTAGGTTCCGGCATACGAACAACTTCAAAGTCTGCTGTGTTTTTGTGGTGAGGCACTTTAACACCGCCACGGACTTTTTTGACTGCGCTGATTACACCGGGAATATGTATTTTACCCATCTATTCAAC
>JAZORX010000157.1:0-11940 GCA_045656845.1 Acutalibacteraceae bacterium | reverse complement strand
GCTATAGTTCAGGGCCTCAGAACAGAAAAAGATATTATTAAACTTTTAGAGACCTATCAAACGATTGCAGGTGACGGTCTTAAGTACGATATAGAAGTGCTTATTATGGACCTTAAATCCGGTAACTTTGAAGAAGGTATGACAGAGTTTGAAAAGAGACTTGGTAACAGTTATGTATCGAGACTTGCGAAAGCACTCATTGCCGTAAACAGAGGTGATGACCAAAGCTCGATGCTCAATTACTTGTTATCTGATATGGGCCTTCTTGCAAAAGAAATGATGCAAAGAGAATTAAACAAAAGGCCCGGCAGAGTGAAGATGCTTGTTATTCCAATCGTACTTGTTGCGGTGGTTGCACTGTTCTATGTAATTGGTGCAAATCTATTTTCTTCACTTGGCGGAATTATGTAAGGAAGGAGGTAAATCTTATATGCAAAAGCTTATTAGAAAATGCAGAGAAACATCTGTTAAGGCGTATTTGAAAACAAAGAATTTTCTTTCAAATACAGACGGCGACCAGATTACAGGTTGGCTCATCGTAATCCTTCTTGTTGTAGTTGTTGGTGCATTTTTCCTTAACACATATAAATCAACAATCGTTGAGGTGTGGGAAGCAATCATCGATAAGATTTACGACACATTCGGAATTTAAAAGATGGGGAGGTGATTACCTTGAAGAAAAAAGGCAGTGCCTATTATGAGATAATTATAAAAACTCTGGTGTTTATTACCCTGATAGCGACGGCTATTTCGTTCTTCGGGGTATTCACCACTTATCTCAATGTCAATTATGCTGCAAGGCGTGTTACAAGAGAAATTGAGATATCGGGGCGTGTATCCTCCGAAACTCATGCTTTGTTTAATGAAATGAAGACAAATACAAATATCGGAGATACTGCAACGATGAGTGTTTCGGCGACATACTTTAATGCAGCACAGAAAAAGATACAGCTTCGAGATACATTTACTGTTACGGTGCGGTCATCGTACAGAATAAATATATTTACACCGACAGGGGGCACACCTGTTGGATTTGATATTCCGCTCGTTGTCCGGTTAACGGGAATGAGCGAGAAATTCTGGAAATGAGGTAGCTAATTTGAATTTAATATTAAAATATGCAATAGAAATCGGAGCCTCGGATGTTCACATAACTGAGAATCAGGAGAGCTGGGTAAGAGCAAAAGGAAATCTTCATAAATGCGGTGAAAAAATTCCTTTATCCAATATTGATGAATTTATCGAACTTGTTATTCCCGGTATATTGGATGACTATATGGCACTTCGCGAAAAGAGAAGAACAAATCCTATTGACGGAGCTTTTAAGTATATGTTCCGCAGGTTCAGAATTAATATCTACCGCGGAATGGATGGTATTAACCTTGCAATCAGACTTTTAAGTGATACGATTTTATCCCTTGAAGATCTGTATCTTCCAAAAGAGGTAGAAAGATTCACTCAAATTAAGTCAGGACTTTTCCTTGTTGTTGGTACGACAGGCAGCGGTAAGTCAACAACGCTTGCGTCTATGATTGACCATATCAATAAGGAGAGAAGTGAGAATATCCTTACAGTAGAGCAACCCGTTGAATATATTCATACTTCTGTGCAGAGCAGAATCGAACAGATTGAGGTAGGAATTCATGTTGATTCTTTCCAGACGGCAACTGTAGCTGCAATGAGACAGAATCCTAATATCATCCTTGTAGGAGAGATGAGAGACCTTGAGACGATACAAAATGCAATTACTTTAGCTGAAACAGGACATGTTGTATATGGTACTCTTCATGCAAAAAGTGTAACAGACACCGTTGATAGAATCATTGACGTATTTCCACCGAAGCAGCAGGACCAGATAAGACTGCAGCTTGCGGGTGTAATCAAAGGAATTATGCATCAGACATTGGTACGCGGAGTCGGCGGAAAACTTGTTCCTCTTATTGAACTTCTTTGTGCAGATGATGTTGTTTCCGCAATGATTCTTGGTAAGCAAAAGTCTAATTCCATCAGAGACTACATGAGAGGGAAATCCTCAATGGGAAATGTACATATCGCAGATAATGCTGCATGGCATATCAAGAATGAAAGACTTACATTAGAAAATGTAAAACCCATTCTTGCTCCTGATGATTTCGGCATTGTAAGAACACTCACAGAGCCTACTGAAAGAAAGAGGGGATTTAACTAATGGCAATTTCTTTGATTAAATACTCCTTTGAAATCGGCGTAATATCGGAAGAACAAAAAGAGAAGGCAGAACACTATAAAAAAGAAACAGGTGCAAGTGATGAAACTGTTATCAGGGATATGAAGCTGTTAAGTGATGAAAAACTTTTGCAGATATATTCCAAGATTTACGGATACAAGGCAGAGCTTGAGCCTGAAGTTTCAGATTTTACACTTGCATCTCAGTTCAAAAAGAGGGATTTGCAAAGACTCGGATTCTTCCCGGCTAACAGTGAAAAGGCAATAGTTCTTTATACATCAGAGCCGTCAGAACTTTTGTTTGTCGAGGACTTTGTAAGAGACAAGACGGGATACCGTTCAAGGTTTTCATATGTTATTACTACGGATGCTGCAATACATAAACTGATTGATTCAGTATTCAGGGAAGAAACTTCAGTTGATGCGGAGGAGTTTGGAATTTCAGGCGATAACATGACAAGCAATGTTGTCTATGATATTGCTGAAAATGATTCGTCTGCTATAGTAAACTGGGTTAATAAGATATTCCGCGATGCAGTAGAAAACAGAATCTCGGATATTCACTTTGAACCGCAAGAAGATGCCTTCTATGTAAGATACAGAAGTGACGGTTCGTTAAAGATTGAACATAAGCTTCCGATGTCTACAGCAAGGCAGATTATAAACCGAATAAAAACGATGTCCAACCTTGATGTAAACACTTCAAAGAGTATTCAAGACGGTAACTGCCGACTTGATATTTTCGGTAAGTTTGTTGACCTCCGTGTTTCGGTAATTCCTGCAGTAAACGGTGAAAACCTCGTAGTCAGAGTTCTTGACCAGAACAAAATGAGTCTTGATGTTTCAATGATAGGTTTCACAAAGGAAAATGAAGAAAAGTTCCTAAAGATTATTGAAAAACCAAAAGGGATTATTCTTCTGACAGGACCTACCGGATCCGGTAAGAGTACATCCCTTTATGCAGCACTTTCAGTCCTGAACACAACCGACAGGTGTATCATTACATTCGAAGATCCAATTGAATATCGTATTCCCGGTATTGTTCAGGTCCAGATAAATCCTGCAATGGGTGTAACATTTCCGCAAGCTCTTAAAAGCGGACTTAGACAGGATATTGAAGTAGCGCTTGTAGGTGAGATTCGTGATATGGAAACAGCATCTATCGCATTTGATGCTGCAAACACCGGTCACATGGTTTTCTCGACACTACATACCAACAGTGCAGCATCTTCAATCCTTAGACTTGTTAAAATGGGTGTTGAACCATATATGGTCTCATCAACACTTATTGCTGTTATCAATCAGCGCTTGGCAAAAAGAATATGTCCGCATTGCAAAGAAGAATATCTGCTTCCGAATGACTCTCCGTTCAGAAAAGTATTAAAGTGCGGTGATAAGGAAGTAAGGCTTTACAGAGGTAAGGGTTGTAAGAAATGTAATGGCGAGGGCTATAAAGGCAGGGTTGCAATTCAGGAGTTCCTTATTATGAATGATGAACTTGCGGAGATATTGGATAAGGGCGGAACAACTCTTGAAATAGAGCAGGCTGCCATACGAAACGGTATGAAAAAAATTCAGGAAGACGGAATTCAAAAAGCCCTTCAGGGAATTACGACACTTGAAGAGGTTCACAGAACCGTGTTCTTTGATGAGTTATAAAGAAGGAGGTAAACAGTGCATTGGATGTTTTAATTAAAAATAATATTATTAAGAAAAACAAGTTAATTGTAGATATTGGAATGTATGAAACAAAGGTTTTGGAAGTTCATTACGAGGCAAAAAAGATTACAGTTACCGATGCAAGAATCATTGGAAGTAAAGGTCTTGTAGATGAAAACGGCATTGACTTTTCAGAGCTTGCATCAAGGATTGCTGATGAGTTCTCCGGTTCCGGCAAAAAAGATGTTTCAGTTTCACTTCCGTCAGAACTTTGCGAAAGCAAGATTATCACAATTAAAAACAAAAAGAAATCTGAGATTCCGAAGATTATCAAAAAGGATCATATGACCTTCGGCAGAGCAAATCCCATAACTCATATTGTTGATTATGCGTTCCTTGGTATGCGTGAAGAAGACGGAGACACGGTATATTACTATCTGCTTTCTGCCGTTCAGAAGAGCGTCGCTGCAGATCTTGTTGCAGGCTTTGATAAGCATAAGCTTAAGGTAAAAACAATAGTCAGCAGCGTATATAATCAGATTTGTCTATCTGAGCTGTTCTTTGATGAATACGAACATTTAAACAGATTGTTTGTTGACTTTGGTACAAACTCAACTCGCATTACTGCTTTTTCAGAAGGTATGGCAGTATATACGAGAAGTATTGACATTGGCTTTAACTCTTATATAAAGAGTTTGTTTGCTGCCCAGGAGGAAGCAGGAAAGCCTGAAATTATCAGAGCGCTTATGAACGTGGGTGAATATACAGACCTTGCAGATAATATCATCAGTGAGTTTTTTGATGAACTAAGTCTTGAAGTTTACAGGCGATGTGTAAGCGATGTCGATGATTATACAATAAATGATATTTCAAGGGTAATCGACCTGTGTTCTAAAAACGAGCTTGTTGTTTCTAAAATTTACTATACAGGAAATATCATAAAAGGCTTTGATAAGAAGCTGGGCGAAAGACTTGACTTAGTAGTTGAAAAGGTTATGTTCCACTCAATGGATGAAAAAGAAGGCAAGGGATACCTTCTTGAAATTGATGATGTAGACTTTTCAGGTGCATATATAAATGCTCTCGGATTGTGTATTTATCCGATGCTGTAAAGGAGGAAGACAATGAACGAAAAAAAGAAACTTAATTTGCTTCCCCCGGAGGCAAAGAATAAGTACGCAAATAAATATCTCAAATTCACGGCCGCAATTATTGCAGGCTTTTTTATTTTGCTCCTTATGATTCAGTACTGTCAGATTGGAATCCTTACAATTCAGACGAATAAAATCATTGCTGATAATCAGAAGTACAATAAAGAACAGGAAACAATAAAAACCCTTAAAGAAAATATAGCAAATTATGAAGCCTTCCTGAAGGATTATGAAAATGATTGTTTTCCGTTCTCGCTCTTTATGTACGACCTGGAAGCACATCGTCCATCGGATGTTTATATCATTTCTGTGGATTCAACCGAAAGACTCATAAATGAAGGTGTTCAGGAAGAAACGGAAGATGATAAGAAAGAAACAAAGGAAAAAGATAAAGAGGAAGATAAGGAATCCGGAGACGAAAAGACCGATGAAACAACTGAAGATGGAGCAGTAAAGCCTAAAATCGAATACACAGAAGATCTTTCGGGCAGAGAGATTGTTATTCGAGGCTTTGGAAGCAGTCAGGAATCTATTTCTAAATTTATTTATGATATAACCCATTTATCGTATCTGTCAAATGCAGAAATCACTGCAATCGAAGAACATAAAATCGAAAATGGGATTTATAACATATTTGAAATCAAAGTGACAGGAGGTGTGTACCGTTGACACTGACATTCAGAGATAAAATTATCTTGCTTGTTTTAGCTTTTGCGGTCGGAATTTATGTTGGGTATCAGGCTTTATGGATACCTGCAACAGCAAAGATTGCAGAGCTTGAAGAAAACAAACAATCAATTCAGAATCTTGCCGGTGATTTAGAGCCGCTCCAAGAACAAACGGAAAGTCTAAAAAAACAGGAAAAGGAAGTAAAGGACAGTGTTAATAATATAAAGAGTCTGTCCGGCGGATTAACAGCCACAAACGAAGAATTTCTCGTTTTCTTAGGCGATTCGGCAAAAGAGAACAATGTTACCGTATCAGGGTTTAATGATCTTGGTACCGAAGCTAAGGACGGTATATACCGAACTGTTTTCGATTTTGAATTAAAAGGAAGCAGCGTAGATATTAACAAAGTTTTAGAAGATATAAATAACATCGGTATCAAGTGCAGTTTTGGTTCAATGTCATACAGACAAAATGAGGGTTATGATTACCTGAAAAGATTCTTTGATGATTTGAGCGAACTGCCATGGTATAAAGAAAAAGAAGATGAGGAGGAAAAGACCGATGAGCAGCAGGAACACCAGGAGACCTCAGAAGCAGAAACCCCGGTTCCAGGGCCAGGTGCAGAACAAATACCGCAGCAGCAAGCCCCTGTCACGCCAGACACACCAGCGGATCCAATCACACCACCAGCCCAAGACAAACAGCCGGAAAGCATAGAGGACAGATTAAATGATTTACTCCAGCAGACCTCTTATACAACACAGAAACCGTATAAGGTTGTTTTCTTGACAAATACGCAAAACGAGAAACCATCGACCGAGTATAAAGCAGGTCAGCAGATGAGATTAAATGTTACGGTTTGTCTTATTATGTACAATGAGCCTTCTTTTGAAAACAGTTTCCTGAACAAAACGGAGAGTGATTCTGATGCAATACTTTGAATATAAAACCCGCAATCATGCAGACGGTAAGATATTTAAAGGCATCATAACTGCCGACAATATAGAAACTGCAGAAAGCACATTGAAAAAACGAGGAGAGGATATTATAGTCCTTTCTGAAATGCAGGATATCTTAAATATCCGAAAAACCCTTTACAGCCTATCTGTAAGGACAAACAAAAAGACTAAGCTTGAGTTTTTTACGATGCTCAGGTTTATGCTTGAAGCCGGTATGTCTCTTCATGAGTCGCTGATTAATATCAGAGATACCGGTGTTAATAAATCGCTTAAAGGCCTTGCGGGAAAAATAGCAGATTCGGTCCGCAGAGGTTCAACTTTAAGTGCAGCGGCCAACAGTAGTGGTCAGTTTGATAATGCAACTGTTGAACAGTTAAAAGCAGGTGAAGAGTCGGGTAGTATTCTTAATACTCTTTCAAGGCTTATGAGCCAGTATGAAAGAGAAATAGAGTTCAAAAGCAAAATCAAAAGTGCAATGATGTATCCGATTATCATTTGTGTTGTAATGGTTGTTGTGCTCTGGGTTATGATGACTGTTGTAGTACCATCACTTGCCGAAACACTGATTTCGATGGGCGGAGAACTTCCGCTTATAACAAAAATAGTAATCGGCGCATCAAATGGTATGGCAGCATTAACGCCATATCTGATTATTGGTATTATCGCAGGTGTCATAGCATACAGAATTGCAATGAAGAATGACCTGTTCAGATTAGCTGTAGATACGCACAAGCTTAAGATTCCAATTGTAGGAAGCATGCTTGAAAAAATAGAACTCAGTAAGTTCTGCAGAAACCTTTCTGCTATGCAAAAAAGCGGAATTACTCTTGTAAGCTCGCTTGGCATTGTTGTTTCTGCAATTAAAAACAAAAAAATTGCAAAAGAAATTCAAAAGGCTGCCCGCCTTGTTGAAATATCAGGTATGAACCTTGCGGCAGCACTTGCCAAGGCAGGGCATTTTCCCTCTATGATGCTTCAGCTTATCGAAGTCGGCATTAGTTCCGGTAAAATCACTGAGGTGCTCGATAAAATAGCGGAGCAATATGAAAAAGAGGTTGATGTCAGTCTAAAAAGGATTACAAGCCTGATAGAACCGCTGATGATAGTTGTGGTTGGTATTCTTGCCGGCACAGTTGTCATAGCAATTTTCCTTCCTATGTTTGAGATGACCTCGAATATGGGCGTATAACAAAATATAACTATCCGGAGTATCGCTTAAAAGTATAGGCGGTGCTTTTTTGTTTGCTGCTTCGGATATTTATATATAAAATTTAAAAATATTTATTTAATTTTGGAGGTACTTAACAATGGTAAAATCAATGATGAAATTTTGGAGTAAAAAAGCAAACGACGGCAAGAAGGATAATCAGAAGAAACGTGCATTTACGCTCGTTGAAATCCTGATCGTAGTAGCAGTAATCGGTATTTTATTCGTAACACTCGTTCCGAGAATCGACTTTGCAGGTGATAAAGCCCGTGAAACCGGCGTAAAGACCGACTTCAGATCATTTGAACTTGCAGCAGAACAGATTCTTCGTGAAAACGCTGGTCTTGGTGACTTTGATACCGTTGCAGAACTTACAGGACCAAACGGTATCAACATGTATCTTGACAAAGCAATCAGATTTGACGACTCTGGCGAATGCGCTAAAAAGGATCAGTGGAATCAGGCTTACACTATTCAGATGGTAGATTCCAGCGATGGCAATGCTAACAACGGTGCTATTATGTTCATCTCTAACGGTAAAGACAGCGTTCTTGATGAAACCGATGACAACTACGCATTGGTTGTAACATACTATGATGGTCAGATCGAAGCAGAAACAATCGGCTTCAGCACAAACATCGAATCTTCTGCAATCGAATTATACGAAGCAGGGGATGCTGCGTCTATGACTGTTGATGAGAATGATGTAGATGATGCCAATGACGATACAATTTCTGTTACATACGCAAAATAAACCTTATGAAAAAGTCAGCATTCACACTTGTTGAAAGCTTGGTTAGTGTGCTGATTATAAGTGCTGTTGGCATGGCCGCATTAGTCTTTTCATCCGCCTATTTAAAGACAACCTACGAAAGAGATGCGCAAATGAAGTCGGTCATGTCCAACGTAAGCACAGTTGAGAAACTCAGAGCTGAGGTAAGAACACTTCCTCAGCTCTATGAGTTTTCACAAGGAAAAGAAATGAAAATATCAGCAGTGGGTATTGGTGAAATAGAGCTTAATGCAGATGGTAGCTATTCCGTTATAAATGCAGAAAGTAATTCGATTTCTCCAAGCCTTATGCCCAAAACAGCCAATGCTTTTAAAATAGATATCGGCGGCAACGAACCTAATACAAAAATTACGACGGTGGTGATACTAAATTGAAAAAAAAGAAGGCCTTTACAATTGTTGAAACCTTGTTTTCTTCTACAATATTCGGCATGCTAGCAGTTATTGGATTATCTGCAGTAACTCTTATATCCTGGACACTGTTTACAGGACAGACAGAGGGAACAAATCGAGCAACTCTAAATGAAACGGTATATTTTCTTACAAGAGAAGTTCAATCTGCGGAAGGAATAAAAATATCTGATGACGGCAAATGTCTTGAAATCAAAGAACGTGGAAGCTCAGGGTACAATCTTAAGTATTCTATTGTGGAATCTTATCCTGTAGACTATCTTGCCTTTAAGGATAAAAGGCTTATTGATATAGATGCGGATGAAAGTAAATTCCTATTTGAAGACGGTCTTCTTAAACTTAATCTTGGTACCGTAAAAAATGATGTGGAAGTAAATCAGCGGAAAAAAGATTTTGAAATTTCAATACTGCCGAGAAGTAATTGCATTAAGGAGTCTGATTAAATGAAAAAGAAAGCCAGTATAGGGTTTACAGTAATCATTGCCCTTATTATTGTATGTTGCGGTGCTGCCGTTTTATCTATTGCATCAAATAGTAAATTTAACGCAAAAACAGAATATCAGAGATTGGAAGACAGATATGTTTCAGAAAGCGGTGTTGATTTATCTGTCGGATTGTTTTTAAACTATCTTTCAAACAAAGACCTTGTTTTGGCATATACAAAAAACGAGGACGGCGGGTATGGTGTAATCGATGATTATTCTCCTTATCTGCTTGAAGAAATTCGTGTATCAGAAGATACCGATTTAGTGCCTATCCGGATTATCGAAAACGAAAGTAAGGACTATCTTGCAGGTGTTGGATATCTGGATTATATAAATAACGGCACAATTGAATTTGGAATAAATACATACGGTGATAAAGAAAGTTTTAAGCTCAGCCGTATGTGTACAGAATACGATTTTTTACTTTCCGTATCAGATGATGATACAGAAAAGAAGAGTAAGCTTAAGCCGGTTTTTATAACTGTGAAATCAAAATACAGAGGCGGCGAGGTTATGGCAAATGTCAAGATAAGCAATTTATATGCGGTGCGTGTTCCTTTTGATGAGACTGAGGAAGACATCGCAAGCATACACGCTTATATTGATACAACCGAAGCAATAATTGAGTATGAAAATTATCAGAATTACAGAGGTAATAGCTAATGAATAAGAAGAAATGCTTCACACTTGTTGAAATACTTGCAGTTTTAGCAATAAGCGGGATTTTGCTTGTAGGAACTGCTGTGGGTGTTAATACACTCTGGCAGAACAACAGAATAGATATGTGCGAATCCGAAATGCGTGATTTTAGCAATGGATTTAAGAGTTATCTCACGGACTATGAAACAATAAAGGCAGAACCTGACAGCAATTACGAGGATGTTATAAATGCTGTTGTTGAGCTTTTAAACAGCAAATATCTTTCTTGTGATGTTGAAATTGACACAATTTCAGATGATAAGAAAAGCGTCACGCTCAAAACAAAGGTCAAGGAAGATCCCTGGGGCAACAAGTATGAATTTTACATATACACATATTCCGGAGCTGACGCAACTTCTATGCCGGGGCTTGTTATCATTTCAAGCTGTGGCAAGGATTCGCAAAGTAATAAGTCGGAATATAAAAACGGCGATTACGGAGACGATATAATCGCTATTATTAATCCAAATTAAATATACGGAGGTGTGAGAAAAATTGAAGAGAGTAATAATTGCCATTGTTTCTCTGTGCCTGTTGTTGTCGTGCATTACAGTATTTGCTCAGGATGACATTATGAAAATCTCAATGTCCGGCAATACGCTTACAGCGAAGGATATCGGAACTGGAAAAGGCATTTCATTTACACTCCCGGAGCTTGAAAACGATGAGTTCTATATTTATGCTATTGAACTTGCAGTTTTTGAAAAGCACTATGAAGAAAACAACTGGCATATATACACCAATGATGAGGGAGAAGAAAGTAAGAAACAGTATATTGAGAATCCCACAAGTCTTACATTTAATGTGGATTTTGGAGATCCCAAAGACTATCGTGAGGAGACAAAATATAAGATTGGGTATCGTTACTACATCCAAAGTATTTATGATACTTCTCAGATGATGATTGCAGGAGAAGAAATTAAAGATGGTTGGAGACTTGTAGGAGAAGACACCACGACAGAAGCCAGTGAGGATGGATTTGTGTTCTACAGAAATGCTCTTCCTGAAATGCATGTTGAGTGCTTTTCTTATAAGTATCACGATATAACCGGACTTATGACAGATGACTGCAGCCCGTCAGAACTTTCAGAAAGATATTTTCCTTATGATGCGTTTGAAAACGGGGTAACTGTTCAGATGATAGCAAATGATTTTGACAGGGAAGATATTCTTACTGTTTCGTACAGACTTGAAGACGCAACAAATGATACTGAGGTTGTAAGCGGGACATTTTCAAATGACTTAAAAATTACAACCGACTACAAGACATCGCAGTTCAGATTATATATAACTGTTACCGATAATTTCGGTGGCAGTACGACATCTGAACCATTTTTATTTATGATGGATTTACATTCGCCGAAGGTGACTGATGAATTTGATGATGGCGGATATGCCCTCAAAGGTAAGAATTTATTTTCGGATTTCTACATTGATGATGATCCGGATGATGCGATGACGGAAAGAAAGGTCTTTGCCGATATCTATCTTAATGATGGACTTGTTGATTCCGTTGAGCTTGAAAACAGAGGAAACGGAGTATTCAGACTCGATGAAACAGGTATGGCGGACGGTGAATATACCGTTCATCTTAAAATGTATGATAAAGCAGGTAACGAGGGTGAGCACTATTTCTATCAGACACTTGATAATACGGCACCGACACTAAAATATCTTACACCTGCTGAAAATTCAAATGCAAC
>JAZORX010000156.1:0-10693 GCA_045656845.1 Acutalibacteraceae bacterium | reverse complement strand
TTGACGGTATGTATTCATTAAGAAATAAAAAATACTGGAATCATCTAGTTACTTTCGACAACATTTGGACTTATTCTCCAGATATAATAAAAGATTATATAGAAAACGATAAAAAAAATCAAACCAAAGAAACAGAAGTCTATATTCGTGCGACATCTGCAGGTCAGTTTTTTGCAAGTAATATTTGTACACATTACGAGTACTTTTCCAGTAGATTTATTGCTGAACGAAAAAGCTCACCTTTGTTTTTATTAAGAGATATGAACAACAAAAAAGAATTTGATGAGATGAAGCAAATAATAGATACTGTTTATTGTGGTGTTGAAAAGTGTTGCAAAACACTAAATTATTATAATCAAAAAGTTCTCAAAAAACTTGACAAAAAACATTATAATCATATTTTGGGTTCACCATATTATTACGAGACACGGTTTCACGAAGAACGAATTATACACAGTCATATTTCGTATTTGGAATCATATCGTAATTTTATAATTAATTCTTCCACTAACGAAACACCTGTAATAGAAGCAAGCAAATATATTATACTTGTGATAAAAAAATATTTAAATCTGCTTAAATATAATCCAGAAAACGGTCTTAAGACTTACCGTAACCTATTTTTATCAAATAACAGCAAGAATCTTTTTAACCAGCTATGCGTATGTATAGAAAAAATCGAATCTAATCCCATAATGTATAAAGATATTGAAATCACTAGGCAATATTACAACACAAATTTTGATGGTGAACAATGCAAATTTTTCAAGGAGAATGAAATAAAATGAGTACAGTTATTTTAGAATATATCCAAATCTTTTTAACTATTATTACTGGAGGTTTAATAATAATTGCAAGAAAAGCTTGGAGTTCTGTGGACACTTTTTTTGAAGAAAAAGCAAAAAATTATGCAACAAAGCAAGATATTGAAGAAATAACTCGCAAAACGGAGTCGGTTCAAGTTGAATTCAAAAAAATAATGAGCCTTTTTGAGGCAGATGTAGAATTTAAATATAAGTTTTACGAAGAACAGTATAAAAATTTGTATTCATTATTGTATTGCTATTTGAGTGAATCAGAAGCGATAAAAAAATTGAACAATTGTTTTGATGGTGAAATAGATTTGGGGGAAATTCCAATCGCAGAATTCCAAACAGAAGAAAAGGATTCTTTGTTTATTAAAATTCTTGATTTAATTAGTGAGAATAAAGCGTACGCATCTCCAGATTTGATTGATTTAGTAAATGCTGCAAATATATTAACTGAGCAATATGATTCAGAACTCTCATCAAATACATACTGCACAATTCAATTTGAAATCAAAAAAAGGATAGTATCAACGATTCTCATTGACTATAATTGGCTTAGGGAACAATTAAAACTTCCTGCGCCTAAAAATGGTTTAAAATGTCTAGAAGAGATTAAAAAGCATTTTTAGTCTATGGATAAGAATTTCACCTTATATAATAATGTTCGATATAGTTGTATTTTTAAAAAATAACAACTATAATCAAAAATACAAATGATTTGATTTTAATTTGTTGTTTGATTTGCAAATATTAGTAAACAAATTAATGTATAGATGATCGATTTATACTTAGCTAATTAGAAGCAAATATAGTAGATATAAATTTATACAAGCAACAATATCTCCTTTAAATTAAAATACGGTTAATTTTAAACGAAAAGCCATACAAGCTGACCCAAATCAACTGTATGGCTTTAATCGTGTGTGATTATCTCATATCAGATAACGGAGTATAGTCCGTGTTGTTTCGCAAATATTCTTCCATCTTACCGCTGAGCAACAATCTGACATAGCTCATAGGCTCGTTGTAGATGAGATATTCGAGTTCGGATGTTTCGTACATATTGTTTGCATATTCGTTTTCAACGGTGATGCAGTCGATCGATACCACTGAGCCGTCGGCAAGTTTAACTTCAACGCAGGCGGTATCAATATTAAATTCACAAGAAATAATGTTATTAATCATAAATAAAAAACTCCTTTTAGTTGTTTGAAAAAAGTAGGAAAAGTACGTTCTGAAATCGTTGATATATAAGGGTTTGAAAGTACGATAATCGAGGGGCACGTATAGTTTGACCTGTTACCCCGATTTTGCGGTTACTTTTTCCACATAACGAATTATAATCAAGTAATAAAAAAGCACTTTCGTTACAGTTAAAAATTAACCAAATAGAGCTTCTGAAACCGTTGTATATCAACGGTCTCAGAGTGCGGTAATTGAGGGGTGCGTATAGTTTGACCTGCAACCCCGATTTTACGGTTCTATTGTTCCAAAAGCTGAATTTCAAATTATAAAAAATCAGTCGATTGGCAACGGTGAAAAAAGTTTGACAAAAATTTAAAATAGGATTAAAATATAGATGAGTAAATGATCTTTCATAAGGAACCTCCTATCTGACAAAACTCAGAAAGGAGAAAAACTACCGGTTAGCATGGCAAAGTCCAAAAAAGAAAATGATTTCGGCACAGGAATACCCAAGGATGTTATGGAATCTTTAGCAAGAGCTTTACTTCCGGAAATCAGGGCATTCTACGAAAGCGAAGAAGGCAAAGAAGCTTTTGAAAAGTGGAAAGCCGAAAGAGAACGAAGTACAGATTAATATAAATCTTAATTCGGCGGGGATGATTTTTCATCCCCGTTTTCTCATTCTAAAATACTGTAAGAAATGAAAAATCCGAACGCATCTCCTACTTTGAAGAGAGGGTTCGGATTATCATCTTTTGGTCGGAGTGGCGGGATTTGAACCCACGGCCTCTTGGTCCCGAATTGAAATCACTGATATAAAAAACATCACCTTCAAACGCAGGAGCGTTGCTACGCTTACGTTTGAAGGTGTTTTTGTTTCCTTAGTTGACCGAATCTGTAGTCACTTTTATAGTCACTAATTTTATTTGTCGAGTAGCATTTTTGCATGTGTTTGAATTTTTTTTCAACGAGTTCACACAACAAAACCAATTAAATAAAATTTTTTCGACGGTAACATATATTTTCATGTTTGTACTTTTGCTGAAAATAACAGTTAACTTACAAGAGATTGATATGTAATGATTTATTGAAGACTTTTACTACGAAGAAGTGAAAATATCAGGTGCAACGGGTTTCGACTCCTGCTGCACCTGATTTTATTTTTCATCTGTTTTCTCTGTGGATTTTATGGGTTGAAAACTCTAACAGCAGATTTGCCGGGACGAATCCCATTAAATTCTCACCTCTTATTATAAGAATTCCCGAACCTCTACAGTTCGAGAATTGATATTTATCAGAATATAACTTCAAAAACGAGACCAATTTCTTCGAAGAAAGTAATTATATATCGGAACACATCCCCAAAAACATTTTCGAGAATGCCAAGGAAGGAATTATCCTGTTCAGGAATTTCATTTCCGTCAGTAAGCATCCATACTTGGCAAGCATAGAAGGGATTTGCTGTACCAATCATAAGTCCATCTTCCATTGCGGCAAAAGTACGCAGACCGTGGTTATAGGGATCACCGAAACCGTTTGTTGTGATTGTTTCAAAGTTGATGCCGTCCTCGGTAACATAAAGGTCAAAGCCTCTTTCAGCATCCTTCATATATCCTGCGGTTTCAAGGAATCCTTCAACAGTTTTAACAAGAGTTGAAAGCGCAAGTTCGGACTGAGGAGCTGTTCTTGAGTTCTTGCCGTGAACTTTATCTGATGCCATCTTAGCAAGCGCATCAACTGTGTATTTTTCATAAAGATATTTAAGAGCATCAATATCTTCATTGTCAATTGACTGTGTTGCAACACCGCTTTCTTCTTCTGCGGTTGAGATTTCAACGAAAGTTTTGATGTAGCCGATAAGGCTTGCCCATTCAGAGGGAGTCATTGAAAGAATGTTGCCGTTTGAGAACTGACCGATGGGTTCAAGAAGGCTGCTTGTGTCGAATGTGCCGACATAAAGCTTGCCGTTATATTCTTCCATTCTCCAGATATACTGGTTTTCGTTTCTCCCGAAGCCGGAGCCGAGACCTGATTTGCCGCCTTCGGGGAACATTGAAGTTGCATCGCCCATGATAAGCTCAATATCTTCGTTTTTATCCATTCTATAAAGGCTTACTGACTGCTCAAGGTTTCTGTTCATGAATGTGAAATCAGCCTTGAAAAGAATATGTTCAAGAGGAATTTCCTCATCGTTATATTCGCCGATATAGAGGTAATCGTTATAAACATAGATAACGCCTGCACCAGCTCTTGTGCGTTCGGGGTCAATGCCGAAAGTGAACTTCGCACCGTCTTGTTTATCACCGATAACGGGTGTCCATGTCCAGTCTGTTGCAGTTTCGCCCATTTCACCCTTAACAAGTGCAAATGACTGCATGGTGTATTCATCAGGCTTGTTATCAGGAGTGCCTGTGCAGATCGAAACATAAAGGTCATCGTTATATTCAACCATTTCCCAGATTGAACCGCCGTAGATACTGTCAGGGAAATGATATGCAGGATAATCGAAAAGTTCCTGCTGGTCAGCGATTACAGTGAATGCTTCCTGACCCGCCGAGGGATTTGATGAAATAAGAATCTGTGCACCGCCGAGAGTTACCATGCTTACGATAAGGTAATCTTTGTAAGCGCAAAGACCTCTGATACCTGTGCAGATACCCTGAAGATATGCCTGGTAGTAGTCGCTCTGATTGATGCCTTCATAAACGATTGTGCACTTATCGTTGTTGTTGGGGTCAACTTCAATAATCTTGGGCAGACCGTTAACCGAACCGCAGAAATAAAGCTTGTCATTAAATTCACAAGCGTTTCTGAGCTGAACGTTATGACCCGTTGTTGACTTGCTCATAAGTACGGTTACTTCGTTTGTCTTGACGTTGATTTTTGTAAGTACACCGCCGGTGTTTCCGCCGTCAGGCTCACCGGTATAGAAATGACCGTTATACATTGTATCAAGAGTTGCGTTCATTTCAGCGGGGTCAAAATCATTGCCGAGAACGCTGTCCATAAAGCCGAGAGTAAGACCAAGTGAGTTGTAGTTGGTTGAAACATAAACACAGTCTCCGTAAGCAACGGCAGACCATGCATAGTTCTGACCTCTGTCACCCTGACCCTCATCCTTTGCAGAAACGGCGCCTTCGCCTATGTAGTCAACAATACCGTCAACCTCACCGAGACCCTTATCGGGATGTGAAATCTTGGTTAATTCATATTCGCCTGAAGTATACTTAACCTTTCCTTCGAAAGCGAATGTGCCTGTTGCCATTCCGAACAAAACAGAAACAGCAAGTACAATACCGAGAATACGTTTGAATTTCTTCATGCTTTTACTCCTTATCAATTTATTATGGTGTAACATATGTAAGCAAATTTTAATTATTCTTTGTTGCACATAGGTTAGTAAAATGTTAACAAGACGTTAACAGCACGCTCTTTTTACTATGCAAAATTATACAACTGACTAATTTTTTGTGTTTATTTGTTAAAAAATTCCTTGTGTTAATAATATCATCTGCAAACAATTCAATATTATCTTATCGAAATTTAACAGACTTTTATTTCATAAGTTCATCGGTAAGTTTTATTATTTGAGGCGCAACCTCTTTTCTTTTTCTTTCGTAAATGGTACGGAATACAGGATATGCGGTTATCATAATCAAAACTCCGAAAATTCCTGTGATAACTCCCGCCCAAAAAAGAGTTTCTGCCCATACAAGGATAAAACTTAATCCCAAACCGAGAATAAGCACACCAATAACACCGATTGTCAAAGAAAAAGCAGCAGCTTTTGATGTTACGCTTTTATCTAATTTGCGGAGCATTTCAAGCTTTGACAGTTCTTTCTTTTCACTCTCATATTTTTCTCTTATTTGTTTTATTTCTTTGTTTTCCGCTGCAGAATAAGAGTAATGATTTGGTTTGTTGTTCATTTAAAACACCTCCATAATTTATAGATTCATTCTAAAGAACAGATGTTAATAAAACAATTGCTTTATATTTTTGTTTTGTTAATTGTGTTATTAAGTTTTACCGTGAATGTGCTGCCTTCGTTGGGTGTGCTTTCAACGGTAATTTCTCCGTCAAGAATATCAATAACTCTTTTTACAAGTGCAAGCCCGAGACCGTTGCCTTTTTCGGAATGGGAGGTGTCACCCTGATAGAATTTATCAAAGATACGCTTCATTGTGTATTCATTCATTCCGCATCCGGTGTCGGAAACGCTGACGGTAACGCCGTTGACGTTTCTTTTAAGGCATACGGTTATTTTGCCGCCGTTTTGGGTGAATTTAAGAGCATTTGAAAATAGATTGTTCCAGACTATGGCAAGCATTTCAGGGTCGGTGTTAATATAAATATCTTCTTCGATACTGGTATCGATTTCAAGATTCTTATTATCCCACTCGCTTTCAAATCCGATAAGGCACTCACAAAGCATTTCGCTGAGGTTGCATTTTTGTGATTTCGGATAAAGTTTCTGGGATTCAAGTTTGTTAAGTCTTAAGATATTGGTTATCAATTCCGAAAGATGCTTTGTGCATCTGTTGATTGATTTTGCATATTCAAGACGTTTTTCTTCGGACAAATCCGGTTCTTCAAGAAGCGCACCGTAATTCTGCAAAACCGAAAGCGGCGTTTTCAGTTCGTGGGAAACATTTGAAACGAAATCGGTTCTCAGAGTTTCGATGCTCGAAAGTTCTTCTGCCATTTTATTAAGATCTGTAACTATTTTGTTGTATTCGCCGATATGTATAGGATTGAGTCTTGCTGAAAAATCACCGTGTGTTATTTTTTGAGTGAAATTGTGGATTTTTTCAACAGGTCTTTTAACAAGAATTTTTCTTCTGATAAAGTCAACAACGGTAAAAACCAAGCCAAGAAACAAAGAATTGCAGAAAGTAAAAATTGCGGCAAATCTTATGTTTTCTTCGGTATATACAATTCCCGTATCACGCTGAAGTATATTAAGAAAAAGTATTATATTACAAGAAATAACAAAACCGACTATGCCAAAAAAAAGCAAAAATCTGTATAGGATAAAGAAAATTTTCTTCACTGTTTCAGCACCGCCTTATATCCGAGTCCGTGTACGGTCACGATTTCAAATTCATTGCAAGCCGAAAATTTTTCGCGCAGTTTCGTCATATAAACATCAACCGTTCTTGTGCCCGAATTGGTATCAACATCCCAAAACTCATCCATAAGCTGCGAACGGGTGAAAGTCTTTTTGGGGTAAGAAAGCATTTTGAATATGATGTTGAATTCCCTGACCGTAAGCTGAATTTCTTCATCTGCATAGTATGCGGTGTGTTCTTCGGCGTCAAGCACAAGATTGCCTATTGTTATCTTTCGGCTGCTCTGAATCCTCGCTCTGCGGAGCAATGCGCCGATTTTGAGCTGGAGTTCATCCAAATCAATTGGCTTTACCATATAATCATCAATTCCTACGCCGTAACCGATGCGTTTTGACGTGAAATCATCCCTCGCAGTCACAAAGAGAATGGGAATTTCTTTGTTTGTTTCCCTGACGGCACTTGCAAACTCAAAGCCGTCTGTACCCGGCATCATAATATCTGAGATTATAAGGTCAATTGTATTTTCATAAAGAACATCATAAGCATCGTTTGCGTTGTATGAACTGAAAACATCATATCCGTGCTGTGTGAGATATGACGAAACAGCTCTGTTAAAATCTTTGTTATCTTCAACTATAAGTATTTTGGGCATACCAAGCACCTCCGTTGTTATTATATCATAAAGCCGAAACTTCCGCATTTTTATTTTCATAAGAAATATACATTAACAAAGTTATAATATATGTGGATTGTTAAATTTTTGTTTACATATTCACATTGAATCATAATTTTTTTCTGAATACCCCACAAAAAAGATATAACAAACAATATTTATCCACTTTTTCTGCGCTATAGAATTCCGTACTGTATTTATATAATAATATAGTGAAGTTTTTCTTCGAACTATACCCGTCAGGGAGTAGCGTTGAGTTATTTGCCCAGAACATTACCCGAAAGTATAACTGCATAACAAAACAGAAAAGGTCGCAGACCTCAACAGTCTGCGACCAATCAAAAACTCTTTTTAAGCAAAAATTGAGTATTCATAGGTAAATCCCTTATGAATACTCAATATGGTCGGAGTGGCGGGATTTGAACCCACGGCCTCTTGGTCCCGAACCAAGCGCGCTACCAACTGCGCTACACCCCGATACCCAAAGATTATATTACATCTCAAAATAAAAATCAAGTGTTTTCGCTACAAAATTTTAGGCATAAAAAAGCGCCCCCTCAGGGCGAAAATTACCGTAAAATTGAAATAACCCTTGACTGATGTTTCTTTACACATACAGCCAAGGGTTATTTCACTGAATTCTTGATATCTAACATCTTTGGATAACCTCTCTTTCTGCGGTATTGTTCAACCTTAATTCATCATTTTTTTATTTCTCTGTTATTGTTTTTGAGTTTTTATTAAATTCTGAATATTTAAGGTTGTCAGGTAAAGGCTTTTGAGTAATTTTTGATTTTTACTTTTCGGCCTTTAGGTTTTTACCTGTTCATCGGTATCACCCTTTCCTTGACTATAATATAGCACGAATTTCAGAGCTTTTCAAGATGGAGTTTTGTACAAAGTTAACCTTTGTCGATTATATAAAACGGAGAAATTTGGCTATAATGTATATATATTCCGTGAATATTATTGACATTGAAATGATAATTTGATATCATTAAAATGTTGGGGTCGGTGAAAACCGACTTTTTTAATGTGAATTTTCAGGTGTTAAATCTTATAAAAAGAAAAACTCCCCGTCGCTGTTGCAACGAGGAGTATGGTGATCCATCGGAGATTCGAACTCCGGACACCTTGATTAAAAGTCAAGTGCTCTACCGTCTGAGCTAATGGATCATCTGTTAAATTTTAACACTGTTTTTCAAGCGCTTCAATATAATATATTATTTGTCTGCGATTGTCAATAGTTTTTGTAAAAAAAATTAAATAATTTGTTAGCTATATTTGAAAATTTTGCTTGAAATGGTATTATATATGGTATACAATATATCTTATATGATATATTTATCATTTTGATAAGGAGAAATTGCTATGAAGCTCACAATGGCACAGGCTCTTGTCAAATTTCTTGACAATCAGTATGTCAGCTTTGACGGAGTTGAAACTAAATTTGTTGACGGCATTTTTGGCATTTTCGGCCACGGATGTGTTGTCGGTATTGGTCAGGCTCTTGAGCAGGGAGGTCATAACCTCAAATTCTATCAGGGAAAAAATGAACAAGGTATGGCACATGCTGCAATGGCGTTTGCAAAGCAGAAAAACCGCCGTCAGATTATTGCATGCACCTCGTCTATCGGTCCCGGTGCGCTTAATATGGTAACTGCTGCGGGTACAGCAACTGCCAACAGAATTCCTCTTCTTTTGCTTCCGGGCGACACTTTCGCTTGCCGCCAACCGGACCCCGTTCTCCAGCAGATTGAACAGCCCACAAGCTACAGCACAACTGCTAACGATTCGTTCAAGGCTGTTTGCAAATATTGGGACAGAATTGTAAGACCCGAGCAGCTTATGACGGCTTGCCTTAATGCAATGAGAGTTCTCACAGACCCCGCCGAAACAGGTGCGGTTTGCCTTGCAATGCCGCAGGATGTTGAGGGCGAAGCTTTTGATTACCCTGATTATTTCCTTAAAAAGAGAGTTTGGTATATTGACCGTCGTTCACCCACACAGCGTGAGATAGATGCGGCTGTTAATGCGGTTATGCGCAGTGAAAAGCCCATCCTTATTGTTGGCGGCGGTGTTACATATTCCGAGGCATGGGAAACCGCAAGATTCTTTGCCGAAAAGTTCAATATCCCCATCTGCGAAACACAAGCAGGCAAGGGTAATATCCGCTGGGATTTGCCGCTTAACATGGGTGGTATCGGTGTTACGGGCGGCCCCGCGGCAAATGCAGTTGCAAAAGAGGCTGACCTTGTTATTGCAGTCGGTACACGTTTAACGGACTTCACAACCGCTTCAAAATGGGGCTTCCAGAATCCCGATGTGAAGATGCTTTCAATTAATGTCAGTTCATTTGATGCGTTCAAAATGGATGCAACGGCAGTTATCGCCGATGCTAAAACAGCGCTGCTTGACATTATGGGCGCATTGACTCTCAGAGAATATTATTCAACGTGGGACAGTGCAGAACTTGCACAGATAAAAGAAGAATATAACGCCGAGGTTGACCGGCTTTACAGTGTTTATCTGCAGGAAGGTCTTTCACAAACAAGAGCACTTGGCGAGATTAACAAGCTTATTGACAAAAACGCAATTGCGATTGGTTCGTCAGGCAGCCTTCCCGGTTGCATGCAAAGACTCTGGAGATCCGCTGTACCTAAAACATATCATATGGAATATGGTTTCTCCTGTATGGGTTATGAAATCTGCGGCGCGCTCGGCGTAAAGCTTGCGGAGCCCGACAGAGAGGTTTACACCATGGTAGGCGACGGTAGCTTTTTGATGCTCCACAGCGAGATTTACACAGCCGTTATGGAAGGCGCAAAGATTAACGTTATGCTCTTTGATAACTCCGGTTGGGGCTGTATTGAAAACCTTCAGAATAATCAGGGTACCGATACTTTCGGCACACGCTTCCAGGCGAGAAATCCGCTTACGGGTATGCTTGACGG
>JAZORX010000155.1:0-5400 GCA_045656845.1 Acutalibacteraceae bacterium | reverse complement strand
GAGTGTAAATTGGTTTATCCTTAGTTTTAAGAATGTTATGAAAATGACACCTATGCAATATATTCTTTCATTGCGAATTGCTGCAGCTAAAGGATTGCTTGAAAACTCAAACAAGAACATAAATGAAATATCAGATGCTATCGGATACGATAATCCGCTATATTTCAGCCGATTATTTAAAAAACATACGGGTTATTCGCCTTCACAGTATAAAAAATTAAATTCTAAAAATAAGTGATGAGGTGTAGAAAGTGAATATTGATAGATTCAAAAAACAACTTGATTTTATTCTTGAAATTTATGTATGACTTCATTCCGTCAGCAGTAAATATCCCTGACAATGCTGTACAGCGGGTAGCCGGAATTATCCTTGGCATAATTCTTGCAAAGATATTTGAAAAGAGCCTTATTCAGCACTTATAATATACCTGAAAAATATCTCAAAAAAATTATATTTTGTTGTTATAACAACATATTAATTTGATTTCTTATGATATAATCAAGTCATAAAAAGAGAAATTTGACGGAGGTATGATATATGATAAGAAAGATAATAAAAATTGACGAAGAAAAATGTAACGGCTGCGGACTTTGTGCAAAAGCATGCCACGAAGGTGCAATAGAAATGGTAAACGGAAAAGCGAAGCTTACCCGTGAGGATTACTGTGACGGATTGGGGGATTGTTTGCCTGCTTGTCCGACAGGAGCTATTACTTTTGAAAAAAGGGAAGCACCTGCATATGATGAAGAAGCAGTAAAAAAAGCAAAGCTGAATAAACAGGGCGAAAAATTGCCTTGCGGTTGTCCTGGAATGAACTCTAAAGTAATAAATAGAGATAACAATGCCGGAGAATGCGAAGTATCTCCTAAAATTACAAGTCAACTGCAACAATGGCCCGTACAGATCAAGCTTGTTCCTGTGAATGCACCGTATTTTAACGGAGCTAATCTTTTAATTGCTGCCGATTGTACTGCATATGCTTATGCAAATTTCCATAACGAGTTTATCCGTAACAGGATAACATTGATTGGATGTCCGAAACTTGATGAAGGCGATTATGCTGAAAAGCTTACTGCGATTATTGCAAATAACGATATTAAGAGCGTAACAATAGTAAGAATGGAAGTTCCTTGTTGCGGTGGTATTGAAAATGCGGCAAAGAGAGCTATTCAGGATAGCGGCAAGTTCTTACCGTGGCAGGTAGTTACAATTTCAACAGATGGCAGAATATTGGACAGATAAACTCGTTACGTTTTTAATCAGAAGTTTACACGTCACATTCATTAGTTTTTTAAAAATCAATAAATTACCCCTTCGAAGACTTAGTTCTTTGAAGGGGTTTTGTTATGGGATTTATTATATAACAGAATCAATGTTATGGAGTATGAAATGATTTTTATCTACATCAATCAATCCGTCTTTTTGCATTTTACTTAACTCATTAGACATTGCACTGCGGTCGATACTTAAATAATCGGCGAGCTGCTGACGGTTAAACGGAATATCAAATTCCTGCACACCTTGTTTTGTCGATTGAAAGGACAGATAACTGAGCAGACGTCCTCTGATTGTTTTAGAACTTGTGTGAAGTATCCTTCGTGATAGGTTAAGGCTCTTTTGAGATGCTATTTCAAGCATGTTCCGTATAACCTTACTGTGGAATGCACAGGCGTTGGTGCAAGTTGTCAGCATATGCTCTGTATTGAGGAATAAGATATCTGTTTTCTCATTTGCAACAACATTTATCATAAGTGGTTCGCCCGGAACACATGCATAAGTTTCAGCAAAAATCTGTCCGGGACCGATTTTATCAAGAATGCTTTTGTTACCCCATATATCATCGTTTTCAATATATACACTGCCTGAAAGAACAAGCCCCATAGCTTTGACATAATCGCCCACATTAAAGACTATATCACCCTTTGAATAGCTTTTGACCTGGGCATTCATACATGTTAGCAATGATTCTATGTCATCGGGAATCATTCCCCTGAATAACACTGTTTTCGATAAAAATACGTAATCCATAGTTCCTCCTGTTGGTACAACAACATATTTGTTGTATATATTATATCACAATGTAAATGTTATTTCAACAATGGGAACAATACTAAAATCAGATATTGGTTACATTATTTGAAAAAGCTTAACTTACAATTAACATACATCAGGTAGCAGAGTTTACATTGCCTATGTTAAACTCTAAATGTACTCAGGAAAGAGAAAACAAAAATAAATTTTTAGGAGAGTGATTTCAAATGAAGAAAATCATCAGTTTAATGGTAGTAGCAGTGTTGTTGGTAGCAGCCCTTACAGGATGCGGAACTACAAATACCGACACACCAAAGGACAATGGACAGGTAAGCGGAACAGTTTCAACAGACGGTTCAACATCAATGGAAAAGGTAATCGGATTCCTTTCAGAAGCTTACATGAACAAAAACAGTGCAGTTAAGGTAACCTACAATCCTACAGGTTCAGGTTCTGGTATCAAGGCAGTTCAGGCTGGAAGCTGTGACATCGGTCTTGCAAGCCGTGACCTTAAAGATGAAGAAGCAACAGACCTTAACGGAACAGTAGTTGCAATCGACGGTATCGCAATGATCGTAAACAAGGAAAACCCTGTTGCAGACCTTACAATCGAACAGATTGCAGCACTTTACAAAGGTGAGATTACAAACTGGAGTGAAGTTGGCGGAGCAGATGCACCGGTAGTATTAATCGGTAGAGAAGCTGCATCAGGTACAAGAGACGGTTTTGAATCAATCACAGACACTGAAGATGCATGCAAATACACACAGGAACTTACATCAACAGGCGATGTTGTGCAGACAGTATCCTCTAACCCGAACGCAATCGGATATGCATCACTTGCATCAGTAAAAGATTCTGTAAAGCTTATCTCAGTTGAAGGTGTAACACCTTCTACAGAAACAATCCAGAACGGCAGCTACAAAATTCAGAGAAACTTTGTAATGGTAACAAAGAAAAATGCAGAACTTTCACCTGCAGCAAAGAGCTTCTTCGACTTTGCAACATCAAGCGCAGCTGACGAATGGATCATCGAAGCAGGAGCAGTTCCTGTAAAAAGATAATAAGTCGGTCTTTTGAGGGAATGTCAACAGCATGGCGTTCCCTTTTAGGCTATAGACAGAACATAAATCATTCGTCGGAAAGGATGGTGTAAATGAGCAAAGTAAAAAAAGCATCCGTTGTGTTAGAGAAAACAATGAACTTCATCTTCACAGTCTGCGGATTTCTGACAATAGCATTCGTACTTTTGATAACAGGATTTCTTGTTGTAAGCGGTTTGCCTGCAATTAAAGAAATAGGAATTATAGATTTTCTGTTCGGCACTACATGGGCCTCGACAGCACAAACACCGTCATACGGAATCCTGCCTTTCATTTTAAGTTCCATTTACGGAACCTGCGGAGCAATTATAATCGGAGTCCCAATCGGAATACTGTGTGCAATATTCCTTGCAAAAATGTCAAGTCCTAAGATTTCAGGAGTAGTAAGCAGTGCGGTGGATTTACTTTCAGGTATTCCGTCTGTAGTATACGGTCTTGTAGGTATGATAATCATAGTACCGCTTGTAAGAGAAACATTTAACCTTCCTGATGGTGCTAACCTTTTCTCAGCGATTATAGTACTTACAGTTATGATACTTCCGTCAGTAATCTCTGTATCGGAAACTGCAATCAGAAGCGTACCGAAAGAATACGAGGAAGCATCTCTTGCTCTCGGAGCAACCAAAACAGAAACTGTTTTCAAGGTTGTTGTTCCGGCAGCAAAAAGCGGAATCTTAACATCAGTAGTGCTTGGAATAGGAAGAGCAATAGGAGAGGCAATGGCAGTTATGATGGTAGCAGGTAATGTTGCAAATATGCCCGGACTCTTCACAAGTGTAAGATTTCTTACAACAGCCGTTGCGAGTGAAATGTCCTATTCGTCAGGACTTCAGAGAGAAGCACTTTTCTCAATCGCATTGGTACTCTTCGTATTTATAATGCTTATCAATGTAGCACTGAATTTAATCGCTAAGAAGAAAGAGAGGTAGAAAGGTAATGCGTGAAAAAATATCTGTAGAAAGAAAAATAAAATGCGGAATCTTAAACGGACTTATGTACGCATCAGCCGGACTTATCTGCCTTATACTTCTTGGCTTAATCGGATATATACTCTACAGAGGCCTTGGAAATATCTCGTGGGAGCTTCTGTCAACCAAACCAAGCCTTATCAAAGGAACCACGGGAATTTTGCCGAATATCTTAAATACATTATACATTATTCTTATCACACTGGTGATTGTTCTTCCTTTGGGTGTTGGAGCGGCAATTTACTTAAACGAATATGCAAGCAATAAAAAGGTTGTTCGCATCATAGAACTTGCAACAGAAACATTATCGGGAATACCTTCAATCATTTATGGTCTTGTAGGTATGCTGATCTTTGTACAGTTCTTCTCACTTGGCACATCACTTATAGCCGGAAGTTTTACCCTTGTTATAATGACACTTCCAACTGTTATACGAACAACACAGGAAAGTCTGAAAACAGTTCCTAACGGATACAGAGAAGGTTCCCTTGCGTTGGGAGCAGGAAAATGGTATATGATTAGAACTGTAGTTCTTCCTTCGGCAATTGACGGTATTGTAACCGGATGTATCCTTTCTGTAGGGAGAATCGTAGGCGAGAGTGCAGCTCTGCTGTTTACGGCAGGTATGGCAAACGAAATACTTAATTTAAAGGATGCAGTGCTTCCCGGAAACGCAGGATCAACACTTACAGTATCACTTTACATGTATGCAAAAGAACGTGGAGAATTTGAAATAGCCTTTGCTATTGCGGCAATACTTCTTGTTTTGACATTCATCATAAATATGTCAGCTAAAATAGCAGCAAAAATTCTCAAGAGAGGAAGGGGATAATCTATGAACGATATTATAAAGGCTAATAACTTAAACTTGTGGTATGGAACAAATCATGCACTTAAAGACATAAGCATCAGCTTACCTAAGAAGGAAATTACAGCGTTAATCGGACCGTCAGGCTGCGGTAAGTCAACATTCTTAAAAACACTTAATAGAATGAATGACCTTGTAGAAGGATGCAGAATTGAAGGAAAGATTACACTGGACGATATAGACATCTATAAAGATATGGATGTTAACATCTTAAGAAAAAGAGTAGGAATGGTATTCCAGAAACCAAATCCGTTCCCGATGAGTATTTATGATAACATTGCATACGGTCCAAGAATTCACGGTGTTAAATCAAAAGTGAAGCTTGATGAAATTGTAGAGCGTTCTCTTCGTCAGGCTGCAATCTGGGACGAATGTAAGGACAGACTCAAAAAGAGCGCACTTGGTATGAGTGGCGGACAGCAGCAAAGA
>JAZORX010000154.1:0-6145 GCA_045656845.1 Acutalibacteraceae bacterium | reverse complement strand
ACAAGCTGCGGTATTGCTAACCAGCAGTGCGAAAACACAGAGAAGGACAGCAAGTAATTTCAAAAAGATGAATGCCGCCTTTATGGCGGCATTTTTAACTATAGAAAGTTTAAAGGAGATCCGATATGATACATCAATATCAGCTCGGCGGATACAATATCGTTCTTGATATCTGTTCAGGCTCGGTTCATGTTGTTGACGAGGTTGCTTATGATATTATTGCGATGTTTGAAAACAACCCGAAAGAAAAAATTATTGAAGAGATCAGCATAAAATATGCAGACAGAGAAGATATAACAGCTGAGGACATTGAAGAATGTTTTTCTCAGGTTGTTTCGCTTAAAGATAGTGGCAAACTTTTTGCTCCCGATACTTTTGAACCTGTTGCAGGACATCTTAAGGCAAAAACTTCAGGTGTAATCAAAGCGCTCTGTATCCATATTGCCCATACATGTAACCTTAATTGTTCTTATTGCTTTGCCAGTCAGGGTAAGTATCACGGAGACAGAGCAATTATGAGTTTCGAAGTCGGAAAACGAGCACTTGATTTTCTTGTTGAAAATTCAGGTTCACGCCACAATCTTGAGGTGGATTTTTTTGGCGGCGAGCCGCTTATGAATTTCGATGTCGTGAAGCAGATGGTTGAGTATGCCAGAAGCATCGAAAAAAAGCATAATAAGAATTTCAGGTTTACTCTTACCACAAACGGAATGCTTATCGATGACGATGTGATTGATTTCGCTAACCGTGAAATGAGCAATGTTGTTCTTAGTCTCGATGGTCGTAAAGAAGTGCACGACAGATATCGTGTTGACTATACAGGAAAAGGAAGCTGGGAAACTATAGTGCCTAAGTTTCAGAAGCTCGTTGAGGCTCGTGGCGGTAAGAATTACTATATGCGAGGCACATTTACACATGCAAATCCTGATTTCCTTAATGATATCAAGCAGATGCTTGATCTGGGATTCACTGAGCTTAGTATGGAGCCGGTTGTGTGTGCACCGGGAGATCCTTCTGAGCTTACTGCCGAAGACCTGCCAGTAGTTCTCGAACAATATGAAAAATTGGCTGAGCTTATACGCAAACGTGATAAAGAGGGTAAGCCTTTTACATTCTACCATTATATGATTGATCTGACCGGTGGACCTTGTATTTATAAGCGTATATCAGGCTGTGGTACAGGAACAGAATATATGGCCGTTACTCCGTGGGGTGACCTTTATCCCTGTCATCAGTTTGTAGGCGAAGAGAAGTTCAGGCTTGGTGATATCTGGAGCGGAGTGACAAATAAGGAAACTGTTGATGATTTTGCTTCCTGTAATGTTTATGCACGTCCCGAGTGTCACGATTGCTGGGCAAAGCTGTATTGTTCAGGTGGTTGTGCTGCGAATGCTTACCATTCAACCGGAACAATCAAGGGTGTTTATAAATATGGTTGTGAGCTGTTTAAAAAGAGAATGGAATGTGCTATAGCTGTTGCAGTAGCAAGAACTTTTGAGGATTGATTTTATGAAAACTCCGATCTGTGATTTTGTTCGTTCATATCAAGAGAGTGATCCTGTCAGGCTTCATATGCCGGGACACAAAGGCGAAAGTATGCTTGGTTTTGAGAATTGTGATATAACGGAAATCAGAGGAGCAGACAGCTTGTATGAAGCGGACGGAATCATTAAAGAAAGCGAGACTTATGCAGGCAGCCTTTTTGGAGCAAATACGTTTTATTCTGCAGAAGGTTCTTCTCTGGCTATTAGGGCGATGCTTTATCTGTCTTGCCTTTATTCGCATAGCAAGGGTGAAAAGCCGTTGGTTTTAGCCGGACGGAATGCTCATAAAGTGTTTGTGTCTTCTGCTGCCTTGCTTGATTTTGAAGTAGAGTGGATTTTTTCAAAAAACTGTGGTTCGTACCATTCTTGTATCATTACCCCTGAAGAAACGGAAGAAAAGCTTTTGGGTTTGGAAAAGAAACCTGTTGCTGTATATATAACTTCGCCGGACTATCTTGGAAATATGGTTGATGTGAAGGGGATTGCAGAAGTCTGCCATAAGCACGGGGTTTTGCTCCTTGTTGACAATGCACATGGAGCTTATCTTAAATTCTTGCCTGAATCAAAGCATCCTATTGATCTGGGAGCAGATGCTTGCAGCGATTCAGCACACAAAACTTTACCCGTTCTTACCGGTGGAGCTTATCTTCATATTTCAGACTCTGCACCGGAGGTTTTTAAAGACAGAGCGAAGGATGCTTTAGCGTTATTTGGCTCTACAAGTCCTTCTTATCTTATACTTCAATCCCTTGATGCTGCAAATGATTATATTAGTAATGGTTATAAACAGGAACTGTCTGAGTTTGTTTCGGAAGTTTCAATGTTAAAAAACAGATTTGAAACTTGTGGCTATACTCTTATAGGTAATGAGGAGCTGAAAATAACTATCGCTACAAAAGCTTACGGATACACCGGAAACGAGATTTCTCTTTTGCTTGAAAAAGAAGGTTTGATTTGTGAGTTTTCGGATCCTGATTTTGTTGTTTTTATGCTTACTCCTCAGATTAAGGGTAAACTTAGTGCTTTTGAAAAAGCTCTTATTTCACTTGAGAGACGGTGTCCGATTGAAGCTTATGTGCCCCGGATACCTGCACCGGAAAAAGCTATGAGTATAAGAAACGCATATTTTTTAAATGCTGAGACAATTAATGTTGAAAACGCGTGTGGTCGTGTTCTTGCTAATTCGACGGTAGGCTGCCCACCTGCGATACCGATTGTTGTTTCGGGCGAGATTATTTCAGCTGAATCGATAGAATGCTTTAAATATTACGGTATTGAAAAATGCCTGGTGGTTTCAGAATAAAAAATAACACCGTAAGGGTCTGCAGAGATTCCTTACGGTGCTTTTTTACATTATTACAAAGAAGAAAATGCAAAAGAAATGAAGAATGCTTCCGGTTACAACAAACAGATGGAAAATTGAATGTAGATATCTTACTTTTCTGCCCAACCCATAAAGTATAGCACCTATTGTATATGATATTCCACCGGCAAGTAAAAATGTAAAGCCAATCGGTCCGAGTAGTTGAAAAATCAGTTTGCCGGTAAAAACAATGCACCAACCCATACCAATGTACAGAACCATTGAGATGACTTTAAATGTTTTCAGGTCAATTGCATTGAGTGTTATTCCCAAAACAGCGAGTCCCCATATAATACCGAATACAGTCCATCCAAGAGATGTTTTATATTCCCGTAAAGTACATAGGCTGAAGGGGGTGTAAGTGCCTGCTATCAGAAGAAAGATAGAACAGTGGTCAATAATCTGAAAGACTTTTTTGGCAAGGTTTGGTCTGAGACCGTGATAGATACTGGACATAGTATACAGGACGATCATCGTGAATCCGAATATCGCTGAACTGACAACCGAATAGGTAGTGCCTCTTATAGCAGAAAAAACAACAAGAAGAACAGTTGCAGCAATTCCTAACGATCCACCGACAATGTGTGAAACCATATTGAATATTTCTTCGCCTTTTGTATAAGAGGGGAGTTTGCGATCTTTGAGCTTTGTACGCATGATAATTCCTCCTATGCTGATGATATATTCTAATAGTTTGATGTTATAATTATTTAAACTAAATGTCAATAATTTGTGAAAAATTTTGTATGAAATTAACTGAAATGTTTTTTTTACTTGTTTTATTGAATTAATTTGATATAATGTATTAAAAACGGCTTGAAAGGCGGATTTTGATGAACATAATTGTTGTCGGTATCGGAAAGGTTGGTTATACTGTTTCTGAGCAACTTTGTGCAGAAAATCACGATGTTACCGTAATTGACACAAATGAAAGTGTTCTTTCAGATATAATTCAGGAGCTTGATGTCCGTGGAATTCATGGAAATGGTGCTACCAGAAAAGTTCTTGTTGAGGCGGGAATTTATGAATGTGATTTACTTATTGCTCTGACAGGCAGCGATGAAACAAATCTGCTTTGCTGCTTGCTTGCTAATAAGTTGGGTGCCAACAGTACGATAGCAAGAGTCAGAAACCCTGAGTATAATGAAGACATAAGACTTATCAAAGATAGTCTTGGACTTACAATGGCGGTTAATCCGGAAAAAGAGGCAGCTGAAGAAATGTTCAGAATTCTTCGTTTTCCGTCGGCAAAAAATGTCGATATTTTTGCAAAGGGAAAGGTTGACCTCGTAAGTTTTGTTGCAAATTCAAACTGTAATCTTTGCGGAGTAGCAATTAAGGACCGATTCGCTAAGCTTAAGGCGAAAGCTCTTATCTGTGCTATTGAGAGAGGAAATGATATCATAATTCCTAACGGTGACACAGTTATAATGGAAAATGATACAATAGCGCTTCTTGCTGAACCAAGAGAAATAACGCCATTTTTTAAAGAAGTCAATATTCCTGTAACAGGAATTAAAGATGTAATGATAATAGGTGGAGGTAAGCTTGCACTCTATCTTGCTGTTGAATTAATCAGGCATAATATCAACACTACGATAATTGAGAAAAAGCAGGACATTGCTGAAAAACTCAGCCTTCTGCTTCCGGACGCAAACATTATCTGTGGAGACGGTACAAATCGTGCTTTGCTTATTGAAGAAGGCTTGCTTGATGTTGATGCTGTTTGCAGCCTTACCGGAATGGATGAAGAGAATATTCTTCTTTCATTGTATGCAAAGAGTGTAGCGCCGGAAACAAAAACAATAACCAAAGTTAATAAAATATCATTCCAGGAAGTTATTCGTTCACTTGATCTTGGTAGTGTGATTTATCCAAAGTACATTACTGCAAATATGATTTTGCAGCATGTGCGTGCAAGAAAAAATAATATAGGAAGCAATATCGAAACGCTGTATAAGATAATTGACAATAAGGTAGAGGCTCTTGAATTCCATGTAAGTGCTGACAGTGTTCTGCTTGGTAAAACACTCGAAGAGCTTACCTTTAAAAAGAATGTCATTGTCGGCTGTATTGCCCGTAAAGGCCATGTCTTTATCCCTCACGGTAAAGATACTTTTAAAGTTGGTGATTCAGTGATTATTGTTACAACTATCTCAGGTCTTTCTGATCTTGATGATATCAAAGGATAGCCTATGAACAGAAAAATGATTTTATATATAATGGGTTTGCTTTTGCTCAGTGAGGCCGGATTGATGCTTCTGCCTGTTCTGGTAGATATGTGTTACCGTGAAGGTATGTTTAATTGTTATCTTATAACAATTTTTGCTCTTCTGGTTTCGGGACTTTTTCTGGTTAGTCTTAAGCCCAAAAATAAAACGATTCACGCAAGAGATGGTTTTGTAATCGTTTCTTTCGGCTGGATTTTAATGAGTTTGTTCGGAGCGCTTCCGTTCTTTCTGAGCGGAGAAATTCCTAATTATCTTGATGCGGTATTTGAAACGGTTTCAGGTTTTACTACTACCGGCGCCAGTATTCTGAGTGATGTGGAAGCGCTGTGCCATGCTAATATGTTCTGGCGAAGCTTTACTCATTGGATAGGTGGTATGGGTGTTCTTGTTTTTATAATGGCTGTTTTACCGCTTGCCGGAGGTGGAGGAGACCTTCATCTTATGAGAGCGGAAAGCCCCGGTCCTGATGTCGGAAAGCTTGTGCCTAAGTCGCTTTCCACTGCAAGAATTCTTTATGGTATATATCTTGCTCTGTCTTTGATTGAAATAATTTTACTTCTTATAGGTGGTATGCCTTTCTTTGACAGCATCACTCATACATTTGGCACGGCAGGTACAGGTGGATTTGGCATAAAGAATAACAGTGTAGCCGGATACAGCAACTATATTCAGTATGTAATTGCGATTTTTATGGCATTGTTTGGAATTAATTTTAATCTTTATTTCCTGTTGCTTTGCGGAAAAATTAAAGATGTGTTTAAAAGTGAAGAACTTAGGGCGTACATCCTCATTATGTTTACCGCTGTCCTTGTTATCACTTTTGATGTCAGAAGCTTCTTTTCGACGGGTATTGAGTCGTTCCGTCATGCCTTTTTCCAGGTAAGCTCTGTTATGACGACTACCGGATTTTCAACTACAGACTTTAATCAATGGCCTGATCTCAGCAAAGTTATACTGTTACTCGTTATGTGTATCGGAGCATGTGCAGGAAGTACAGGTGGAGGTAT
>JAZORX010000153.1:0-2680 GCA_045656845.1 Acutalibacteraceae bacterium | reverse complement strand
TCCTGAATTTCCTTGAGTGAAACGCCGTTTGCATAAAGCAGACTTGCACAACTGTGACGAAGGTCGTGAAAGCGAATGCGCCTCATTCCGATTTTCTCTAAAAACTCAGGAAAGTATTTTGTTATATAACCCGGCTTCATGAGCTCACCGATTTTGTTTACATAAATATACCCGTTATACTTCTGGCAGTAAAAGTTTCCGCAAAGCTCCCTGTTCTTTTCTTCCTCCTCTTTCAGCTTGAGAAGATATTCTTCCATAGGCTTTATAAGAGGAAGCCTTCTGAATGAGGATTTCGTTTTGGTGCGTTCCTTTTCAACAAGCTGAATCTTTCCGTCAACATAAACCTCGGTGACAATTCTTTTCACCGTAAAGGTTTTGTTTTTGAAATCGACTGCATCCCATTTAAGACCGCATACCTCACTTCTGCGAAGTCCGTAGAAAGCACCCATTACAATAGCAAATTCAAGAACATCACCCTTGCATTTTTCAAGAAGCTCCTGAATTTCTTCTTCCGTATAGGCTTCACCCACAAAACGCTCCTTTTTAGGTCTGTCAATTCTGTCAGCAGGGTTAACATCAATAAGACCTATTTTAAAAGCATAATGCAGTGCTTTTCTGATGTTCGCATGGTAATGGATAATAGTGTTTGCCGAAACCCCGTTAACCGTCATTTCAAAGGTGTAAAAATCCTGAATCTGCTTTGGTGTAACATCCTCGAGCATAATGCCGGGATAATGCTCTTCAAAGTACGGGATAATCTTTCTGTTGATAACACGGCAATATCCGCCGTAGGTTGACACCTCAACATTCACCTTTGACATCTGAAGCCAATCCTGTAAAAACTCCTTAAAGGGCGTTTTTGTCTTTTCGGGCGGTGAGTAAGACTTTTCTTTTTTCAGCTCACCGTTTTTCAGCTTTTCTTCAAGCTCCTCACAAGCCTCACGGAGCATTTTTTCAGCTCTCTTTTTGTTTCCCTTCACAGGCAAGCCCGTTGACCTGGAGGGATTTTTTCTTTTGCCGTCACTATCGGTATAATTGAGAACTATGTGGTAAATACCGCCTCGTTCTCTGAGATGACCTGTAACTATTTGTATCACTTCCTTTTCTTGATTTTTTATGAATCTGCCGCTGACACCTATATGTTAGCGGCAGATTTGACTTTTTGCAAATGTGTGAGATTATGTTTTGTTATCCATTAATTCGAGATATTCAAAAACATTGATTTTCGGGATGAGATATTTATTGCCGATAATGAAGCTTTTGATTGCACCGCTTTTAAGTAGCTTGTAGGCAGTTTTGATATTGATACCGCCAAGCATTTCACAAAGCTGATGGGCGTTCACCACATCGGGATATTCCCTGAATAATAACTTATACGCTTCCTGTGATTTCATAGCATCCCTCCTTCCTCACCGTGCATCTCTCTGCCGCATCAAAAAGCGGTGATAATGCTCGACAGCCTTGATTACAAACTCCTGCTTTTGTTTTTCCGTAAATCTCGACTTAAAGTATTTGCTTATGTTCTCCGTCGGTATCTTTAAGTAGTCTTTTTGATTAGCTTTTGCCTCGGACATAATTTCAAACAGTCTTTCATCGGTCAACCTGAACTCTTGCGAAAGTTTTTTTAATCGCACTGATTGAGAATACGATGGTGTAACTTCTTCATGTTCATAGAAGCGATAAACTTCTTCTTGTTCATAGCCAGCGAGGTATGACAACTCAACGGCAGGGGTAAGTGATATTCGTCCTTCGTCAACGAGCTTTAATATTTCAGGTATAAGATAAGTCAGGCGTATATACCTCTGAACTTGCCTTTCGCTTTCGCCGGCAGCTTCACCTATAACTTCGCCTGCTCTCTTGTCATTTAACTTGTCGACAGGCTGTCGATAAGTTAAATCCGTCCTTGCTCCTTGGTTTTTAAGTGCATCCATTTTCATTTTGTATGCGTGAGCTTTCTCACTGGGCAAGACCTCATCTCTCTGCAAGTTCAGGTCAACAAGAATTACTGTCGCCTCATCTTTTGTAAGCTCTTTAACAATGCAAGGAATTGCTTCAATGCCGAGCCTTCTGCAGGCTTCGGCTCGTCTGTGTCCGCTGATGATTTCATAGTTGCCGTCGTCAAGACTGCGGACAATGATTGGTGTAAGTACTCCTAAGTTAGCAATGCTATCAATAAGCATCTCAAAGGCCGTGTCCTCTCTGAAGATGAAAGGATTGTTTTCAAATGCTTTTAAATTTTCAATTTTGATTTCTGTTAATGTTGTCATAATGATTAACCTCCATAATTTTAAAATAGATTTTGATTTTTGTTTTTCAAGGAAGGATGTAATAATTCAATAACACTCTGCAAGGTCATCGTCATCTATACATTCTTCCGATACAAGCGACCATTGCCAGCGCTTGCCTTCTTTGGTGCTTACGCATCCGAGCTCACTCTTGGCTTTGATAGCCGTGCTCTTTCCTATGCGTTCCTGTTCCATTCGGCTCATAATGTCAGCCTGTGCTTTTGGTCCGTCAGAGAGCATTTCCAAAAGTATTTCCTTTGCCTTTGTAATCTGCTCGTTAGGTCTGCCTGCTGATGAGGAAGATGAGCTTAAAATTTCGTCTGCCGACCTCGCAGTTTCCTCCACCCATTCAATGCCGTCTTGTGTAATGTTGAAGATAACTGCATTACCCGTAG
>JAZORX010000152.1:0-4296 GCA_045656845.1 Acutalibacteraceae bacterium | reverse complement strand
AAGAATAATATGAAACTGCTCGCCCTGGTTGATGTTGTCAGCAACAGTGGTTGTGAATTCGTAAGAAAAAAGCTTCCCGGACTCAAAAAGCTTTATAATATAGACATCTGCATTGCTAACGGAGAAAACTCTGCGGCCGGAAACGGTATTCTCCCCTTTTCTGCCGACTATCTTTTTGCAAGTGGTGTCGATGTCATAACGACGGGTAACCATGTCTTCAAGAGAGCAGAAATTCATTCTTATCTTGATGACAGACTTGATATTATACGACCCTATAATATGCACAAAAGCGTCCCGGGCAGAGGCGTTGCAAAGCTGGATATGGGTGCTTACCGTGTCGGCATAATCAACCTTATCGGTACAGCTTATATAAATTCAAGCTTTGCAAATCCGTTTGACAGCCTTGATGAGGCCCTTAAGGAAATCGAGGACTGCAAGGTCAAGGTAGTTGATTTCCACGCAGAGTCAACGGGTGAAAAAAGAGCCCTCGGAATCTATGCCGATTCAAGAGTTTCTGCCTTTTTCGGTACACATACACATGTTCAGACAGCTGATGCTCAGATACTTGCAGGCGGTACGGGATACATAACCGACCTCGGAATGTGCGGCTCAGCAAACTCCGTGCTTGGCGTTGAAAGCGAATGCGTTATCAAAGCTCTTAAGACAGGCCTTCCGACCAGATTCAAGGCTTGTGAAACCGACATTCAGCTTGACGGATGTATTTTTGAAATAAACGAAAAAACAGGCCTCACTGTTTCAATTGAGCCTGTTTCGATTAAATAAACGAGGTGTCACAATGAATTGCGCTAAAAGATTTTTTTCTGCGCTGATGTGTCTGGTTTTAATTGCTGTCTCCTTTGCTTCCTGCGCTGACCCTGAGTCAACATCTGAGACAACAACCCAACCGACAACAGCTCCCCCCGTTATCAATTACGATAAAGCAGGCTTCACCCTCGCCTACCTTCGTACAGACTCTCTCAACCCATATAATATTACAAGCGAAACCAACAGAGACATTGCCGGTCTTATGTTTGACCCTCTTTTCAACATCGGAAACGATTTCAAGCCTGTGCCCGTTATTGCAGAAAGCTATTCGTATACTGACGACAATGTAATAACAGTTAAAATCAAGCAGAATCTCAAATTTTCTGACGGTTCAGTTCTTACAGCCGATGATATTGTTTATTCTTTTGTGCTCGCAAAGAAAAGCGATTTTTATTCGCCCTCTTTAAAAAATATATCTGACGCAAGCAACAGCGGAAACGGAAATGTGGTTTTCACTCTCAGAAGCGCAAATCCGTATGAAGCTTCCAATCTCTGTTTCCCAATTATAAAGAAAAACAGTGATAACAATAATTCCGGCTCTTCCAACACCTCATCCATCCCAATCGGAAGCGGCAGATACATTTTCAAAGAAGAAAATAACACAAAAAAGCTTATTGCAAACAAAACACGCCTCGGCTCATATATCCCTGTTTACAATTATATTTCTCTTCGTGATGTTACCGAAGAGTCTTCTGTGACAAGTCTCTTTGATCTGAATGAGGTTGATTTTTATACTCAGGATTTCTCAGAAGGCAACTATAAAAGATATTCCGGCACAAGCACATATTATGAAACAACAAACTTTGTATTCTTAGGAATCAACTCTGATTCTGAAGTTTTGAAAGAAAGCAAGGTACGCCGTGCCATTTCCCTTCTTCTTGACAGAGAAATGGCAGCAGCATCATCTTTTTCAGGCTTTGCAGTGCCGACATCAACTCCGTTTCACCCGTCATTTTACGGTATAAAGGGTTGCTCATATATGCCCGTAAAATCTGACCGTGACTCCGCAACCGAGCTGCTCAATGCCGCAGGATTCAAAAACATCAGCAGCACCTACGGCTTCCGTTACAATGACGAAGGAGACAAGCTTGAATTAAGACTTCTTGTCAACAAAGAAAACAGTTTCAAGCTTTCAATTGCACGAAACATCCAACAGACACTTGCTGAAGCTGATATTGTTGTTACTATCAAGGAATATTCATACAACAACTATGTTCAGGCTGTCAGAAGCGGTTCATACGACCTTTACATCGGTGAGGTAAAGCTCCCGGCAAGTTTTAACCTTAACGCATTTTTCAAAGAAAACGGTGGTGCATCATTCGGAATCGACCCGGAATGCAAATCAGCCGAGGACTACAGACTTCTTCTCAAAGGCGATAAAACGATGCAGGAATTCCTTGATACTTTTGCAGACGACCTGCCGTTTATACCTCTTGTGTATCGCAAGGGCGTTGCCATAAAAAAGACAAGAATCAAAACAGCACCCAAGACTATAGTCAGCGACTATCTTTACAATATAAGCGAATGGACGGCTGAATAATGGATAAAAACACCAACATCCAATACCTGAAAGGCGTCGGTGAAAAAAGAGCTAAAATCCTTAACAAACTCGGAATTTTCACCGTAGGTGACCTTTTGCGTTTTTATCCCCGGGACTATATGGACTGGAGAAAGATTTCAACCATAGCTTCAGCACCCTTTGACGAAAACTGCTGCATTCGGGCAATAGTCAACCATAAACCTCACGGAGCAAAAATCCGAAAAGGAATGACGATTTATAAAACCGTTGCCACAGACGGTGAATCGCTTATGAACATCACTATTTTCAACAATAAATATGCCGCAGAATCCCTTGAAGCAGGAAGAGAATATCTTTTCTACGGTAAGGTCAGCGGAAATTTTCACAGAAGAGAAATGACATCTCCTCTGATTGCTCCTGTTGAAAATGGTATAAGAATCCGTCCCGTCTATCATCAGAGTGCAGGTATAAATTCAAAAGCTATAGAAAAGCTTGTGCGTCAGGCATATGATGAAAGAAAAGATTATTTCACAGATTGTATTCCTCAGCCACTTCGCGACAAGCTCTGCCTTATGGAAATAAACAAGGCTGTTTATGAGCTTCATTTCCCAACAAACGAGGACACTGTTTCTGAAGCCAGACGAAGGCTGATTTTTGAAGAGCTTTTCATTTTCCAGCTCGGTCTTATGAAGCTTAAGGGCAACAGAAAAGAAAGCACACCCGTCAGCATTACCGAAGATTTCACGGAAGAATTTACAAAGAGTCTCCCCTTTACTCTTACGGGAGCGCAGATGAGAGCCGTCAGAGAAAGTGTTGCACAGATGACATCAAACTTCACCATGAACAGACTTCTGCAGGGTGATGTCGGCTCAGGTAAAACAGCAGTTGCGGCAGCGCTCATCTACACCGTTATCAGAAACGGTTACCAGAGTGCTTTTATGGCGCCGACGGAAATTCTCGCTCAGCAGCACTATAAAACCTGCCTTAAGTTTTTTGAAAACACGGATATCAGAATTGCTCTTCTTACAGGCTCCGTTACAGCAGCGAAAAAAAGAGAAATCAAAGCTCAGCTCAGAAGCGGAGAAATCAATCTCATTGTCGGCACTCATGCGCTGATACAGAATGATGTTGAATTTGAAAACCTCGGGTTGGTTATAACCGACGAGCAGCACCGTTTCGGAGTCAAGCACAGAGGTGCATTAAGCGGTAAGGGCGACAGACCACACACGCTTGTTATGTCTGCAACGCCCATTCCCCGTACGCTCGCGCTTATGCTTTACGGTGATCTTGATGTTTCCATTCTCGATGAGCTTCCTCCCGGCAGACAGCCGATTGAAACTTATGCAATCAACACAGCCAAAAGGCACCGTGCCTTCAATTATGTCAAAAAGCATCTTGATGAAGGTCGGCAGGGATACATCGTCTGCCCTCTCGTTGAGGAAGGCGAAACAGACCTCGCTGCGGCTCAGGAATATTCTGAAAATATAGCAAGAGGATTTTTCAACGGATACACGGTCGGACTTCTTCACGGAAAGATGAAACCAAAAGATAAAGAAGAGGTTATGGCAAAATTTGTTTCTGGAGAAACAAAGCTTCTTGTTTCGACTACGGTTATTGAAGTCGGCGTCGATGTGCCTAACTCAGTAATTATGGTTATAGAAAATGCTGAAAGGTTCGGTCTTTCTCAGCTTCATCAGCTCAGAGGACGAATCGGCAGAGGCAAGTATAAATCCACCTGTATTCTTATAACCGATGCACAGAACGAATCTGCACAGCGCAGAATGAAGGTTATGACAAGCACAACCGACGGCTTTAAAATTGCAGATGAAGACCTCAAGATGCGAGGTCCCGGTGATTTCTTCGGCTCCCGTCAGCATGGTCTGCCTGAAATGAAGATTGCAATGCTTACTGACACAGCAATTCTTAACGAGGCAAACCGATTCGCAAGAGAG
>JAZORX010000151.1:0-12130 GCA_045656845.1 Acutalibacteraceae bacterium | reverse complement strand
GTATATCCGTTTGAAACAGAAACATTACCGCTTGCAAAGACGGTATTTGTATCAGAAAAGGATCAGGCAGAAGTAGATAAATACTATAACGAGCTTATGGGTTACTACAATATGCTTGAACTCGCAGAAGTATATGTAGAGAGATTCGAAGTAATCGGCGGCGCATCAATCAAGAAGCAGGGTGGAGTAAACTACATCGTAGGTCTTCAGGCAAGCCTTACCAAGGCAAAGTTCCAGAGCACATACGCAGATTATGAGAATGTTAAGCTTGAGTACGAAATGACAACAGCTCGTTACATGGGAACAGGCTCAAAGATTATCGTTAAGTCAGCAAAGACAGGCGAAGTAATCGCAGAGTATATAGTTGTTATCTATGGTGACGTAGACGGCTCAGCAACAATCAATGCAAGAGACGCAGTTGAAATTTCAAACTCACTTGCAGGTATTACAGATTCACTTACAGGTGCAGAAAAGCTTGCAGCAAATGTTGAAGGTACAAGAACAACAATCAACGCAAAGGACGCAGACGTAATTGACGCTGTAGTAGCTGGTACAATGGTAATCGACCAGACAACAGGTAAAGGCGTAGTTGCTTAAATTCTAAAAATAAAGAGGTACGGTGAAAGCCGTACCTCTTTTACTGTTAACTTATGAAATTTTTGATTTTTTCGGTGTTTTTGCTTACATCCGGTACCAACACCTGTTGACCGTTGATTTTTTGTTCAGTGTAGTGTTTATCCACAGGGACTCTCAATTGTTCGATGTCATATTTGATTATTGGTATCAGACTTATTGATTTTGCAGTCAGCTTTAACGGTGAGATGTTGGTTGTAATTAATGGCAGAATTTCTATTCCTGTTTTAACTGTAGTAGTAACACCTTGTGATTTTACTTTTTCTATAATAGCTGAAATAACTTTTCTCTGTCTATGCGTTCTCATAAAGTCAGAGTCAAGCTTTCTGATTCTACAGTATATCAGTGCTTCTTCACCGTTTAGTTCTGTTAAGCCTGAATCAACATTTGCTTTGGTTGTTTTGTTGATAAATGAAGCTTCTTTTTCTGTGACATCGACTTCAATTCCGCCAATTCCGTCAATAAGCTGAACAAACATTTCAAAATCAATAAGCAGATAATGATCAATTCTGACTTTGAAGTTTTCTTTTAAAGTTTTGATCAGAAGATCTGCACCGCCTTTTGCGAAGGCACCGTTGAGTCTTCCGTTACCGTGTCCTGGGATTGTAACCCAAAGATCTCGCATAAAAGAAGTAAGTTTGATTTTTTTATTAGGATTATCTACTGTTACAAGCATCATTGTGTCAGATCTCGGGTTTGAACCGTTTTCTTGATCAACTCCGATAAGTAGGATGTTAAATTTTTCTTCTTTCGTAAAAAGTAATTCGAAAAAATTTTCTTTAGGTTCACTATTATCGGGGATATAATTCAATTTGGAACATATTGAATAAATGCCGACAAAAGCAACAGAAATTAATATTGAGGCAATCAGAATCAAACTGAGAATAAAAACAAAAAATCTTTTTACTAACTTTTTCTTGGATTTACCTGCAGGTTTTACTCTGTAGTTGGTGCCTCTGTTAATAACACGGATATCAATCGGATCATTGGTATGACCGGGCTGCTGATGCTGTACACGGTTAGGATCGTCAATAAACCTTGTTTTATCATTATTATTTATGACAGGTCGGTTGTTTGGCGGAACCGGACGCTGTGGATTATAATTATAAAGTGGTTGAATATTCTGGCCGGGTGCCCGATTGTTCTGAGGCCTTGGTTGGGGTTTTTGAACATTGTTCGGATAAGGCTGTTGAGGTCTATTCATGTACTGATTGTTAATCGGTTTTCGATTTGTATTATTAGCTTGTGGCCCTTTATTGTTATCAGGGCTTTGATAAGGATTTTTATAGTTATTATTCATCTAATCACTTCCGTTGGATTGATTTTACAATAATATAAAGAAATAATCAATAATTAATATTTTTTTTGCAAATAATTTGACAAGAGGGATAATTTGAATTAAAATATATTAACAAGCAGTTTGGGCAATTGCATGCGTCGCATGAGGAAAGTCCGAGCCCCATAGAGCAGAATAACGGCTAATGGCCGCCGAGGGTAACCTTAGGGAAAGTGCAACAGAGATATACCGCCGTATTTACGGTAAGGGTGGAAAGGCGAGGTAAGAGCTCACCAACCGGCAGGAAACTGTTTGAGTTATGTAAACCCTATTCGGGGCAACACCGACTAAAATAATAAGCTTGCTCGGCTTAAGTTTTGACGGGTGGCTTGAGTTGCAGGGCAACCTGCAATCTGGATAGATAATTGCCTTAAATGACAGAACTCGGCTTACAGAACTGCTTGTATAATAACATTTATCACCTCGCTGAATATTCTGTCAGTGAGGTGATTCTATGATTGACGGAATTATAGCTTCGATGGCATTTGTATGTTTATTGGTAGCGTTGCTGTTAATTTTGGCTTATGTGTTCAGACCGCAGAACAATTGCAGATATCTTATAATTGTGAATGATGAAATGAGTAAAGATGAGATATTCAATATTATCTATGGTTTGCATTTTAAAAGTATATTTTACGGTGATTCGGTTTACGATAAAATCTTTTTACTGGATTTGCTTAATGATAACGAAAAGAAAAATTATTTATGTGATCTTTCGAAAGAATTACATATTATTAAAATATTATCAGTTGATGATTTAAAAAGTTAATGTAGAGAGGTTACAATGGAAGATAGCTTAGTTGAACTTGTAGGTTCGGTCGAAGAAATAATCTTTCATAATGAGGATAACGGTTTTACTGTTCTTGATATTGTGAATGATGATGAATATGTAACAGTAGTCGGTGTAATTCCTGAGGTTGCTCCGGGTGAGGAACTGCGTCTGAAAGGCAGTTGGACATCTCATCCTACTTTCGGTAGGCAGTTTCGTGCCGAATTGGTTGAAAGAAAGATGCCTTCAACTTCTGCTGAGCTTTATAAATATCTTGCCTCCGGTGCTGTATCCGGTATCGGAGCTAAGACGGCCGAAAAGATTATTGAACGGTTTGGTGAAGATAGTTTTGATGTTCTTGAAAAATATCCTGAAAAGCTTACTGTGATTAAAGGTATTTCTCCCAACAGAGCTCAAAAACTCAGCAAAGCTTTTAATGAGCAATTTGCTGTAAGACAGATTATGATCTCTCTCGAGCGATATGGTATGAAACCTTTTGAATGTCTCAGAGCTTACAGAGCTTTTGGTGCTCTGGCTTCAGATGTTATTAAAAATAATCCTTATGAGCTTTGTAAAGACCCTGTAAATATAAGCTTTGAGAGAGCTGAATCCATCGCTTCAGCTTTACCAGAAAAACCTGCAGATACCTTCAGATATAAAGCAGGAATTATTCATGTTTTTAAACATAATCTTAATAATGGTCATACCTGTTTACCCAGAAGAAAGATTCTTGCACCGTGTTCTGATCTTCTTGATGCGACCGGTGAAATAATTGATGAAACAATTGATGTTTTAATTCAAGAGAAAATGTTGATTAAAACAAGTATCGAAGATGAAGAGTTTATGTTTTTGCCACATATTTTTATAGCTGAAAGGACGGCAGCGGAAAGAATTAAGTTGATTCTTAAATTCCCACCGGCCGGAAAACCAACTCTTTTGCAAGATATCGAAAATATTGAAAATTCAGAATGCATAATTTATGATGAAAGACAGCGTTCAGCCATAATTACTGCAGTTGAAAAGGGGATTTTGATTCTAACCGGTGGACCTGGTACAGGTAAGACAACAACGCTAAACGGTATTATAAAGCTTTTTGAAACACAGAATCTTGGTATTACACTTGCAGCTCCTACGGGTCGTGCGGCAAAAAGACTGAGCGAAATAACCGGTAAAGAAGCTAAGACTATTCATCGTCTGCTTGAAGTAGAATGGGATAAGAACGATCAGCCGTATTTTTCAAGAAATATGAAAAACCCTTTAAAAACTGATGTAATTATTATTGATGAGCTTTCTATGGTTGATGTTGTTCTCTTTGCCAATCTTCTTGATGCGTTACCGTTAGGTTGCAGAATAATTATGGTAGGAGATTCAAATCAGCTTCCGGCTGTCGGAGCCGGAAATGTACTTTATGATCTGATCGATTCGGGTGTGCTGCCTGTTGTAGAACTCAATAAGGTTTTCAGACAGGCACAGAAAAGCAGGATTGTTACAAATGCACATGATATTGTAAACGGCAAAATGCCTGATTTGCAGAGCAAGGATAATGATTTTTTCTTTATCAACAGATTATCCAATTTATCTGTTTCGCAAACCGTTGTTGATCTTTGTGCACAACGTCTTCCGAAAGCTTATGGCTATTCTCCTTTGAATGATATACAAGTGCTTTGTCCTTCAAGAAAAGGTGAAACCGGATCTGTTAACCTCAACAAACTTCTTCAGGCTGCACTTAATCCACCTGAAGCTAACAAAAAAGAAATCGTCGTATCAGGAAAGATTTTTCGCATTGGCGATAAAGTTATGCAAATTAAAAATAACTATGATATAATATGGACTCGTGAAGACGGTGAAGGAACAGGAGTTTTTAACGGAGATATCGGCATAATACAAAACATAGACCATATATCTTCTTCAGTTAATATTCTGTTTGATGACGATAGAATAGCACTGTATTCCTTTGAAGGTCTCAGCGAAATTGAACATGCTTATGCAATGACTGTCCATAAAAGTCAGGGTAATGAGTTCGATGCGGTTGTGATGCCCGTTTTTTCTGTTGTGCCTAATCTTTGTTATCGTAACCTTTTATATACAGCAGTTACTCGTGCAAAAAAAATTATGATTCTTATAGGTTCAGAGGATATTGTAAGAATGATGACTGAAAACAACAGTAAAACCAAACGTTATTCTGCTCTGAAAGAATTCTTGTGTACGGAGAACGATGATGAAATATAAAGATGTTTTAAAAGATATTTCAGAATATATATTGTCCGTTTTCTTTCCCAAAAGATGCATTTTTTGCGAAAGCATCATTGGACCATATGATGAAATCTGCTCTGATTGTGAAGAAAATCTCCCTTGGATTGATGGTGATATATGCCATTATTGTGGAAACATGAAAGATGATTGTACCTGTAAAAAGAGGCACGGTCATTATTATGACGGCATTGTTTCACCTTTATATTTCAGCGGTAATGTAAGAAAAAGCATACATAGTTTTAAATTCAGAGATGAACCACAGTATGCAGAAGTATATGCATCTATGATGAACAGGATCAGATCAAAGGAATACCCTGAAATTAAGTTTGATTATGTAACTTATATTCCGATGAATTCAAAACAGGAGAAAAAACGCGGATATAATCAGGGCAGACTACTTGCTAAGGAAGTTTCAAAAATATCTGACATTGCATTTGGTGATGAGTTGCTAATCAAGTTATTTGAAACACAAACACAGCATAAATGTGAAAATTGGCTTGAGAGAAGTGGAAATCTGCTTGGTGTTTTCGATGTGAATCCTGATTATGATATTAATGGTAAAAATATACTTTTAGTTGATGATGTTAAAACAACAGGGTCAACTCTTAATGAATGCTCAAAGATGCTCTATCTGAACGGCGCTGAGAGTGTTTATTGTATCACAGCTTCATTAGTAAAAAGCAAAAAGAAAAATACTGATTCGAAAATAACCAAAAAGGAGGAGGGGGATAAATGCTCGGAACAAAAATAGGTTTTGACTTTGGTACTTCAAATGTACTCGCTTATGTTGAAGGTAAAGGGATACGAATTAATGAACCTTCAGTGATTGCATATGACACTTTTGATGATAAAGTCAAGGCTATCGGAAACGAAGCTTATAAGATGATCGGAAAAGCCCCTGATTCTCTCACGGTTGTACGACCGATCCGTAACGGTACGGTATATGACTATGATGCAGTGCAAAATATGATGAGCTATTATATTCAGAAAATCTGCGGTAGCCAGATTTTTAAGCCGAATGTGATAGTAAGCGTTCCTTCTCAGGTTTCTGAGCTTGATAAAAGAACCATTCTTGAACTTGCAACAAGTTCGGGGGCTGCCAGAGCCTGTGTTATAGAAGAACCTTTTGTCGCTGCGATTGGTGCTGATATAAGTAAAGAGTTCAGAGGTACTATGATTGTTGATATTGGTGGTGGTACCACTGATATTGCAGTCATAACCGGTGGTTTGGTTGCAATTTCTTCATCTGTTAAAATCGCAGGTAATTCTTTTGATAATTCAATCTGCAGGTTTGCAAGGCGTGAAAAGAATACTGTTATCGGTAAAATAACGGCTGAAAAAGTTAAAAAACAAGTCGGAACCGCAAAGCTGCTGGATGCTGAGCTCGCGGTCCGTGCCGTAGGAAAAGACCGTGTTACAAAACTTCCTAAGACAATTGAGCTTACATCAACTGATGTGTTTGAAGCTATCCGTTCTAACCTGAACACAATTGTTGAAAACATCAGACTTGTTCTTCAGGAGACACCACCTGAGCTTAACGCTGATATTTCAGTTAATGGCATCGTACTGACCGGTGGAGGAGCTTTGCTGAGAGGCATTGATAGTTTTATAGAAGAAAAGCTTGGTATAAAAACTCGTTGTGCAGATAAACCTACCGAGTGCGTTATTAACGGAATTGGTTATTATCTTAAAAATATGAACGAACTTGAGCGCAACGGTTATGTATTTAAATCTTATCAGGATATCAATGAATTTGAGGAGTGAAAAAAATGAAGATCGAAAAAATAATTTTAAACGCTGATCGTAATGTATCCTTAACAGCTTATATTCCCGATGTGTCAGATGAAATGCCAAACATGAAAATCAAGGCCGGAGTACTTGTTTTGCCCGGTGGAGGATACAACTATTGTTCTGATCGTGAAGCTGAACCGATTGCATTTGAATTTATGGCCAAAGGTTATAATGTTTTTATTCTCAGATACTCATTAAAAGAACACTCTGCCTTTCCGACCCCTCTCAATGACGCGATTGAAGCATTAAAATTAATCAGAAGCAAGTCTGTTGAATGGTGTACAAATCCCGATAAGATTGCTGTTTGCGGTTTTTCTGCCGGTGGTCACCTCGCTGCAGCTCTCAGCACGATGAGCGATGTCAAACCAAACGCATGTATTCTTGGTTATCCGTGTATTCTTGAAAAAATAGGAAATATTCTTGCTAATCCGATTCCCGGTCTGGAGAAATATGTAACTGAGCAGACTCCGCCAACATTTATTGCATCAGCAGCTGACGATGACATAGTTCCGATTGAACACTCTATTGAATATGCAAAGGTTCTCAGTGAAAAAAATGTTCCTTTCGAAATGCATATTTACTCCCGTGGCGGACACGGCTTTTCAACTTCAACAAGTGTTGTCACAATCCCTGAGCGTAGTGAGTTCGTAAAGAATACACGAAATTGGATCCCAATGTGCTTAGTGTGGTTGGAAGAAATATTTAAAGACTGATACATATGAATAATTAAACCTCTCTATGGTAAAAATTTTACCGTAGGGAGGTCTTTTCATGCAGTATAACAAGGTTGTGATTTGTGGTGTTGATACATCCAAGTTAAAGGTGTTAAAAGAAGATAAAAAAGTAGAATTATTAAAAAAAACAAGATCAGGGGATATAAAAGCACGCGACGAATTGATTAATGGTAACTTAAAGCTCGTGCTGAGCGTTATACAGCGATTTACAAACAGAGGTGAACCGCTTGACGATTTATTTCAAGTCGGTTGTATCGGGCTTATAAAGGCAATAGATAACTTCGATGTCGATCTTGGCGTCAGATTCTCAACCTACGCAGTCCCGATGATTATCGGAGAAGTGAGGCGATACCTGAGAGATAATAATGCGATACGGGTAAGCAGATCGCTAAGAGATACTGCATATAAGGCTATTCAGGCAAGAGAAAAGCTTTCAAACGAACTGGATCGAGAACCAACGATTGAAGAGATCTCTGATGAGTTACAGATGAAAAAGGAAGATGTAGTAATTTCATTAGAAGCGATTGTGGATCCGGTTTCATTATATGAGCCTGTTTATAATGACGGAGGAGAGGCAATATTTGTAATGGATCAGATCGGTGACCGAAATACTGCTGACAGCTGGATGGATGAAATACTCCTTTGTGATGCAATCCGTGGACTTTCTGACCGCGAAAAACGCATACTGAACCTTCGCTTTATGCTCGGCAGAACTCAGACTGAGGTCGCTAAAGAAGTAGGAATTTCACAGGCGCAGGTCAGCCGATTGGAGAAGGGTGCATTAAAGAAAATTAAAAGCAGTTAGTTTCTTGACTTTTGCTTTTCATATGATATAATTAAACGGCAAAAGCGGATATGGTGGAATTGGCAGACACGCCAGATTTAGGATCTGGTGCGAAAGCGTGCAGGTTCAAGTCCTGTTATCCGCACCAAACAGTATAAATCCGAACCTTCTCATAGTTGGAGATGGGTTCGGATTTATTGTTTTTGAGAAGTATCCTAATTTTAATTGTAAAAAGATTTAATGGTTTTTCAGTTTTACTAAAATAAGGCAGAGAAACATTTTTTCTCTGCCTTTATAACTAATATTCAATTGGGATTTATTTTGCTTTTTCTTTACAAAAGGAAAGATTGGGGATTGTTGTCTTTTTAGATTCTTGAATTTTAACAATATAACACAAATCTGATTTGGTTATAGTTGTACGTCGTGCCGCATAGAAAAATTGCGATTTTTGACTCTTTGTTATATGTGTATTAGAACTCATTATTTTCCTCCAAATCATTAAACACTTTTCATATTGTATACAATATCCAAAAAATCATCTTCGAGCACATATTCCCATTGATAATCCATATTATCAAAATATGCGCCTATAATATTTGCAGTTGCCTCCATGATTTCAGCCATTTTGTCATCAAGTAGATTATCTTTTGAGAGGTCATCGTTGAGTATATCACAAGTCAAATAACCATAAACATGACTACAATCAGGATATTCATATTTTATCGGAACGACTATAGCACAATTATAATGTTCAAGGAAACCTTTGTGCTCATTATCGTAAGTCTTATCATCATAAGTAATATTGTTTTTTAAAAAATAAGGATGAGATAAACAATAAATAAAATCGGTATTCTTTTTAATTGAATACTTTTGAGTACCAATCTCGCGTTTTCCTTGGGAATAAGTTTGACTATCTCTAAAAGTTGTTATTACAACGACATCATTGACATTTTCTGGATCAGCCACAATTCGACTAAATTGTTTTACAGAAATTGATGTTTCTAACATACACCCTTTTTCTTTTAAAGAAACATCCAAAATGAATTTTAGTTTGTTGGTAATATTACTTAAAAAATGATTAAATTCTTTAAGCATAGAGCGTTTGTATTCATCTTCAGCTGTTTGTTTTAATCCGGAAATAAACAATTCAACCTTTTCATCGATTTTTTCGCCCTTACTATCATATTCATTAATAAGGTTATCTATGTTTTTTCTTGATTTTGCGAGCCTACTATTCACGGCGCACAATTGGGTGTTAAACTTGTTTAATGTGAAGATAATGTATTTATAATAGTATCTTAGTTTTTCTAATAAATCCTCACTACGTTTCAAAGAGAATTCCAAATTGGATATTTCGTCATGTTTTTCTTTAAGAATTTTTTCTTCTAAGGCAGAACCTCTTTTATAAAGAAGAGTTTCATACACAGATATAATTATTAGAAAAATACTATTAAAGATGACGATTGAAAGAACTATTGCCCAACCTAAATCAGCATTAGAATTTATAAAAGAGAGTATAGCTAAAATCAAACCGGCAATATTAATTATCCAAGAAATGATACTACTTATTATCCCTAGATATTTGGTTTTGAACTTTTCCCAATTTCCCATAAACATCCTCACTTTAAAAATAAAATACTCTTATATTATACTACAAATTAAATGGAAATGTCAACCAATCATTTAGGCACAAGGGCAGAGAGTTTTTCGCTCTCTGCCCTTGATTCTGTTTTTAAGCCGTTTTATTGGCTTGTGGTGGTGTTTTTTGTTGCTTGCCTGATTTGTACTCTTCTCGGTATTCTTTGCCTTCGTCTGTGGCAAAGAACTCTTGAATATCTGGCAAGAAGCATTTTATTATTGCTTCTAATTCATAATCCGGAATATTCCGTTCTCCTTTTTTCATAAGGCATCACGGAATTCATGGGACTATGACGGTATCACTCCTTTACATTTTCAACTGCATTTCGTTGCTGTTATTATTTTGTTGTTTCTTTTGTTCGCGTTTGCGTTCACGGACAAATTTCGGTTTTTGTTTGTCATTATTGTCCGTTTCTCCTATCATCGCAATATCAGCTGCAAGATACAAAGCATCGACGGCAATATTGCCCCAACCGCTGCCCATTTCAGTTTGAGCTTCCACGGTGTCAAATCCTTGGCTTTCAGCTCGTTCATCATACGATTGATCTCCTTGTGAAGTTGCTCTTTCAAGGATTCCGTCTGCTTCGATAATTTGTCCTTGGTTGAATACTATATTGAGTCCAGCTTGTCTGATGTTACCTTCCGCATCTCCGCTAAATACGGTCTGAGCGTTTGCACCGTTAGGTCGTTCAAATCCTGATGCGTTGGCAATTCGGATATCAGTGCACTCGGTGCACCAAAAGAGTCTACACTTGTTAAGTTAAGTGTAGGCTTTTTATTTTAAAACAAATGTTTACTGTTGTAATTAAAATCGGTTCATATGGACAAAGACAACAGTTGAAAGTGATACTGATTGAAATACATTTCGATTTATGTTATTATAAATAAAACTATAAAGGAACCATTAGACAGATATGAGTAAGAGCATCTTTGACTATATAACTGAGAATTTAAACGGATATATGATGCATACTGCCTTAGATTTTGCAAATTATTTACAGGATACCCGTGTTGAGTTTATAAAAGATAATGGATATTGGAAGGACAAAATATATTATCTTTGCAAATTAAATGGAGAATATGTTTGTTTTATTGCAATTAAGGACTCCGACGAACCTGAAAATCATTGGACAATATGGTCCGAGGACAGTAATGCCTATGAAGATGAAACTGCTGACGATAGTGTAAAAATTGTTGCGTGGAAACATGTTGACCGTTGCGGAAAATGTGGCTCTTGCGGCGGTGGAAAAACCAAAAATATCTTCGGTAAAGTTTTTGACGATGTATGCGGTTGCACTTTCCGTGTAGATAATGCAAGTCAAAGTGATTTGCCGTTTTTGAAGAAAATGATTGAATTGCGAATTGATGAAATTACTGGCAAAACTTTTTAAGTTTCCGAGGAAGATGTTATGAATAAAGATTTTGATAATATATTAAAAGAGCGATTCAGTAAAGATTCTCTTATCTCAATTGCAACTGTTGATCATTGCTGTGTTCCATGGGTGAGAACAGTTGATGCAATTTATATCGATGGTGCATTTTATACCATAACTCACAATTCAACAAATAAAATGAAACATATCAATGAGAATCCTGTTGTTGCAATCTGTGGTGAATGGTTTTCAGGACACGGCAAGGCTGAAAGTTTAGGTTATATCCGTAATGAAGAAAATAAGGATTTAGCTGATAAATTAAGAGTTGCTTTTGCATCGTGGTATGATAACGGTCATACCAACGAAAATGATGTTAATACCATAGTATTAAAAATCACTGTTACAGACGGTATTATTTATAAAGACGGAAAAAGATATGAATTTTAACGGAGAGTTGCGTATGAACTTCCATAAAGAAAGTGAAATGTTCAACCAAGCGGCTGAATATTACGATAAATACAGACCCGGTTATCCACAAGAAATTATAGATTCACTGATATCTGTTACGGAAATAACCAAAAGCTCTGATTTATTGGAGATAGGTTGCGGAACCGGTAAAGCGACTGAACAACTGATCGGAAATGGTTTTAATATCTTGGGCATAGACCCCGGTGAAGATTTAGTTCGCATCGGCAATGAACGATTCAAAAATGAAAATGGCAACTTTGTAAAAGGCAGATTTGAAGAGTATGACTTCGGTCAGAAAAAGTTTGATGTCATATATGCTGCTCAGTCATTCCATTGGGTGCCTCAGCCAAT
>JAZORX010000150.1:0-4048 GCA_045656845.1 Acutalibacteraceae bacterium | reverse complement strand
TAATAGCATCGTAATCACCCGTAGCAATTCTCGCACAGAATTTCTTTCTGTTCTCAGGCTGAAAATCTTTCTTTGTGGTAACAAGAATATTTGCAGAAGGATAAAGACGAAGAAACTCCGATGCCCATTGTTCGGTCAAATGATTGGGAACAGCAAACAACGGTTTTCTGCAAAGACCGAGCCTTTTGCTCTCCATGGCCGCCGCTACCATTTCAAATGTTTTACCTGCGCCGACTTCGTGAGCAAGCAGAGTGTTACCGCCGTAGAGAATGTGAGCCACCGCATTGAGCTGATGTTCACGCAGCTTTATTTCGGGGTTCATACCCGAAAAAACTATATGACTTCCGTCATATTCTCTCGGCTTTGTAGAGTTGAACAATACATTGTATTTTTCAACAAGATAGTTACGTCTTTCGGGGTCACGGAATATCCAATCTCTGAACTCGTCTTTTATGACCTGTTGTTTCTGCTGTGCAAGAGTTGTTTCCTTTGAGTTAAGAACTCTCTTGTCCTTACCGTTTTCTATAACGGTGTCATAAACTCTTACATCACGGAGATTAAGTGAATCTTCGAGAATTTCATAAGCACTTTTTCTTGTTGTACCGTATGTAACGTGAGCATTGACATCACTTCCCGAAATGAATGATTTGTTTTCAATTCTCCATTCAGCGGTATACTCCGAATATTTCACTTTCATATTGAACTGTGCATAATTCGGTGTTTTGAAAGTTTCAAACATAAACTGCTCGATAATCTCTTTATCAATCCAAGTTGCACCGAGCCTGACTTCAATTTCACTTGCATCAAGTTCCTTCGGCTGAGCCTTTGTCAGAGCCTCAACATTAACATTGAAAAAGGGATTTTTTTCGGCTTCGTACTCTGCATAGACAAGTTTCTCTCTGACATTACCTGAAAGGTATTCATCGGCTGTCTGCCAACCGATATAGCTTCTGTCGGGATTGCTTTCCAAATCAAAAGGACCCGTTCTCGGGTCTTTGAAAATAATGCCTTGCAAATCTTCAACGATTTTCTGCGGTGTTGCTCCTTCACCCATAAGTGAAGCCATAAATCCAAGGTCAACGCAGGCTCGTTCACCGATTGAAACAGCAAGAGCTTCTACTGCGGTATCAACCTTCGTTACGGAAGAATGCTGCTTGATTGTTCGTTTGGTAAACATATCTGCTTTTCTTTTGAGTTTCTTTTCTTCATCAAGAACCTCAAGAGAACAGAGAAGATAATATGACGAGTCGTTTGAAAAAGCACTTTTATTTACTTTATCGTTGATTAAACCGTATTTCTTCGTAAAGTTATCATACAGAGTATTGAGTTCTGCTTGTTTTTCGCTGATTTCGCTGTCAGTAGTCAGCTCATCCAACTGTAAGTCAATGAGTTCATTTACACAGTCACGCAAACCAACCATACCTTTTATGCGTTCTTTGGCTGTTGCATTGACTTCTGTTTTTACCATAATACTGTTCTGACGGTAATAAACATCACCGTCAACAACTGCATAAGAATAGTTTTTAACATTCGGGTCAGCAGGTATTGATACCTTTGAAACTTCCGTACTTTCTTCAAGTGTGGGAAGTTCGGCAGCTTTGTATGTACCTTCAATATTCTTCATCGCTTCGTGAAGAAGCTCACCCAAATCTGCACCCTCAATGGGTTTTACGGTAAAGGCATCTACTCCGTACTGTGTACTTTTTGATGATTGTTCGCCTAAAATCATTTCGGGATGTTCGGCGAAATATGAGTTAATCGGGAATCCGTTTTCACTCATTCCGAGATGAACCCAGTCGGGTTCAATTTCCATCGGTTCTTCTCTTTTCTGCAAGAAGATAATATCCGATACAACATCTGTTCCCGCATTAGCTTTGAAAGCATTATTCGGTAAACGGACAGCACCGAGCAAGTCGGCTCTTTGAGCAAGATATTTACGGACTTCGGGTGTTTTCGCATCCATCGTGTGATGTGATGTTACAAATGCTACAACACCGCCCGGACGAACTTGGTCGAGAGCCTTCGCAAAGAAATAGTTATGAATGGAAAAACCGAGTTTATTGTATTCACGGTCATTCACTTTGGTCTGACCGAAAGGAACGTTACCTATTGCAATATCATAGAAATCTCTGCGACTTGTTTTTTCAAAGCCTGATATGGTTATATCGGCATTGGGATAAAGCTGTTTTGCAATTCTGCCAGAAATACTGTCAATTTCAACACCGTAGAGCCTTGACGTTGACATTTCATCGGGGAGCATACCGAAGAAATTACCGATACCCATTGACGGCTCAAGAATGTTGCCTTCTGTAAATCCCATATTGCCGATTGCTTCATACATAGCATTTATGATTGTCGGACTTGTATAGTGAGCATCAAGAACAGATGATTTTGCTGCTCTGTATTCATCGGGTGAAAGAGTAACATAAAGTTCTCTGTATTCATCGCCCCATTTTTCATTGGTATCATCAAAAGCATCTGCAAGACCGCCCCAACCGACATAACGGGATAATATCTCTTGTTCTTCGGGTGTCGCTTGTCTGCCTTCAAATTCAAGATCGTGCAAAAGATTTATAGCAGCAATATTATTTCTGAACTTTTCCTTTGCACCGCCGACACCGAGGTTATAGTCGGTAATGTGAAAATTTTCCGGCTTTGGTAATTCGGGTTCATCGGTGCGAATAGTCTGAATTGCAATATCGTAAGGAAGTCCGTAATCTTCCGCTTTGAATTCTTCAACGGTTTTTGCAGTAAACTTTGAATGTTCTTCCTGCGGATACCGGTCAAGCAGTTTCAGAAAATTTGCTCTGTTTTCGACACGGCTGATGGGATAGAGAAGTGTTGTATCTCTTATGCGAACATCGTGACTGCCTATATCTTCAATGACATACGGTGTGTCATTTTCAAGATAAATAACATCACCGACATTGTAAGGGATTTCGGGTTCTCTGATTTCAGCAATAATATCGTTCTGTGCAGAGATATTTTCTAAATCTGCAAGTGCTTCTTCTTCAGTATCAAACCAATGTGTGAGATTATCTTCCGTAACATAGAAATCGTTGATTTCGTTATCATATACGGCAAATTTATCACCCTCAAAAGGAACGGAAATCTGACGGACTTCAAATCTGCTTGAAGGCTCTGTATCTCTCATAACTTGCTGAATGAACGGAGCATTTTCCAATGCTTCGGGGTCAACCACTTCACCGTTTACTATGCCGTGTTCCGCAAGGTTTTCACGAATAACAGACGGGTCAACATCGTCAAAATCATCAATTTCCGTTTTACCAAACGTTTGTGATTCAAGTGCCTCATCGGGAATATACACCAAATCATCGAAATCCAAACTGTAAAGCTCACCGTTAATCAACGCTTCAAGACTGTCATAGCTTCGGCTGTCATAATGATTATTGTCGATAAATCGGTCAATTCTGAAATCAACAAGATTTACAGAAACCTGAACGGGAATTTCCGCATCGGTTAATGTTGTGTAAGCAATATCAATGTTTTTCATATCGCTGAAATCAGCATCTTCACCGTATTCATCAAGACAAAACTTGTTAATCAATTCTTTTGCCTTTTCAAGCTCGCTGTTCTCACCGATTCGGAGCATCTGAAATGATTCCCTTTCAGTTTTACCATCGTGGATAGCAGAAATTACTACGCTGTTTTCTTCACGGATTTTTTCGAGATATGCTTCAAGTCTGTGTCTTGGGAATCCGCACATTTCAACTCTGCCGATATTCGGAAACTCTCTGCTTGTTAATACCAAATCAAGCTGTTTTGATACTTTTATCGCATCTTCACCGAACATTTCAAAGAAATCTCCGACCTGATATAGAATGACACTGTCGGGATTGTGTTCTTTCAGACCGTTATATTCATCAGCGATAATGCTGTTTCGGGAGTTTACAGTAACCGCAGGATTTTCATTAACGGGTGTTTCTTTTTCGGGGAGAGATACACCGTTTTGTTCAGCAAGTTTGCCAAACTCATCAAGAAGCTCATCACTTATTCCGAGTGCTGAACCGTCATCTTCAAAAACAAT
>JAZORX010000149.1:0-5702 GCA_045656845.1 Acutalibacteraceae bacterium | reverse complement strand
TACATTTGAAAACATCATTATTCTTTTCAACACAGCAAACATTATGGAGATGGGCTGGCTTGATGAGTATGAACACATCAAAGCTGCTGCACTCATCTGGATTCCCGGTGAATTCGGTATGACAGCCGTCGCTCAGATGCTTAATGGTGAAGTCAATCCTTCTGGCAAGCTCGCTGACACAGTCGCATATAAAATCAGTGACCATCCTTCTAATGTATGCTTTGGTGATAATAAATACGACGGCTCAATTTCTGATTACTATGTTGAATACCTGGAAGGTATTTATGTAGGATACCGTTATTTCGAAACCTTTGCAAAAGATAAGGTTCAGTATCCGTTCGGTTACGGTCTTTCGTACACCACATTCAAGAAAGAAATCATCAGTTATGATACATACGACGGCATAATCAAAGTTGATGTCAAGGTAACAAATACAGGTGACCGCAGCGGTAAGGATACGGCTCAGATTTATTACAGTACACCTTACTACAACGGTGGAATTGAAAAGAGTGCGATCTGCCTTGGAGGATATGCAAAAACAAACATTCTTGCTCCCGGTGAAAGCGAAATCCTTACCATAACATTCAACGCTGACGAAATGGCATCGTACGACCATAAGAACACCCAGGCATGGATGCTCGAAAAAGGAACATATAAAATCATCCTCGGTGAAAATGTCCGTGAACATATCGACAGCTTTAACTATGATGTTTCAGCTGACAGAATCATTAAATACGACAGCGTAACAGGCACTGAAATAATCAACAGATTTGACGATGTTTATAACGGCTTCCCCGTTCTTTCAAGAGCTGAAGGTGCAAACGACTTCCCTGTTTTCAGAGAGCTTGAGGTTACGGCAGACATTAAAAATGTGGACAAGCTTCCCGAACCTGCAACCGAAGGCGAAGCCCCAAAAACAGGTGTTGAATACGATGAAGTTATAACCTTGCAGGATGTCTACGAAGATGAAAGCCTCTGGGATGCCTTCCTTGATCAGCTTACTGTCGATGAAATGACCTATATGGTAATTGACGGTGGCTACAACACAAGAGGTGTTGAGCGTCTTGGTATCCCCCATACATGGGACAACGATGGCCCTTCAAGCATCAAGGGTCAGAACGGTCTTGTTTATGACGACAGTGGTACTGCATACCCGTGTGCAACAGCTCTTGCCTGCACATGGAATGTCGAGCTTGCCGAGATATTCGGAACAGGCGTCGGCAAAGAAGCAAAGGATATGGGTACTGACGTATGGTACGCACCCGGTGCTAACATTCACAGAAATCCGAGAGGCGGAAGAAACTTTGAATATTATTCAGAAGATCCCCTTCTTTCGGGCAAAATGGCAGCAGCAGTTATCCGTGGATGCAGCTCACAGAATCTCGTTGTTACAATCAAACACTTTGTTATGAATGACCAGGAATCTCACCGTGAGGGCGTTTTCACCTGGGCTGACGAGCAGACCATGAGAGAGATCTACCTCAAAGCTTTTGAGATACCCGTCAAAGAATCAGACTGCCGTGGTGTTATGTCCGCATTCAATCGTATCGGTCTTAAGTGGTGCGGTTCAAGCTCTGCGCTTCTTAACGATGTTCTGCGTAACGAGTGGGGCTTTGAAGGATTTGTTGTTTCTGACTATTCATGGAACTTCACAGGTTCAGGCTATATGAGCCCGGTACTTGCTGTCTACGGTGGTAACGACACAATCCTTACCGGCATATGGGCTGTCAATGTAATTTCACATGTTGCTGCAGTCAAATCTGCATATGAGAGAGATCCGATCGGTTTCGGAACAGCACTGCGTCAGGCTTGCAAAAACCTCTGCATTATGAAGATGCATACAAAAGCTTTCCTCGAACCGTATGAATATGACGGTTCTTTGGGTAGTTTCCTTGAAAGCCCTGATGAATGGGAGTTCGAAAGCCCTTATATCTGGTCAGGAATAAAATATCTGCTGAACAATGTGGTTAATGTAATCATCTTCCTTGTAGGTAAAATTCTTTAATATTTCAACAGCATCGATTCCTTACGGTTTCGATGCTGTTTTTATTGAAAATTTTGTCAGTTTATGATACTATTATGCAAATCAAAGCTTAAGGAGATTGTTCTGTGAACGCTGTTGTTTCATTTATCAAAAAAGAAGCTGTGCTCTGCATTTCACTTCTTTGTGCAGTAGTGACGATGTTTTTTGTACCACCGGACGGACATTATATCGGCTACATAGATCTGCATGTTCTTTCACTGCTTCTCTGCCTTATGGCTGTTGTTGCAGGCTTCCAGAGTTGTGGAATCTTCCGTTGCCTTACATACTCGTTGCTGAAAAAATGCAAAAGTGGCAGATTGCTCGGTCTCATTCTCGTTCTGCTCCCCTTTTTCAGTTCAATGCTTGTGACAAACGATGTTGCTCTGCTTGTTTTTGTCCCGTTCACCATCGGACTTCTTTCCGAAATGAAATGTGAAAAATCTGCAGTGCCACTTCTTGTTTTGCAGACTGTTGCTGCAAACCTCGGCAGTATGGCTACTCCCGTAGGTAACCCGCAGAATCTGTTTTTATATTCTGAGTATAATCTCACAATATCGGAATTTTTCTCAACTACCCTTCCCCTGACAGCTCTGAGTCTGGTTCTGCTGAGTGTTTCTTCTTTGCCTGTACTTCCGAATGTATTACCCGGAATCGATCTTAAAAAGGAAAAAATTGAAAAACCTGCTTTTCTTGCTGTTTACTGCATTTTGTTCGTCGTCTGCCTGCTGACAGTTTTTCACATTCTGAATTTTGCTGTTCTGTTGGCTGTGACAGTTATCATTATACTGTTAATGGACCGTAAAATCCTTCTGAAGCCTGATTATGCCCTTCTTGCTACCTTCGTATGCTTCTTCATTGTTTCGGGAAATCTAGGCAGGATGGATGCAGTAAACTCATTTTTAAAAAGCCTTCTTGACAAAAGCACATTACTGACATCAATCGGTGCAAGTCAGGTTATAAGCAATGTACCTGCTGCAGTGTTGCTTTCAGGTTTCACAGACAACTGGAAAGAGCTTCTTGAAGGCGTTAATATCGGAGGTCTCGGAACTCCGATAGCTTCTCTCGCAAGCCTTATAACACTTAAGCTTTATCTTCGTTCTGAAAAAGCAAAACCCGGAAAATTCATTATTGTTTTTCTTGCGGTAAATGTAGTGGGTCTTGTCATCCTTACACTTTTCGCATATCTCACATAATAAATTTATTCATAACTGATAAGTAACAACTTGTTTTAGCATTAAAAGAGTGATACAATAACTAACAACAAAATCGCAAAGAGGTAGATTTATATGCATAAAAAATTAGCACTCACCCCTCCTATGGGTTGGAACAGTTGGGACTGCTACGGAGCAGCCGTAAATGAAGAACAACTTCTCGCAAACGCAGACTATATGGCTGAGCATCTCAAAGATTACGGTTGGGAATATGTTGTTTGCGATATTCAGTGGTCTGAGCCTACTGCAAACAGCTTTTATTACCATTACTTTGCTCCGCTTTGCATGGATGAATATTCACGCCTGATTCCTTCGGTTGAACGATTCCCCTCATCCGCAAACGGAAAAGGATTCAAACCCATTGCCGACTACATTCATTCACTCGGTCTTAAATTCGGCATTCATATTATGAGAGGTATCCCTCGTCAGGCAACACACCAGAACACAAAAATCAAGTGTGAAGGCGTTACAGCAAGAGATATCGCAAATCCATCTTCGATCTGCTTGTGGAATCCCGATATGTACGGACTTTATCCGGATGCAAAAGGTGCTCAGGAATATTACGATTCTATTTTTGAGCTTTATGCATCATGGGATGTTGACTACATCAAGTGTGACGATATCGCCAACACAGAGATATTTCCTCATAATCCTTACTCGGCACGAAAAGAAATTGAAATGCTCAGAAAAGCTATTGATAAATGCGGCAGAGATATGGTTCTCAGTCTTTCGCCCGGCCCTGCTCCCGTCAATGAACACGAGCATCTTGCCGCAAACGCAAACATGTGGAGAATGACAGGAGATTTCTGGGATGAGTGGAGCAGACTTCACGCTATGTTTGAACGCTGTTACACTTGGCAGGAATATGTTCAGCCCGGTGCATGGCCGGATTGCGATATGCTCCCGCTCGGCAGGATTCAGATAACAGAAGAGCTTGAGCAGTACAGAAACCGCTACACACGATTCAACCATGACGAGCAGATAACAATGATGACTCTTTGGGGTATCTTCCGTTCTCCCCTTATGATGGGTGGAGAAATGAGAGATAATGACGAATTCACACTTTCTCTTCTTCAGAACAGAGAGCTTATCGTTATGCTTAAAAATTCATACGGAGCAAGACAGTTCAAGAGAGAAGAAACCGACGGAAAAGGCGAAATCATCTGGACTTCTAACGGCGAAAGCTGCAAGTACATTGCATTTTTCAATACTGACGATACAGAAAGAGAAATCTCCTTTAACATTTCAGATATATCTATCAGCGGAGTTAAATACAGCGTCCGTGATATGTGGGCACACGAAGAATACACCGTAACAGAAGATGAATTCTCCGTAAAAGTAAACCCTCACGGTGCGAGACTTTTCAAGATAACAATCAAATAAAAACTAACACCCCAATCTGTATCTGAAATCAGATTGGGGCTTTTTCTTTCGGTCGTGCAACAAGATACCGACCCATCTTTTATAAATTGTTTTGTAAAATTTTACAAAAAAGCAAAAACCTTTTCTACACTTAAAAACTTTAAACTCATTGAAAAGAACCAAAATCCGTGATAAAATAATTCTATGTAAAAAACTCAGGAGGTTTGAAATGGGACAAGCATCAAAAATCGAAAAATATGTCAAAAAAAATGAAATGACAGCCTTTTGTGTTGCCGGACTCGGACAAGGTATGATTTATGCCTTGATGTCCAGCTACATAAGCGACTATTATCTCAATGTTTTACAGCTTACTCCTATGTTCGTGCTTTTGCTTATGCTTCTTGCCCGAGTATGGGATGCCATCAACGACCCACTTATGGGTATGATTGTTGACCGCAGTAATCTCAAAAGCGGCAAAATGATTCCTTTTATCAGAATGGCCATTATCCCTGTTGCAATTATGACCTTGCTTATGTACCTCAGTCCGAATCTCGGAAGCACTGAGATTATGGTATATTCTGCAATCGTTTATGTTCTTTGGGGTATGCTTTACACCGTCGGAGATGTTTCATTCTGGGGTCTTCCAAATGTTATGACTCCTAGTTCTGAGGAAAGAAGCTCAGTAATTTCCGTAAGTAAGATTTTCAATAGCATCGGTTCTGCCGTGCCCGAGGTTCTTTTCCTTGTTATCGGACTTATTCTTGCAAAAGTTGTTGAAAGCTCAGCAAATCCAATCGACCCGCTTACAATTCAGAAAAGAAAATATCTTATAATGGCTATCGTAACGGTCGGTATCGGTTCAATTCTTTATTCCCGCGCTTGCTTCGGCGTTAAAGAAAGAGTTAAAATGCCCGTTACTAAGCGTACAGAGGGCGAACCTTCTCTGCTTAAAAGAGTGTTCACATGCAAGCCACTTTTACTTGTTCTTCTTATGGGCGTTCTTTCAAGCGGACGTTATATGGTTTCTGCCGCAGCTATTCATGTTGCCCGTTACTCTTTCTACATCGGTCCTGATCTTACTACTCTTGTTGATGATGCGGCAAGAA
>JAZORX010000148.1:0-8537 GCA_045656845.1 Acutalibacteraceae bacterium | reverse complement strand
GATGGGTGATGAAGATCGGGCTTTGGCACGAAAGTGAAGACGGTTTGGTTTTACTCGATCAGTATCTGAAAGAAAACGTAGAACTGGAAGATGAGTATCAGCTCTACTATATTGATTTCGACAAGAAGCTGTTTGGATTGTATTTTGGCCCGTACAGCGGTCGCGACGACTTCGGAGTTTTCTATATTCTGTTCAGTTTTGAAAGCGGAAAGCTTGTGCGGATCGTCGAAGTGAATGAGGAATTTTTCGGTCGGGCTTTCCGTGCCACCTATATCGACGGTTATGTGTATATGTTCGCAGGAGGATTTTTCCGCGTTGTCAAAGCAGAAGAATCTTAAGCGCTAAACTTGAAAAGCCCGAGGAAAACCTCGGGTTTTCTTTTGCCTTTCTCGCATTTTCGCCTTGACAAACAAATCGAAGTGTGGTATCATACTCTTGTTCCGAATATAAAGAACGGAACAAATCAAAAATGCACAGTAAGCATCACGGAAGCATATTTCGCCTTACGGCGAAAATACCCACACCCTGCGCCTGACAAGCGAGCTTGTCGATCTTCGGGTGGGGTATGCGAAGCGGTTTCGCCGAGCAAGGCTCGCCGAGCCGTTTCTCAAGAAGCTCCGTAGATATGATGCAACACTGTTGCATCATATCTACGGAGGCATATCGAAGCGGTCATAACGAGGCGGTCTTGAAAACCGTTTGGGGGCAACCCCACGGGGGTTCGAATCCCTCTGCCTCCGCCATCAAAGGGCAATGAAAAAGATATTGCCCAAGAAACCCCCGATTTTATCGGGGGTTTCGCCGTTTCTACGGTCGAAATTTTTACAAGCGATTTTGCAGATGTGAAAAAGGTATTTTTCCCTTTCTGTAGTGAGCCGAACTCTCGCACAACCGAATACAAGCCACCGAGCGCATGGATAAGAACAAATCCATGCGCTTTTTTATTCCCACAGAAAGGAGGAAAAACCATGCGAAAGCAAACCGACCTGGACGAGATCAAACGAACAGCCATCACCTTGCTCCACACCGATATCTACGAAACCCCATACTCCCCGATGATCGTCAAGCACCCATTCGCCGACACCGGACTAACCGCCCTTCCCGATGGCAACGGCGGCATCACGATGATCAACCTTATGGAAGAAGATGCACAGAACCGATGGCGGCAGACAATGGCTCAGTCTATCAACAAGGCAAACAGCGCCTACGAGATTTATATGATGGTCACCAAGCCCTACGCGCTGACGTTTTTGAAATTTGCACAGCCGAGTCTGTCAAGAGAAGATATGTCCCAAATCCTTGCAAGCGCATGGACGAGATCAGAAGCACCGCACCAGGACGTGAATGTTACAGTCAATCAACTCCTGCGGATGTTCAAGCAAGCCGATCCGACCTGCCTCATGGAGCAAGACGAGTATATCCAATTCAAAGCGTTGGATGACACCGTAACCGTTTACCGTGGAGTAACAACTCACAATGCCAAAAGCGTGAAGGCATTGTCCTGGTCGCTGAGTCAGGAAACAGCCGAATGGTTTGCTCATCGCTTTGGTGAGGACGGAACGGTCTACGAAGCACAGATTGACAAAAAGCATATATACGCATATTTCAGCGGAAGGAACGAATCCGAGGTGATCGTCGATCCTTCCTATCTGACAAACATTACGGAGGTACAGGATCTGTCCTCCGATTTTTTATTATCACAATAACGGAGGTAACGAAAATGACCATATACCAAGAAGAAATGCAGCGAAAGGCACAGCACTACGGATGCATCATAAGTTATGACGAAGCAGACCGGCTCCTGCTCATCTCGCACAAAGGAGTCCATCTGACCGCAATCAACCCCGAAGGATTTATGTTCTACAACAGCAAGGATCTCACCGATCCCGAATCCCGTGAGGTATTCTCCCACCTTACGGACGATGCTGAAACCGTCCGAGAGTATGTCGGCCTCTATGAGTCATCCCCACAGATGAAACCGAAGGACGTGCAGAACTACCGTAAGTTATCCGAGTACGGCGACGTAGTGTTCGCCGGAATGTACAGTCAAAAGCACGGCTTTATGTTCTGTAGCTGGCGACAGTCAGACGGTGGCAAATACGTTGCTCACGGCAACTACTCTCCCGACTATCTCGTCTCCAAAGAGAACTTCGCCGTCCGTGCCGGACTCGTCGATGACAGTAAGCTGTTCACCAAGGAAGAAGCCGAGGAACTGTTCAAGTGTGCAGCCTTCGCAAGAGATAACTGTGAATCGCTGACCTACGAACAGGATCGAGGTCTCATGGAGCTGATGGAAAAGCTCCAAACAGCGTATCCGCACCTAAAGGATAATCCGCCCACCTTCGATGACGGCGAAAACCCAATATTAAATATGTAAGAAAATATATTGCCCACGGTTTTGAACCCCAAACAAAACCGTGGGCTTTTTCTGTTTACAGAGAAAGGAGTCCCACACGGATGTATTTCAGCGACAACCCCTCCGACCGATATTACGAGCGAATGATGGTTGGCATCCCTAACTTTAAGCCAAGAGGACACGGTGTTGTCATCATCGGCAGTCGTCCTACAGAACCGCTTGTCATTCTGCGAATACAGGACGGAACAGCAACCCACCGAGAGATCTTGACCGAAACCACCAAAGCAATCAACCACAGACGATTCCGACACCGTCTCAACCAATATCTGAAAGAAAGCGAGATGAACCCTATGCGATACAAGAACGAAAAGCACCAAAGCGAATTCGAGGAAGCCATCAGAAAAAAGGACAAGAAGGACTACGCAATGATGGCAGCTCTGTACCTTCTGACCGCAGACCTTCATCTGTGGAACCTATCCAAACGCCACGTGGGAAAGATCAGCATCAATTTTGCGGATATTCGGCTCAAGAATATTCACGCAAACGGCTACGCCCTTTTCTGCTGTGCCAAAGACCTCTGCCTCGGCACAAAGCATCTAACCGTGGCAGACCTCGCCGACACCGACCTCATTCCTCCGAAGCTGTTCGAGCTGATATGCAACGCAATGGCGATCCGAAGATTCGGCCTCGGCGCAATTAAAACAACGGAAAGGACGAATAACCAATGATCAAAGTAACCGTGCGATACAACGACCACCTGGTCGACATCCACTTCCCATGCTCCGAAACCACACTCCGGTCGGCACTCATGGAGATACACGCCGCTGATGATAACCCGCCCGAACTGTTCGTTACGGACGTTATCTTCCCCGAAGAACTCGACCATCTGAAAGACCGCTTCGTCAATTTGGACGAGCTGAACTACCTTGCCAAGCGTATGGAGAGCTTCTTCGGTACGGAGGAAGAACAGTTCTACGAAGCCATGAAACAAGAAGGCTTCACCGAGCTGAAGGATCTCATCAACCTGTCCTTCAATCTTAACAAATACTGCCTCATTCAAAATATCGGGAATATGGGCAAGATCGGTCAGGAATACCTCTTAAACCGTGACGGCTCCATTCCTGCCAACGACGATGCTAACCCCAAATATGCAGAGATCGGCAGACGGCTGATGCAGTCCGGCACCGGCATCGTCACCGAACACGGAATCCTCTTCGTGGATGAGGACGTGCAGTTCCAAGAGCTGTATGACGGGCAGGTGTTTCCGCCTTACCTCTACGATGCAAGCATTCTCTGCACCGCAAAGGCAGAATACCACGGCAAGGTGGAATATCTGTACCTGCCCTGTGAGAGAGCCGCCATCGACAAATCCATCGGCAGGCTGGGCGCACCCGATGCCGAGTCCGTCAGCATTATCCTCGATGACTTCATGGTAGACAACCCCGAATGGATGCGCCGTCTGCGTGAAATGACATCAAGCGAAAGCATCTATGATATCAACGACCTTGTGGGAGCCATCAGCAATGCGGATATGCAGCTTGATAAGCTGACCGCCGTAGCAGAATACGCCGGAGTCGAGGATGCAAAGTCCATCACAGCTCTCGCCAACAGCCTCGGACTATTCACACTGATCGAGGGTGCCGAGGATAATGAAGATGTGGGCAAGCATTTTGTGGAACACGATCCCGACTACGGCGTACCCGAAACCGTGGTGGATTTCATCGACTACGATATGCTCGGTGAGCATATTGCCGATGAGCTGAACGGTCTGTTCGTCTCCTCCGGCTTCGTGTGCATGGAATCGGGATACTCCATCAGCGACGTACTCGACAATGAACAAGGAATCCGTATGGGAGGTATGTAACAATGATAACAGCAGTAATTCAGCATAAAAAAGACACCCTGGTGGTGGAGCTTCCGAAAGCCAACACCGACCTGCAAATCAAGCTACTCTCCATTGGTGTGAGGACTCTGCCGCAGAACATTAAGCTGTTCGGCGGTGAGGATGCCGAGATCGACGTGCAGCTCGCATCAAGCAGCCGAGTCGGTCAGCACCTGTGCCGATTGTTTAATACCGAGAACAGCCTCGGCGACGTGAACACCACCGCCTACCTCGTACAGACCGCAGACGAAGGCATCAAGACCGACCTGGAACACGATATCTATTACGACCAATACGGCACAGCCGCGGAGCTGATAAACGATATCAAGGACAGAACCTTGGCACTCGGCCCCGTGAAGATGAGCCTGTATTTTCCCTTAACAGGTAACATCGACGAAGGCGACGGTAACCCCTTCACCGTGGGTGACTCCTTCCTCTACGATTACCGATACGACATCAACGACCTCATCGAGGAATACCAAGACCGTGACGTGGAAAGTATCCTCGAATACTTCGACGGCGACGCAGGCGCGAAAGCCAAGCTGGTATCGGCACAGTGGTCGACTGAGATCGTGGACGGAACGCTATACGGCAAGGTGGATCTGCGACTCCGTGAGGAACTGACCGAGGACGAGCTGACCTCCGTGAAGGATTGGATCACCGGACAGAACTCGGACGGAGCCTTTGAAAGCCTCGAAGATCACCCCATCGACAGCGAGGACGGCAAACTGTCAATCTCGCTCTGGCACGGCGGTAACGACTACTTCGTATCCACCCGTGACGAGCTGGATGAATATATTGCACAGCAAAATGAACCGAAGATTGGAGGGATGTGATATATGGCTGTGTTATTTTCCGCAGTAACCATAACCTCGGACAGCGACCAAGCGGAATTCCTCGTCGCAGGTGTTCCCAAGAGCTATGCTGATCTCGAAGGCTGGACTGCATTTGAGAGTTTTATGAATGAGGTGGACACGGAACAGGATATCAAAGTCCATGTAGCAGCGTGTCTCTACGGAGAAGGCGAAGTGTTTACGGCTACCCCCGAAGAAGTTGCATACTTCACCATAAGGGCGGCGCAAACCGATGACTTTTTCTACGACCACTGCACCGATGCCGGACACAGCGACTTCGTGATACCGTGGTCACCGAAGGAACTATTCGGAATGGAAGGTACAACGATGTACGACAAAGAAAAACATCCAAATTTAATCGGTCATTCGGTGAACGGTAGCAAGGAGCTTCACAGCATTGAAGATGTAGCAAAATTCATTTGCGAAAACGGACTGCACGGCGACGTTACCATCACCTACGATGACAACACCCCCTTCCTCAATACGTTCGGCATCTATATCGACCGCATAGCAGATATGGATTACCGAGAGGAACTGCTAAAGGTATTAATACCGATGCAGAAGGAACTCGACGGTACGCCGGATTTTGAAGAAGATATCCCCGAAACCAACGGAATGGAGATGAAATAGTATGTCAATTTTCGATGATTGGAACCGTATGGCAAAGGAGAACCGAGCGAAGTATCCGCCCGGCACTCGCATCCTGCTCCTCGGCATGGACGATCCCCACCATCCCGTACCGCCCGGTACGAGAGGAACGGTGGATCACGTCGATGACGGCGGTAATATCCACATGAAATGGGATAACGGAAGAACCCTCAGTCTTTGCAGCGATGCGGACTCCTTCCGCACACTGACCGCCGCCGAGCTTGCGGAGGAACAGGCACAGCAAGAGAATCCCACCGAGGATGAAGGCCAGGACGAGGGCGAAGCTCCCGTTATGAGTATGTAGGAGGACTGCCTATTGGAATACGAAATCTATATCCCACAGCCCCAAGCGGATGCCCTTCTTGCAGAAGCGGCTGACCGCAGTATCTCGGTAGAGGAACTTCTCACCGAGATCATTCAAAACTATATGGAAAGGAACGATGACATTGGCTGACGAAAAGAAAGGCATTACCGTTAAGATCGATGCTGACCTTCACGCAGAGGTCAGAGAGTATATCGAGCAGCACGGAATGACGATGGCAGAGTTTATCACCCTTGCCGTCGACAACGAATTACACCCCAAGTACCAAAACAAGGAGGAAAAGAACATGGGTAATATGCGCACGATGGCGTTTCAGGTGCCGGAGGAACTGTTTCAGAGGATCAAGGGCTACCTGCAGCGCAACAACATGAGTCAGAAGCAGTTCGTCCTCGGACTGATCGAAGCCGAGCTGGACCGTGAACAGGCACAGCGAAACGGTGTGACCGAGGATCAGCAGACCGGAGGTGTCGATACCGAGGAAGGCATAAGCGACGATCCCGAAGCCGTAGACGGCACAGGCGGTGACGGCACCGACGAGGATGAAACGGAGGACGAATCCGAAGGCTTCGGCATGAGTATGGGCGGTATGTAAGTTACCGCAGAATCGAGGTGAAATAACAATTAAATAGGAACGGTCGGATGCCCTATGGCGATCCGATTTTTTGATATGTTCGCAGGTATCGGTGGTTTTCGCAGCGGACTCGAAGCGGTGGGCGGCTTTGAATGCATCGGTCATTGCGAGATCGATAAAAAGGCAAACCAAGCCTACAACGCAATCTACCAACCGAAAGGAGAAATCTACTTTGAGGACGCTACAAAAATTGATACAAACGACCTGCCGGACATTGACCTCATCTGTGCGGGCTTTCCATGCCAAAGCTTCAGCGTGGCTGGCAAAAGGCTCGGATTCAGGGACGATACAAGAGGAACTCTCTTCTTCGAGGTTGCCCGAATCGCTGAAGCGAAACGGCCTCCACTTCTTCTCTTGGAAAACGTTCCCGGACTGCTATCGCATGACGGAGGCAGGACGCTGTTTACCATCTTCTCCACGCTTGTTGAATTGGGGTATGATATCGAATGGTGTGTGCATAACAGCGCGTTTTTCGGAGTCCCCCAGCAGCGGCGCCGCCTGTATATTGTCGGATATCTTGGAAACCAATGTACCGGAGAGCTATTTCCTCTCAACTGCGGCAATGCGGAAGATCTCAAGCAACTCATCCCCGGACCGCAAGGTCAGCGTGTCTACGATCCAAGCGGAAGTGCCTGCACTCAATGCGCCGGCTCCGGTGGATGGGGCGGTAAAACAGGACTGTACTTCATAGACATGAATCCCGATCCTGTCATTACTGATCATGCAAGATGCATCACCGCAAGACAGGATTCCGGCATCAGTAACCACCGAGGTGAACACTCCGGTGTCATCGTGGTGGATGACGAGGACGAGCCGAGAGCCGTACTCACTCCCGACCGAGAAACGGTACGTCAGCAAGGGCGACGTGTGAAAGAACCGAACGAAGCCATGTTCACGCTTACGGCACAGGACAGACACGGCGTATGGCACAGAGGCCGTATCCGCAAGCTGATGCCCATTGAATGCTGGCGGCTCCAGGGCTTCACAGATGAACAATTCTATAAAGCACAGGCGACCGGACTCAAGGACGGTCACCTATACAAGATGGCAGGCAATGCGGTGAGCGTTCCTGTCATTTCTGCTATCGGGCGCAAACTCTTGCAGCTCGATGAAATCTATCACCTAACGAAAGGACGGTGTGAAACGTGGTAAAGGAAAAAACACTAACCATAGAGCTGTCGCATGAGAATCCACTCGGCGACGGCTATTTTTATGCCATGCTGGATCTGCCTGCCGAAGAATATGAGATCAGGGATGCCATCCAACGAGCGAGAATGATCGGTCGTGAGGAAAGCTTCCGAAGTATTGGCATCCTCGACTGCGGTGCATGGCCGGAGCTGTTGTATTACAGATTGGACTCGCCGACCATCGACGAGCTGAACTTCTTTGCTAACCGCATCGCACAGATGGATGACAGCGAACTCGCCATCTTCCGTACCGTTGCACCAAAGGTGCTTGGCAGTCCTGCGGATGACCTTCTCAGTATGAAGGATCTGATCAACTGCACCTACGGATACGACGAGATCATGGTTGCATCCAACATCCGCACCGACGAGCAGCTCGGACAGTTCATCATCGAAAACGAACTGCACGATGATGTGAATAACATCCCCGAATCGTCTCTGTACCTGCTTGACAAAGCCAAGATCGGTGCGCTCTACCGTGGATCGCTCAACTGCACCTTAACGGATGGTTATGCCATATTCGCAGGCGACTATAAGCCACCCGAAATCTACGACGGAAAGCAGCTCCCCGACACCGAGATGGAAAATTGGTATGCCTTCCGATTACAGATTGCACCGCCTCCCACTGAGGATGTATCCGAGGTCGAGGACAAAGCGGTA
>JAZORX010000147.1:0-6162 GCA_045656845.1 Acutalibacteraceae bacterium | reverse complement strand
CATCTCAAATGACGATGACCTTTCATCGAAGTGGTACGGAGTCTACAATACAAGGCTTGATGACTTCAGGATGTGGATTGCCGAGACAAAAGCGGAGGTGCTTGGCTGATGGCAAAAAAGGAACAGACGAGAAGCTATATGCAGGCTTACATTCCGCAGGGTGGCAAGAAGAAGTACACAAGTGAGATGGCTTATTTCAATGGTCTTGACCTTCGGAAAGTACCCGACAGCAGAGGGCTTGTTGAATGTGTCAATATTGATGTGACGAGGTTTCCCGAAGTGGTTTCGGTGGGCATTGCAAAGGATACAAAGGCTACAGTAAGTAGTCTTGGTGAAGTGTTTGGCGTGTTTGGATACGAAAAGTCGTTGTATGTTCTGTGTGAAAAAGACAATACTGTCAGCCTCTCAAAGATTACGGACGGCACTATCAAGGCTACGGTAACTTGGGAAAGCACAAATGTCGGAGAAAAGCGAGAGATGGGCGTATTTTGTGTGTACTCGCCTAAAGAGAACGAGATGTATTACGATGCGACTCCCGAATATGATTTGCTGATTTATCCCGACAGAAAGTATATAAGCATACGGGAATTCAGTACAGTAAAAAACATTACGGACACATCGCCCGTGTTTGAACATTTTACCATTTGGAACGGAAGAGTATTTGGCTCAAAGGGTAATCTTGTCGTTTGTTCTTCTGCTTCTACATTTAAGGACTATTCGCTTGATACTCCCGAATCCACAGACGAGGACGGACTTACAACGGGTGGCTATGATGCTTCACACGCTTGGTATACGACCACGCAGGCTAACACGCAGAGTTCGGGCAATATTACGGCTATAACAGCATATGACGGTCATCCTATCGTATTCAAGGATGATTATATGCATCAGATAAACAACAACAAGAATCCCTTTAGACTTCAGGACATTGTGGCTATAGGCTGTGTGTCTGCACGAAGTGTATGTGAGCTTGATAGTGTGCTTTATTTTGCTTCAAGTGATGGCATATACAGATATAGTGGCGGTTATCCGAAGCGGATTTCCGAGGCTCTTGGCGAGGTTGCATACGATGAGAGTGTTGTGTGCGGTGCTTATGACGGAGTTTTATATATGTATAACAAGCATCTTGACTCAAAGCTTGTCTACACATACTGTCCTGCGAATGGGGCTTGGTCTTCGATAGATAATCCGCACGGGACGAATTACATTCTTTCTTTTGCGGTGAATGATGAGGGCATTTACTCTGTCGGAGCAAACGGAAAGATTTTTGTTTATCCCGAAAGCAAAGTTGATGGTGGTAGTTCTGATTGGCATTTCAAGACCGCACCCATTCTTAACGGCTCTTCGGAGGATAAGAGAGTGCATTCTATTTCCGTGACCGCAGAGGGAGACGACATTGAAGCAACATTGTCGGGTGACTCGATTGGCGGTATATGGAGCAGAATTATAGGCAAGCAGAGTCTTGACGGAGTCGATAAGATGAGAGCATTAATTCGTCAGACGGACAGCCTTTTTCATTCGCTATATTTTGAAGGAAAGGGAAAAATCCGCATTTATCGAGTTGACCTTACTTACTCCTATTCGGGAAAGAGATACATTTGAGGAGGGGTATTATGGATATATTGCTTGAGAAGAAGCTGAAGAAGCTTGAGGACGGGATTGCCCTTCTTGAGGAACAGCTTGTTTCTATGAAGAGGCATTATGAGGATTTGCTGAATAATCTTGATGAGGATAACTTTTCTGCTAACTATAAGGTACAGCAGGGGAATAAATTCTCTCAAATTGAGCAGAATTCTGAAAAGGTTATGATTACTGTGGGGACGATTTACGATGTTCCCGAACAGCTTTTTGGAGAAAAGCCCGATTCCCGCAGTGACAAAACCAAACTATATTCTTATTATACATCGGACAAGAATGGTGAATATTTCCCCGATGTGGGCGGAAATTATAGATTTGTTTGCTATTACAGATACAATACAATAAGCGAAGAATGGGAAACTGTTGATTCTCAAAGTGTAGTGAGTCAGTTCGAACAGACGGTAGATGGCTTTAGGCTCAAGGGTGCTGTTTTGATAGATGGAAACACCTTTATTAATGGACAATTTCAAACAGCAGATGATAACGGAAACTATGCTGTGAGAATAGCTACAGACGATAATACGGCTATGATACAAATCCGAAACACAGAGGATGATATGCCCTTGTTTTACATTCAACGAGCAGGTTTGGCTGATAGAGAAATAGGTGATGTCAGAGTACAGTTTTTGGCATCCGCGGGGTATAATGCATATCTTGATTTTAACGGTAAGGTTAATTTCGGGAATGCCGATGTATACGGTCTTTATGCCGTATTTGAGTGAGGTAGGTTGAATGGCTAATTATAAATTCACAGAATATGTTGATAGTGAGTGGGTTGAAATTACACTTATCGTTGACAATGACGGATATTTGTATGTCAATGCGGAGAATTTTAATTCTGCTATAAGTTATTCAATGCTTCAGGCTGTGGTTGAAAATCCCGATACGGGCGAGACTTTTGCGGATGACTTGGGTTTTGACTCCGTAATAGGCGGTTTTGATGGCGAGCTTAACATTAAACTTCTTCCCGATATAGTATACGAAGTGTATTTTAATATTGAGCGAGAGTATGATGGAAGCATTCATACAACAGCAAGATATTTAATTGAGCTTACAAACGGCAAGCCGACCTCTTTCAAGTGGGGTATTGCCAAAGAAGTCGGTCAGCCCTTAAGGGTTTCCGCTTCGGAGTGGAATGCTTTCACGAATAAGATAAACGAATTTTTAAAATACAAGGGAAAAAGTACGGTATCTTTTACAAAGGCTGTGAGTGCAGGACTTCCTCAAGGTGCTGTTGTCGGAGGCAATCACGGACTTTCCGAGGGCAAGGTTATATCCGCAAGTATTATAAACGAGGCTGTAAGGGCGTTGAAGTCTATGGGGGCATCCGTGTCCGAAGTGGCAAGCAATCAGCCCATTACGGCAGATTTCTTTAACGATATTGTAACTAAATTAAATTCTATAACATAAAGGAAGGAGTGGTATTATGCTGAAATTCAAAACCGATGGTCAGGAGCTTTTTTATCTTGATGGCGGTGATGTCATTGTTGGCGATACAATAAGATATCTTGAAGCGGAATTTGACCTTTCGGATGATTGGAAGTCGTTCCCCGAAGTGACGGCATACTTCAAGTGCGGTGCGGCAATCAACAGCATTATCCTCATAGGTGGCAAAATCAAAGCCGAGGACAATCTTGCTCTTGCACCCGGTGTGTGGAGCGTATATCTTCGTGCATATGAGCTTGAGGGCGAGGAGATTAAGAGACAGATTACTTCAAGCACCGTAAAGATTAATGTGCTGTCTCACGGCAAATTCACGGGCAGAGAGTTTGTTCCCGAAAATGCAGATGCATATGAGAAGCGTATGACGGAAATGAGGAATTACCTTGTATTTGAGGAGTATAACCCTTCAAAGAAGTATGTCAAGGGCAACAAGGTATCCTACGAAGGCTCAAGCTATGTGCTGACGGCTGATAGTGCAATGGGGATGAATCCTACGGATGGTGAATCTTGGCTTCTTATCGCACAGAAGGGCAATGACGGAACAAGGATATTTGAATTCCCGTTCGAGGGTTATGGTGCTGAAGTCGGTAGAACATACGAAATCGGAAGCCTCAGTGGGTTGGAAGATTTTTATGGGCAGACTATTCCCGGCATTGACTCTTGGAGGGTGGGCGATTACTTCCTTTCCGAAGACGGGAAAATGCTTATTATTGAGGGGATGATAAAGGAGTACGGTGTTGTTCGTTTCATCACGGTGAGATGCTTTGCGGATATTATGGGCAAAAGTGCCGTTGTAGACCAAGAATTTGATATAGATTCAAAAAACGCAATTGCCAACGGCGCGGTTTGTAAGGCATTGTTGGAAGTAGCTGAAGTACAGCTCAATCTCAAAAGCAAAGCGAATGTAAACCTTTCCAATGTAACCAATGAAGACTTCAAGGCCAAGGCTGAAAAAGCAGGTGTCTGTGGCGATGCAGGGCTTGCAGGTGAAGGTGGCGGTGGATTTAAGAAGATAGGATTCACCGATGATTGCGACTACATAGCCACTTCAGACGATGGCAGAACGGCTTTTGTGGATGCAATCAACGATGCTTCTGAAGGCGATGTAATAATGGTTATGCCCGGTGCATATAACAGCAATTATGAAGCACCTATCAATAAGAATATTGCTTTCGTGGGAGTCGGCAAGCCAACGATTTTGTTCCCTGTTTCAATCGGAACAACTTCACAAGCATACACGGTGACTTTTGATAATTTTCATTTTGCCAAAGCGATAACTTGCAAAAAGGTTGATGAATACACATCGTCTAAGCTTTTTGTTTATAATTCGAGATTCTATAATAGCACGGCTGCTCTTGTTGGTGCATTCAGCAATTGTAAATTTGAATTTTCGACCATTGGCGGTTCTCTCCCTTATTATGGGGATTCAAGCCTTTGCTCTATTGAATACTGTGATTGTGACATAGCAAACAGCACTTTGAATGGCGATAGCGTGAGTTTCCGCAATTGCGTAATTCGTGAAAGTCCTACGCCTCAAGGCTACGATGCGAGTTATTCAGATTGCTCGTTATATAATTTCACGAATAAAATAAGAACGGCATATCAAACATATTTCACCCGATGCGCGATTTTTGGAGCAAGCATCCCTTCGTCCGACTACGGTCCCTATTACTACGAATGCTCTTTAGTCTCAGGTGAAAGCCTTTGAGGAGGTATAATATGGACTTTGTATTTAAAGGCGATTTTAAATGCACTTCGGGATACAAACTTCCCGCAAGAAAAGACCACAAGGGCGGTGACTATGTTGCTTTGCAAGACAAATATATATATGCTCCTTGTGACGGTGAAATAGGCTCAAGTACAAGGGTGTACACGGGCAAGACAGCGGAATGGGGAAATTATGTAAGATTTGATTTTCCTTATAATGCCAAATATTATTCGATGTTCTTTTGCCATCTCGCATCCCGAAGCGTGAAGAAGGGACAGACCATCAAGAGGGGTGACAAGCTTGGCGTTATGGGTAGCACGGGCAAGTCAACGGGACCGCATCTGCACCTTGAAATACGCCTTAAAGGTACATCGACAACAGTTGACCCGTTTGCGTTCTTTGGTATTCCGAACAAGACTTTCGATAGCTACAATGCAATTGCTCCGAAGAAGCTTGAAAGCGGTAACGATATTGTATGGCAGTTAATGAACGGAAAGTACAAGGTTGAGATTACTGAGCCTGAAAGAGCAATAAAGGCTCTTGATAAAGCCAAGAACGATGCAGATTTTATGTCGTTGTATTGGGTTATATATAAGATGGTGAACGGAAATGGCTAAAAAATTGAAAAAGAAGATAAGCATATTCGCAAACATTATTATATCGGTCAGCATATCTGTCGGGCTGTTTATGACGGTGTACACTTTGCTTGAATATGGCAGACTCGGTGTGCCGATTCCGAGTGATGTGCTTGCGGTGCTGATTGGCTTTTGGGGCGGTGAGCTTCTTATAATCGCTCTACGACAAGTATTTGGCTCTGATGTTATAAATAAAAGAAAAAACGAAAGTGAGGATTTGCCGTGAACAAATTTACATCAAGAAAGTTCCTTGCCTCTGTGGCGGGCATATTGACGGGAATAGCCCTTATTGTATCGGGCAATATCATTGAGGGGGCAAGTGCCGTAATTACCTCTATCGTGGCGTATATCGTTGCAGAGGGGTATGTAGATGGCAAAGCCGTGCAGAACACCATAAAATTATCGCAGGATGTGCTTGACAATGTTGTTGCCGACCTCGAAGAAGAGGAGGTAGCAGACAATGGCGATAACACTTGAAGACCTTCAGGTAATCCGAAAGGAATTTGACAAGGAATATGTAAGAATCGTGGATTGTAACGATATTCAGGACGAAAACAAGAAGAAGCTTGCAAATGATGACAAAAGAATCGAGCTTATTTCTCACGATTTCGCAACGGTTAAAAAGCTTATGTGGGCGGTGGCATCTGCGAGTATAGGCTCACTTGTTGTGGCGTTTTTTGAATTGATATTAAAATAACGGAGGGACTTTATGGCAAGTCGGGTCGTAGCCATGTCGTT
>JAZORX010000146.1:0-26065 GCA_045656845.1 Acutalibacteraceae bacterium | reverse complement strand
TTTGCAGCACTCTTTTGCGTGCTGCTTTTTGTTTTTACTAAAGCGTTCTTTTTCCCCCGGTAGAACCGGGGGTTTTCAACAGTTGCTAGACAATAAAAAAGGAAGAGCGTGATTTTACGCTCTTCCTTTTCGTTTTATATTATATTACTGTCAGTTATAATACTGCTGCTGAGGATATACAGGCTGGCCGTTAACGGGAGTATAAACCGCAACCGGAATATACGCAAGATAACTTTTCCTCATAAGATCTTTACCGGTCTTCACAACAGAAGCAAAAACTATACCTACGATTGCTGATACGAACAGAATAATTGGCGCTATGCTCAGTTTTGCTACAGCCGGTTCTATATCAAACTCAGCCAGAATAACAAGAGCGAACCAAGCTATTGACGGCAGGATAAGTGAATTTCCAACTATAGAAAGAACCTTACCTGCTGTTTTCTTGAACGCCAGAAGGATTGAGCCGATTAAAATGAGAATCCAATCAATAAACAGCGGGAAGCCCATAATCATAAGCGCAAGCGCTTTGTCGCTCGGCACAAGTTCACAAATATCAACCAGCGAAAACGATTCTGTATTTCCGAATATGCTTACAGACACCCAATTGAACAACCATATAGCAATAATATCAAAAATCATAAGAGCAAGCGGAACAAAATACAGTATCTTCTTACCGAGTGGCATTTCCGCCGTTTTTGCAGCACCCATTATCGGGGGATCATTCTGCAAACGGTTACTCATCACAGGCATAACATTCTGAATATTTGTTCCACAACCCGGACAAAAAACAGAAGCATCTGTACACTGCCTTGCACAAGTCGGACATACCTTTCCCATATCAACAACTTCCTTTCTTTTTTCACACACTTACGGTGTACGAATCCCTTCTTTTATTATAGCTTAACTCTGTATGTCTTTTTTCTGTAATTTCAATTTTACCCAGAAAACACTCTTTTACAATCTTTTGCATATTCAAAACAAAAACAGAACAGAACCTTTGAAAACGGCTCTGTTCTGTTTCAATACTATCAGTTATAATACTGCTGCTGAGGATATACCGGCTGACCTACAACAGGAGTATAAACCGGAACATATGCAGCAGGATAGCTACTCTTCATAAGAGCTTTGCCTGTCTTCACAACAGAAGCAAAGACTATACCTGCGATTGAAGAAATCAAGAGGAAAATAGGACCGAAGCCAAGGCTGATCATACCTTCTGCCTCTACGCTTCCTGCCATAAAGACAATAATAAAAGCAATAATCAACGGCAAAAGAAGTGAATTACCGACAATCGTAAGAACCTTACCACCGGTCTTTCTGCATGCAAGCAGGATTGAACCTATGAGTATAAGAAGCCAATCGACCATCATCGGGAAAACAAATATTGAAACAACCAATGCAATCTCTTCATCAAACATCATATAATTGTAGACATCCGACAATGTAACGGAATCTATAAACACATCGTCAAACAAAGTATTTACAGATACCCATTCAAAAACCCAGATAGCCAGAATATCGATAATACAAAGCACCAACGGAACAAAATAAAGAATTTTCGCTCCGACAGAAAGATTAATCTGATTTGATACGGGTTGTACCGGTGCGACCGGACTGTAAGCAACCTGAGGCTGTGTGTTTACGGGTGGCACATTCTGAAGAACTGTACCGCAAGCCGGGCAGAATTCTGCAATATCTACACACCTTCTTGCGCAATTAGGACAAATTTTTTCCATACTGATAACTTCCTTTCTTTTTTTACACACTTTAAATCGCGTGTAACCCCTCTTTAATTATATTTTAATTTGCTTAACAAATTTTCTGTAATTCGGATTTTACTTTTTAAAAACTGTTTTTCAGTCTGTCGTATTCTTCATCCGTGATTTCAATTACCTTACCGTGCTTAAAACCGTAAGGAAATGAAAAGCCCTCTGTAACCCTGGAGAAAACGGCATCCCCCGGAGTGGACGAAACAAACGGCACATAACCCATTTTATCTTTTGCACATCCGAAGAAATCCAGCATCAGGCACCATCTTCCGTCGGGCAAAGTATATGTCGTCGGGCCTTCGTACGAACCGGGGTTCGGAATTTCCTTATCCATATATTTTTCAAAAGCTTCATCGTGTTCAAACGGGCCATAGAGATTTTTTGAAGTTGCGTGCATATTCATCGGTGGGTCTGATGAATTCTTATAAAACAGATGATAGGTATCCCCTACCTTGGTTATGTGAGAATCGAGAATTTCGTTCTTCTTTGTGAAATAGAGCTTCGGCTCTGTAAAAGAATTAAAATCCTTCGTCGTGCTGCAATAAATCGACATATGAGTGAAATTATCCTCTGCAACCGTTGATCCCCAATGAATAAGATATTCCTCATTTTCTTCGTCGAAGAAAACCTCCGGTGCCCAGAGACAGCCGAAATCATCTCTGCCGAAATAAATAAATTCCTGCTCAGAGAAATTAACGAGGTCATCCGTTCTCCACATACACAGACGCTTACTTCCCGATGAATTAACCTTTTTCCAATCGACATTGTAGTTTTCATCCATACGGTAAGCAATGCAAAGATCAGTTGTTATAATCACAAATCCACCCGTGTGAAGCCTGACTATTTCAATATCGCGGCAGCCTTTTTCACTTTTTGTGCTTGTCAGAATCGGATTACCTGCGTTGACCTCTTCCCAGTTCATACCGTCACGGCTGATTCCGAAATAGACCTGCTCACCATCGGGAGTAATTTTTTCTTTGAAATGAACAAATAAGTACGGCATTGTATCACCTTATTTTTTAAGTCTTATAACATTCCAGCTGAACGGCTTGAGCTCAACCTGAAGAAGTTTGCCGTCAAGCTCAGGAACAGGATTATTGTGTGGCTTTACCTTTACATCGCCGAAAGTATTTTCGTCTTTTCTTTCATAACCGTCCATTGAAATGAACTCACAAGGTGTATAGCCTTCAAAATCCATAAGGTTTACATCGAGAATCATACTCTCGTCCTGACTCTTGTTAACGCAGAATATTGCCATTTCATCGTGCTCTTCATCGTATGTTGCAATCGTTTCAAGATAAGGAACATCCGTGAAATCCTTACTGTCATACTTCGGGCAATCAACAAGCGGAAGCAAAGCTGAACCTCTTCCGTAATTTGAAAGGTGCATAAACGGGAAGTATGTCGGCTGTTCAAACACGCCGCCACCCGTTTCAGTGAATATCGGTGCGATAACATTGACAAGCTGTGCAAGGCAGGCAATCTTAACTCTGTCGCAATGGCGAAGAAGAGTTATAAGCATTGAGCCGACAAGAAGTGCATCCTCAAAGTTATAGATATCTTCAAGAAGCTTCGGTGCAACACTCCATTTTTCAAACTTCGCGTTGTTTGAATGGTACCATACATTCCACTCATCAAACGAAAGGTTGATTGTTTTCTTTGAACGCTTTCTTGCTTTTATGTAATCACAGGTGCAGATGATTGAATAGATAAAATCGTCAAGCTGCATCGTAAGAGCAAGGAAATTCATCGCATCGTCATCGTGGTTTCCGTAATACTGATGCAAAGAAACATAGTCGATGCTGTCGTATGCGATATCAAGGCTTTCTGCTTCCCACTTACCGAAAGTAGACATATTTCTGCTTGACGAGCCACAAAGAACAGTCTCAATGCCCGGTGAAGTCCATTTCATAAGCTTTGAAGCTTCAAGCGCTGTTCTGCCGTATTCAACAGCAGTTTTCGCACCCATCTGCCAGGGGCCGTCCATCTCGTTTCCGAGGCACCAGAGCTTTATATTATGAGGATTCTCAACACCGTGAGAGCGTCTGAGATCTGACCAGTATGTGCCGGACGGATGGTTGCAGTATTCAACAAGGTTTCTCGCCTCGTCGGGACCTCTTGTGCCGAGGTTGACAGCCATCATACATTCTGCATCTGCCTTTTTACACCAATCAAGAAATTCGTTTGTTCCGAATTCATTAGGCTCAGTGGTTCCCCATGCAAGATCAAGCCTTCTGGGTCTTTTTTCAACCGGGCCGACGCCGTCCTCCCAGTTGTAGCCTGAGACAAAGTTTCCTCCGGGGTAGCGCACAACGGGAACATTGAGCTTTTTAACAAGGTCAATAACATCCCTGCGCAAGCCGTTTTCATCAGCTGTCGGATGACCCGGCTCGTATATTCCACCATAAACAGCTCTGCCGAGATGCTCAATAAAAGAGCCGTAGATGCGTTTATCGATATCACCTATTCTGAATTCTTTTGCAAGTGTTATTTTAGCTTTCATTCTTCCACCTACCATTGGCTTTTTATTAATCTTATCATATTTCGGCATTAAATCAATAGTTTTTTCAGCTTTTGATAAAAAAAGAGACAAGCTTTTCAGCTTATCTCTTAAAATTATTGTTTTTGATTCTGTCGAATATCTTTATAGTTGAAAGCAGCATTTTATAGCTATGCCTTGAAAAAAGGTCATAAATAAGCTGCCACTTTTTCTCAAGATCTGACTTTATCAGGTTAGGCTCAATAAAATTCTGGTAGAATTCATGGCCCTGAATCTTTCGGAAAAGTTCAATTTTCTCTTCATCAGAAAAGCTCTCCTGCTGAGCCACAAGCTTGACTATGTTAAGCGCAGACCTTGCAGAGCGCATTGCAAAAACACGCTTCGTATCTTCACCGAGAATGTCTGTACCGTTAAGATAGTTTTCCCATATAACCGACCTTACGGCAAAAATACTGTTATAGATATTCGGATCAAGCTTATGAGTAAGGCTCTCTGAGTGCATTCTGTAATTATAATAACACTCAGGAACAAAAACGATCTTCCGGGCATTGAATACAGGATAGAGCGACTGAAGAAAATCGTCACCGTTTTTTACAAAAGAAAGCTTTGAAGCATCAAGTGTGTCGTTCTTATAAAGCTCGGTTTTAACAGCCTTTGTGTTGAGAGAATTAAAATCCGTACTCGTCATCATTGCCGTATAAAATTCTTTCTTGCCCTCACCCTCAAAGACTCTTTTCTCTGTCCAATGAGGTGTACCTTTCTTTCTTACACCGTCATAAACCGGCTCATGGAAGAAATAAAGAAGATCACAGTTTTCTTCATTCAGCAGTTCATTGGCTCTCTCAAGATACTGCGGGTCATAATAATCGTCTGAGTCGCAGAAAATACAATACTCACCATTTGAGTGATTAACAGCAAAAACTCTCGTAGCAAAAGAGCCTTGATTTTCATTATGAAAAACCTTTACTCTGCTGTCTTTTTTTGCATACTCATCGCAGATAGCACCCGATGAATCTTTCGAGCCGTCATTGACGAGATTTACCTCAAAATCTTCAAAAGACTGGTTTAATATTGAGTCCACACATTCGTGAAGATACTTTTCTGCATTATACACCGGTACATTAACAGTAAATCTGACTTTACTCATATTAAACCTCCTGTTTATTATTTCCATTTTTCAGGAAGAGTGAGCCACGAGCCTATAAGCTCATCGCTCTCCTTCGGATTGTAGTGGGTAAAACCACTTGCTATTGTAAATGTCAGCTCAGAAAAATAGAGCTGCGAATCTATTTCATAAAAATCTACGCGCACATAAGGAATATTATCCGAAAGAACCCTTGAATACTCAAGCATTTTTTCGTAATTCACAGGTTTTTGGGGTATTTCATCGAAAGGAAGGTATCTGCCATGGGTAAACGGAGCATTTTCCCACTCAGGAGTAAGAAGTGAAAGACGGTCGTTTTTCTTGCCTTCAACATTTCTTGAAACATAGATATATTTCGGGACACCGTTGAAACAGCTTATTTTATAATTGATGATACCCGTCGTTTCCGTCTGCTTATCATCCTTCATATACTTTTCGCACATAATCTTTCGTGGTATATCCCTATACTGCCACTCGCGCGAAACAGCCGAATAATCTTCCTCAAGACCCTTGCGAAGCTCGTCTTTAACCTTACGGACGTCAAGCTTTGATTTATCCTTGCAGATACACAGACCCAGACCGGAATTATGATTGCATTTAAGAACAAACTGATCGGGCAACGAGTCAAAATCAATATCGTCAGGACTGTCCCATACACCGAGCAGCGGCACAAGGTGCTCCTCGCCTATCTTTTCTGCAATATACGGTCTGACAGCGATTTTATCTGCCATCATCGTATAATCCGGACGCTGATAATAAAGCTTGAGCCATTGGAGCTTTTCGCTGAAAGTCACAGGATTTTCAAGATCAAGCTTTTTGCCCATAATTGCTTTATAAAGTCTGCAAAGATATTCCTCGTCGGGCATATCATTGTATTTACCTTTTGCAGCAAGGATTCTGAAACGATAATCGGCATCAGCTGCAAACCTTAAGCCTGATTTCAAGAGATGTTTTATATCCATTCAAGCCTCCGTAGAGGATTATTCTTCCTCTTTTTCATCTTCGTAGGTAAGAATTTCCTTAGTTATATAAACCGGACGGTTTTTACCTTGCATATATGTCCTTGCCAGGTACTCACCTATGATACCAAGGAAAACAGACAGCATACCGCCTATCAGCAAAAGAAGAGTTATTATAGCAACAGCTGAAGACATATACGACTTGACTATACCTACGATAAGAGCTATCAGCAGATAAATAAAAGCTGCTGCAATCATCGCTATTCCTGAGAAAGTTGCAAGCTTCAACGGAGCAGTCGTATAGCCTACGATACCTTCAATCGCATAGCCAAAAAGCTTGATGACCGACCATTTGGATGCACCTGCTGCTCTTTCCTGAACCTCGTAAGGAATAAACTTTGTATTAAATCCTACAAAAGAGAACAAGCCTTTTGAGAATCGGTAGTACTCCGTAAGTTTTACAACTTCGTCAACCATCTTCCTGCGCATCATTCTGAAATCGCTTGCACCGGGATAGAACTCGACTTCACTGATTTTATTTATGAGTTTATAGAATCCGCCCTTAAGAAAGCTGATTCCTTTTCCTTCTTTTCTCTCCGCCTGATATGCTGCAACACAATCAACATCAGGCTCACTGTCAAGAATCTGAATCATTTCAAGAACAACCTCAGGACGCTGCTGAAGATCTGCATCAATAACGCAGGTATAGTCGCCTTTCGCATTGCTGAGACCTGCATACATTGCAGCTTCTTTGCCAAAATTTCTTGAAAAGCTTACAACCTTAACATTGTCTGAAACCTTGTGAATTGCTTTGAGAATATCAAGAGTTTTATCTTTGCTTCCGTCGTTGACAAAAACAAATTCATAGCTTTCAACCTTACCGTCAAAAACTTTTCTGGTTTCCTTGTAGAAATCATAGACTACTGCCTCTTCATTATAGCAAGGAACAACGAGTGATACTTTCATTCTTATATTTTCCCCTTATCGCCTGAAATTTTAAGCTCCTCGAAATATCTTTCCAAGGCATTCTGCCATGTCGGCAGACGCTTGATGCCTATTCTGTCAAGGCATTCCTTTGAAAGTCTTGAATTAAGAGGTCTTTGCGCCTTCGCAGGATATTCACTTGAAGGAATCGGTTTGATTTCAGCCTTTCTTCCTCCAAGAGTCATAATGGCTCTTGCAAACTCTGCCCACGAGCAATAATTTTCATTTGTTCCGTGGTAGATGCCGTACTCATCCGTCATAATCAGATCGCAGATAAGCCTTGCAAGGTCAGGAGTATATGTCGGTGAGCCTATCTGATCGTCAACAACAGTAAGCACATCCCTTTCAGCACCGAGGCGAAGCATTGTCTTAACAAAATTGTTTCCGTTGATGCCGAAAACCCACGATGTTCTTACAATAAAATATTTATCCACATTTCTTATCACGGCATTTTCGCCCTCAAGCTTAGTTTTGCCGTAGACGCTTTTCGGATCTGTTTTATCAGTCGTTTCAAACGCTGCATCGCCCAGACCACCGTAAACATAATCCGTGCTGACATAGAGCATCTTTGCCCCAAGCTCTTTACAGCCGATTGCAAGATTTTCGCTTCCGTCAACATTTACCTTACGGCAGGTTTCCTCATCATCCTCAGCCTTATCCACAGCCGTATACGCAGCACAGTGGACAACAACATCGGGCGCATAATCCCTTAAATACGCCAGCGTCTGATCCCTGTCCGTAATATCAAAATCTGAAAGATCGGTACCCTTGCATTCAATGCTGCGGGAATTCAATTCTTTTACGACATCAAAGCCAAGCTGACCGTTAAAGCCTGTTACAAGTACTTTCATTTTAAACTCCTGTAGGGAAACAGTACAAATCCGAACCCGTTTTTACGGGTAGATTTCCGTTATCCCTTCGTTAAAATACTCGCAAATCCTCGAGGATTTGCTGTGTTCGAATACCGATACCCAGATCAATCAAAAGACACATCACTGTCTTTAAGTAAAGGTGCGTTCATATCTTTCTGAGAAAGAATCGGATTTTCAACACCCCACTCAACACCGAGTGCAGGGTCGTCAAAGCGAATGCTTCTGTCGTCAGCAGGAGAATAGAATTCATCCACCTTATACATTACTTCAACATCATCCGTCAGAGTAACAAATCCGTGAAGACATCCCTTCGGAATGAAAAACGATTTTTTATTTTCACCTGAGAGTTCAACCGACTCCCACTGCATATATGTAGGTGAACCTTTTCTTATATCTACAGCAACATCAAGTATCTTTCCCCTGATACAAGTCAGAAGTTTACTCTGAGCTGTCGGATTAAGCTGACAGTGAAGTCCTCTGAGAGTGCCTTTCTCTGCTGAAAAAGAACGGTTATCCTGAACGAAATCGACATCAATTCCTACTTCAGCGAGCTTTTTCTTTGAATAAGACTCCATAAACCAGCCTCTGTTATCGCCGAAAACATCCGGTTCTATAATAATCGCACCATCAACCTTTGTTTTGATTGCTTTCATAAAACTACCTCTTAACCGTTAGTCGGGTTTTCCTTGCCCCATCTCGGGCGTTCACCTGATTCTGAATACATAATCTTACCCTCAGCAACCTTAAGAAGGTGCTGACCGTAAGCTGACTTGCCGTATTTTTTAGCAGACTCAAGAAGAGCCTTCTTTGAAATCCAACGCATATTATAAGCAATTTCTTCAGGTGCTGAAATCTTGATGCCCTGAAGCTTTTCAACTGTTCTTATGAAATTACACGCATCCGTCAAAGCATCAACCGTTCCCGTATCAAGCCAAGCAAAGCCTCTGCCCATAAGCTTGATATCAAGAGTTCCTTTTTCAAGGTAGATCTGATTTATATCGGTAATCTCAAGCTCACCTCTGGGCGAGGGCTTAAGATTTTTTGCATATTCAACAACCTTATTGTCGTAGAAATAAAGTCCCGTTACAGCATAGTTTGATTTAGGTTCAGTGGGCTTTTCTACGATAGAAATCGGTTTGCCTTCTTTATCAAACTCAACAACTCCAAACTGCTCAGGGTTATCAACATAGTAGCCGAAAATCGTTGCTCTGTTCTTATTCTTTGCTGCCTGACGAAGCATATGGCCAAGTCCGCTGCCGTAGAAGATATTGTCGCCAAGAACCATCGCAACGCTGTCTTTGCCGATAAACTCTTCACCGATGATAAAAGCCTGAGCAAGTCCGTCAGGATGCTCCTGAACTGCATAGGAAAGCTTGAGACCAAACTGAGAACCGTCGCCGAGGAGAGTCTTGAACTTCGGTGTATCATCAGGCGTTGAGATGATAAGAATCTCTCTGATTCCTGCAAGCATAAGAGTTGACAAAGGATAATAAATCATCGGTTTGTCATAAACCGGGAGAAGCTGCTTACTGGTTACCATTGTTAACGGATAAAGTCTTGTGCCGGAACCTCCGGCAAGAATAATACCTTTCATTGGCTTTAACCTCCATTATTTTGTTCATTTAACGAACATCGTACCACCGTGACAATCAATTCCGACTACCAACGGAAATTTGTTAATCTTAATTTTTTTCACTGATTCGCAGCCAAGGTCAAAAAATGCAATTTCTTCACATTCTTCAACACATTTTGCTGCAAGAGCACCTGCGCCACCCGTCGCACAAAGATAAACTGCCTTGTTACGACATATTGCATCACAGACTTCTTTGCTTCTCTCGCCTTTGCCTATCATTGCGGCAAGACCGTTATCGAGAAGAAGCGGTGCATAGGGATCCATTCTGCAGGATGTTGTCGGGCCGCAAGAGCCTATAGGCATTCCTTCGGGAGCCGGAGTCGGCCCTGCATAATATATGCACCCTCCGTCCAGCTCAAACGGAAGCTCCCCACCCTCTTCAATAAGAGCTCTGAGCCTTTTATGAGCTGCATCACGGGATGTATAAACCGTTCCTGAAAGAAGCACCCTGTCGCCTGCGTGAAGTGTCTGAGCTTTTTCGCTGAGCTCTGACGTATCAAGAATAAACTCTGCCATCACTTTAACTCCTTGAGAAGCTTTTTGAGAAGTTTCTTCACATCTTCAGGCTTCGTTTTATCATTTTTTTCAAGCTTTTCGATAGCCTTGGTGATTTTTTTCTGAGCATCATCAAGCTTATCTTCAGCTGCAGCTACAAGCTTCTGAGCAGTGTCGGATGCTGTTTCAACAAGCTCGTCACACATCTTCACAGTCTGTGAAACATGATCCGTATCTTCTTTCTTTGACTCTAGCTCTTCAAGCTGAGCTCTGATTGAATCAATCGTCTCTTCACTTTCCTTCATCTGTCTGCGAAGCTCTTCTACCTGCAGCTCTTTTTCTTCAAGATCACGGGTAAGTTTCACATTGGTCTTTTCTTTTTCTTCAAGCAGAACTTTATATTTCTGCTGAGTAGCCTTGAGCTGATGAATATAGCTTATAACTTCAACACGGTCAAAGCCACCGAACGGTGTTTTTTTGAACAAAACATCTTCCTTCAATGCAAAACCTCCTTTATGATTTACCTATATAATAGATCTTTGAAACCTTATTCTTTGCACGCTGAACTCCATCCGCAGGAGTGTAGGTGTACATATCTCCTGAAACGAAATCATCGTAAGAGCCACTGTTTTTGATATACGACATATTCTTGCCGTTATAAACAAAGTTTTTAAGGCTTACATCTCTGTCGATCACTGTAGCTTTACCGTTTTCAAAAACAGATATATTCATAAGCTCTGTATCTGCATTCATCTTTGAAAGCAGAAGTATATAGTCTTTCTCAATAATGTGGTATTCATAAATACCATCTGCAAGTTTCTGCTTTCCTGATGACGGAGAGTATCTGTAAAGCGCTGTTTTACCACTGGTCTCTTCCTTGTAATAGTAAAGATAGCCTTCCCTGAACTCACATTTTGAAACACTATTGTCAACAGAGACTCTTGCCTTTACTTCCTTTGAAGTTACCTGATTGCTGTAAAGCTTTCCGTCCTCAATGGCGTAGAAGTAATCTTTAGTGCCTAAAACAAAGGTCGTTTTTTCTGTATCATAGCCCTTGACGGTATAACTAAGCACCTTCGTTGAATCGTACCATGAATAAATGCACTCGTCTGAAAGGTTGTTGCCATTGCCTATTTTTTCCATAACATAGTCAATCGCACCTGATACACCGTCTTCCTTTGTAAGACTTACGAGAGTATCAAACTTGATTTTTCCGTCAACATCAACTGCAGATTTTGCATAGATAATCCTCGGTGCTGCATCAGGAGCATATCCAAGAATATTTTCGATGCTGAGACCTGTTGCAAGCTCTTTTGACATTCCGTTATAAACATAGCAGGAATAATCATTCTGAACTGCAAGTCCGACATCTATTCGGTCAAGCTCTTCTCTGATACTGTCTCTGAGAAGCTTTGCTTCATACGCTCTGTTTGCTGCATTGAAAGCCTGTCTGTCAAGAACATATCTGTCAAAAATGATACCCTTATTAACCATATAATCGCCTTCAACAGGACGTGTCATCTTGGCATCACTTTCAAAATCCGGATCGTCAATAAAATCTCGCCAATCAATCTTTGAAGAGTTCTTTTTGAAATAATAGAGATTTCCTGAAGCCTCATATTCATTCGCAAAAACTTCACTTATATCTGAACAGATTTTCTTAGGAGCATCGTAGTCCTTTACACTGTAAACATCGACATTCGTCTCTTTGCCTGTTTCCACAGTATAAAGCACTTCAAAAAACTCGGGAGAATCATAAAACAGCGCGTGGCTTATTCCACTCACAACACTGACAGCTTCTTCGCCGTAACGCATTCTGTGTAACGAATAAACCGAGCTTATCTTACGGGTGAAATAAACAACATCACCCTGCGAAGGAAGGAACACTTCCTTGATATTGTTTGAAACAAGCTGACTCTTAGCATCCTCTGCCTTGTAAATATAGCAATCTTTTACACCGTTTTCAGTCTTGGTATAGCATACAAAGCTACCGTCTGCATTGGTGCTCCATTCTTCATCAATTCCGTTTTCGATGAAGGCTCCACCCTTACGGAGAGAGTCTTTGCTCTTTATATCTATGACCTTAAGGTCATACTTTCCGATCTGAGAGTCTGTTTCGCAGCTGTAGTAAAGCATCATTCCGTCTTCAGACACTACAACATTATCCGCATTCTCAATTTCGTATATCTTGCCGTCTTCAAGAACGATCTCAATTTTTTCTCCTACCGTGTACACAGATTCTATAGGAGAATCGTTCTTTCCGTTCTTGATAATAAGAACGATCGCAACAATCGTTGCTACGACAACAAGAAGGGCGATAACGCCGGTTATTATCTGCTTTTTATGTTTATTTAAAATCGATCTGATCGATATTTTTTTCTTTTTTGAGTCATTTTTCTGGATATCATTCTTATCTTCGTGATACTTTATTTTCTCATATCCGGGAATTTCAATATTATCAACAGGCTGAATATCGCCCGAAAAACCCATGCCGTCATAAATTGGCAAAAGCTCAGACTCACTTACAGCCCGAGCATCGTTATTATGGTTGTTATTATAAATACTATCTAATCCATCGTTGTTTTTCATATTATCTGCACCTCAGTATGAATAAACGAACTTTATTTTTCCTTGCTGCTTCGCATAAAACGAAGCAGCAAGATACTAAACACAAATTATTTCATTGAAATTGCTTTCTTTGCCTTTTCAACGATATTTGAAGCGCAAAGGCCGTAAATCTTAAGCATTTCAACTGCAGGGCCTGATGCGCCGAACTTATCTTCAACACCTACTCTTACAACAGGTACCGGATTCTCTTCACAGATAACCTCTGCAACAGCTGAGCCGAGACCACCAATGATATTATGCTCTTCAGCAGTTACGATAGCGCCTGTTTCTTTTGCAGCCTTGAGAATGATTTCTCTGTCGATAGGCTTGATTGTATGAATGTTGATAACTCTTGCTGAGATACCCTCTTCCTTGAGCATATCCTTAGCAATCATTGCTTCATTTACCATAAGGCCTGTTGCAACAATTGTAACATCGCTGCCGTCTGCCATTTCGATGCCCTTGCCGATTTCAAACTTGTAGTTGTCAGGATCATTGAATCTTGGCACTGCAAGTCTGCCGAAGCGAAGATAAACAGGTCCCTCATACTCTGCTGCTGCGTGAACAGCTGCATAAGCTTCAACATCATCTGCCGGATTGATGATTACCATACCCGGAATCGTTCTCATGAGAGCGATATCTTCACAGCACTGATGGCTTGCGCCGTCTTCACCTACTGAAATACCAGCGTGTGTTGCACCGAGCTTAACGTTGAGATGAGGATAGCCGATTGTGTTACGCACCTGCTCAAATGCACGACCTGCAAGGAACATTGCAAATGAACTAGCAAATACTGTGTGACCTGTTGTTGCAAGACCTGCTGCAACACCTACGAGGTTTGACTCAGCGATACCTGCATCGTAAAATCTTTCAGGGAAAGCCTTCTTGAAAGCACCTGTTTTGGTTGCTGCTGCAAGGTCGGCATCCATAACGATAAGACTTTCATCTTTTGCACCTAAATCAACCAATGCTTTACCGTAAGCATCTCTGGTTGCTGTCTTAATTACATCTGCCATAATTATGCCTCCAATTCTGCAAGTTTTGCCTGAAGCTCAGCCATTGCCTGCTCATACTGCTCAGCATTGGGAGCTGTACCGTGCCATGAGCACTGATCTTCCATAAAAGAAACTCCGCAACCCTTGACTGTTTTAACAATGATAGCTGTCGGTTTGCCCTTGAACTCTGAAGCTGCTTTGAAAGCTGCGTCAATCTCATCAAATGAATGACCGTAAATTTCGATTACATTCCAACCGAATGCACGGAATTTTTCAGGAATCGGATAAGGAGAGTTAACCTCTGCTACAGAACCGTCAATCTGAAGATTGTTGTTATCAATAACTGCGCAAAGATTATCAAGGCCCTTTGCTGAAGCAAACATTGCTGCTTCCCATACCTGACCTTCCTGAATTTCACCATCACCAAGAACAGTGTAAACTCTGTAATCCTTACCGTCGATTTTTCCGCCGAGAGCCATACCGACTGCTGTTGAAATACCCTGACCGAGAGAACCTGTGCTCATATCTACGCCCGGAGTGAGCTTCATGCTCGGATGACCCTGAAGCATTGAGCCGGGTTTACGAAGATTCTTAAGCTCTGAGACAGGGAAAAAGCCCTTATGAGCAAGAACTGCGTAGAGAGCAGGTGCCGTATGTCCCTTTGAGAGAACAAAACGGTCTCTGTTTTCGTCTTTCGGATTTTTGGGATCAACATTGATGTGTTCAAAATAGAGATAGGTAAGAACATCTGCTATTGATAATGAACCACCCGGATGACCTGATTTTGCATTGAAAACGCCTTCAATTACACCCATGCGAACGTTGCATGCCTTAATCTGTAACTGTTTTTTTGTTGCTGCGTCCAAAATAACACCTCCACTAAATTAACAGGTTGACTTTTCAGTCACCTAACGATTGACTTTTTAAAAAGTTTCTGAAATATTCAGGCAACTCTGCCTCAAGCTCGATGTATCTGCCGTCACGGGGATGAATAAAACCTATCAGCCCTGCGTGAAGGCACTGACCACCAAGCGAAACAACTCCGTTTTTCGGGCCGTAGACCATATCACCTGCCACAGGATGACCTATATGAGACATATGAACCCTGATCTGATGAGTCCGTCCAGTTTCAAGAGTTACTTTTAAAAACGAAAATTTATCGCTTTGCGAAAGGACCTCATAATGCGTTACTGCATTGCGTGAATTTTTCTGCGTTACGCACATTTTTTTGCGATCCTTCGGGCTTCTGCCTATCGGTGCATCGACTGTGCCGTTCGGCTCTCTGAACTTGCCGTGAACGACCGTTCTGTACTGCCTTTTAAAGGAATGCTCTTTAATCTGCAATGCAAGCTTTTCGTGAGCAAAGTCATTTTTTGCAACGATAAGAAGTCCGCTTGTATCTTTATCTATTCTGTGAACAATACCCGGACGGATTACACCGTTGATTCCTGAAAGGCTCTCTCCACAATGGTAAAGAAGAGCATTGACAAGCGTTCCGTTGTAATTACCTGCCGCAGGATGGACAACCATACCCCTGGGCTTGTTTACAACAAGAAGATCGTCATCTTCATACACAACATCAAGAGGAATATTCTCAGGCTTAGCGTCAATTTCAACGGGTTCAGGGGGAACAAAGCTGATCTCATCTCCCACTGAAAGCTTATAACCCTTTGAAACAACCTTTGAATTTACCGTAACTTCTCCGTCATCAAGTATTTTCTGAATATGTGACCTTGTATATTCCGTCAGTCCGGACAACGCCTTGTCTATCCTCTGCCCTGCAAAAGCTTCGGGCACGATGATAAAAATCTCATCCATCTTTACCACCTGCTTTTTTAGCCTTCTGTTCCTTTATGATATCGTAAATGGTATATCCCATTATCATAAAGGCTCCGCAGGTTACAAGAATATCAGCAAAGTTGAAAACAGCAAAGTTCATAAACTGAACCTCAATATAATCAACAACAAAGCCACGGAAGATTCTGTCGATCAGATTACCCAGACCGCCTGCTATTATAATAACGGCACAAACCCGGTAAAATGTATTTTTTATTTTACCCATAAGCAATGCTGCCGTGCCGGCAATCAGAAGGATTGCTGTAAAAATCGTCAGAATCATTGTACTGTTGCTGAACGAGCCGAATGCAGCACCTGTGTTACGGACATATTGCCAACCGATAAATCCATCAATAAAGGCCTTTTCGCCCACGGGCTGCAAATCACGCTCAACAAAGAACTTTATAATCTGGTCAACAGCAGTCAGAGCTGCTATGACAATTATACTGATCAGGCTTCCCATTATTTTTTGAAGAAGCTCTTGAATTTTGCTGCGAGGTCTTCGCCGTCATCATCGTCGAACTCCTCGTCAAATTCGTCTGCATCGTCTGCTTCAGGTTCAACTGAACCGAATGAAGAAATCTTGTCTACATTGAGTCTAAACCCAGTCTTCTCTTCCTGCTGAGGCTTTGTAAAAGGTATATCTTCTGCCACACGCTCAGTCGGAGTTGAGAAATAGCCTACCATCTCGTTAAGCTCTGAGTTTGATGCTTCGTCAACTGAAGGAAGAACAAATTCTTTTGCTTCATCCTCATCGAGCATCATAACAGGTTCTTCTTCAACAGGCTCCTCAACATACGGATCTGTTTCTTCATCTGTATCCTCAGTCTCTTCAATCATCTGCTGAAGAGTGTTTAAATTAACGCTCTCTTCTTCCTTTGCCGGAACAAAGAAATCTGCCGTCTCAAGCTCTTGCTTTGCAGGCTCAAATACCGGCACTGCAACAGGCTCTTCTACCGGTGCTGCTGCAACAGGTTCCTCTGCTACAGGTTCTTCAACTGCTGCAGGCTCTTCAACCTCAACGGGAGCAGCCTCTTCTTTTTCAGCGTCAACCTGAGCATAAACTATCTCAGGAAGCTTTTCGATAAGTGCAAGCTGATCGTTATAAGCATCAAGAATCTGCTTTTTGAACTTTGACACTTCAACTCTCATCATTTCAAGAGCAGCCTCTTCCTTGATCATCCAATCTCTTGCAGAAATTGCAGCCTCTTTAGACTCGTGAGTTGCATCATAGATGATTTTCTCTGCCTGCTTCTGTGCCTCAGCAACAATTGCCTGAGCCTGATAAGTAGCCTGAGCCATCATCTCGTTTGTCTCTGCATCAACTCTTGCATTCTCTGCAACAGCTCTTGCCTGAGCCTCTGAAACAAGTGCATCTGCCTTTTCTCTTGCTTCGCGCTGAATCTGCTCAGACATACGCTGAGCGGTAAGAAGAGCATTGCGGATATTATCCTCGTCGTTTCTGTACTCTTCAAGTCTTTCAGCAAGAAGGCTTATCTTTTTATACATTTCTCCGTTTTCACGGAACATCTGCTCAAATGAAGCTGAAACTTCTTCAAAAAATCTGTCAACGCTATCTGCTTTGTAAGCATTGCGTCCTGCAGCTTCGAAATGATGATTTTTGATTTTTGCCGGTGTTAACATAAGTTTATCCTCCTGCATTTTAAACTGAAATTTTATCAATAATTAGAATAATCAATACCGTCAAGAAGCTCGCCTGAAAGGGGCACATTGTACGGTGTTATGATATATGCTCTGCCTGCAACCCTTTTCATCTCTCCGCCGTTTGCATATGCAACACCGCTGAGGAAATCGATGATTCTAACAGAAACATCATTCGGGCAGGTTTCAAGGTTAAGAATAACGATTCTCTTCTCATTAAGAACATCGGCAACTGAGCCGACATCCTCATATCTGTCCAGCTTTTTGAAGACAACATGAGCCTTTGCTGCAGGAGAAGCCGGTGCAGCAGTTGCACGCATATCAACTACCTTTGACTCGCCTGACTCGTTTCTTGCTCTGTTGAAGCCAAAGTTGTTACTTCTGACTTCTCGTGAATAATCGTCATCTCTACGGTCTCTTTCGTCCATTTCCATATCATCAAAATATTCCTCTTCAGAAACATTGAAAATATTCTTGAATTTATCGCCGAATCCCATAAACAGTCCTCCGTTAATTATTTAATATACTCTTCTGCCAAAGAGGGATGAGCCGACTCTGACCATCGTTGAGCCTTCAAGAATTGCGCTCACATAGTCATCGGACATTCCCATAGACAGAATACTCATACTAACATTATCTAATTTTTTCGCCTTTATGTCAAGAAACATTGTATACATATTTGCAAAAAATTTACGATTTTCCTCTTCATTTGTGCAAATAGGTGGAATTGCCATCAATCCGTTGATTTTTATCCCCTCAATTTCAGATATTTCGCAGATTGTTTCGTTAAGCTTTGCCGGGTCGAGGCCAAACTTGCTTTCCTCGCCTCCGATGTTCACTTCGACAAGCACATCAGTTATTATTCCCTTTTTCTGCGAAACCTTGCCTATCTCTTTTGCGACCTTTACGCTGTCCACACCGTCGATCATATCGACCTCGCCGACAATCTGCCTTACCTTATTTGTCTGCAGATGACCGATGAGATGCTTTTCCACACCTTCAAGGTTAAGCTCATCCCTCTTTGAAAGGAATTCCTGAACTCTGTTTTCACCGATGAGATCAACTCCCAACGAAAGAGCGTGGTTGATATAAAGACTATCAACCGTTTTGGTTACTGCCATAAAGCTTACATCCTCGGGATTTCTGCCACTTTTTATTGCAGCCTCAGCGATATTATTCTTAATAAGCTTATAATTTTCTTCTATATCGTAAAAACGCTGTTTAACCAATGCTTCGTCCATTTCTCAGATCCCTGCCTTTCACTATAACTTCATCATATCTCTGAATAGGTCTTATTCCCTGAGACGATTTGGTATCATTCTTCACGATCGAATATTCTCCGTCCGTGTATATAATCTCTACTCTTCTGGCGTTCATAACATTGCCTCTGAGGATATAAACAACCGTTATGATTTCAGGCTTCTGAGTTGTCTGAGCCTCGTCGCCATCCTTGCCGGTAGTAGTCTCCTTTGTAGGATCATAAGTGTTGATCGCACTTGTTTTCACCCTGTATCCCGTATGTTCACCGACCACAAGCTCGATATTCTCGATTCTTATATTAGCGTAAGTTTCATTCATTACATTGCACGAAATGCCGACTGCAATCTTTCCGCCCGACTCCGCTGACATATACTCAACAACAACCGGCACATCCTTGAAGCCGTATTCGGGAATATTAACCTTGAGAGTGTCACCTTCATCAAGGAGCTTTGAATACTTACTGTCCACATTGGCAATGATATACCACTTATAGCTCGCAACGATTTTACCCATTTTTCCTTCAACGGTCTTCGCTTCGGATTCAAGAGCTTTATTAACCATTGAGACACTCAGCTTTGAAAGGTCTTTATATCCCACCGTTGACTCGTAGCCGTCAACGCTGCTTACATAGTATCCCGAAAGAGGAGCTGCAACATCCTTGGTTGAAATATTCTTTGCCTCAAGAGTTGCAATTCTTTTATCAAGAGTGCTGATTTTAGAATCAATATTGATTCCACCGTTCATCAGCACCTGTTTGCTTGCAAGCGAATCTTCAAGCTCGTTTACACAGTCATTAAGGTTTCTGTAATCTCCGGAGCCAGCCATCTCAAGAAAATCGGTATAAGCTTTGTCGATTTCTTTATTGAGCTTCTGCATATCAAGAGCATCCAGCTCTGACTGATCTCTCAGCTGAATATATCGGTCTCTCTGCTTTCTGGACTCTTCAAGCTCTGCGAAATCTGCTGCATCCTGCTCAGTTGTGCAGACTCTTGCAACGGTATCTCCACTAGCTACACGGTCACCGTCTGCAACAACGGAAACAACAGGACCTGAAGCTTTACCTTCGATATATCTTTCATCGCGTACAATAAACGCCTGAAGCTTTACGGTTTCCTGAACCGTTACCTCCTCAGCAATTTCCGTTTCATATTTATGACTGTTTGTCTTAAAAACATCCTGAAAAAGATAAACCATAACAGCCACCAAAAGAACAACGCAGCATATATTTACCCATTTTTTATCTTTTATCATACCGTCAGGTCTCCTTTCCACTTTCTGATTATTTCAAACGCATTCTCATACATTTCATTTTTTGAATTGAATTTATCTGCCATAAGCCAGTTGATTTCCTTATTCCGCCTGAACCAGGTCAACTGTCTTTTGGCGTATCTTCTCGTTGCCTGCCTTAAATTATCGGCAGCTTCACCGAGAGTTATTTCACCATCGAAATAGGGTTTCAGCTCTTTGCACCCTATAGCCTGAGATGAAGTTGATGTGTTTTCTTTTGAGAGATATTCCCTTGCTTCTTCCTCAAGTCCGTTTTCAAGCATTACGCTGACACGACGGTTTATTCTTTCGTAAAGAAACTCTCTGTTTGTTGCATCGATTCCGATAAAGCAGACATCATATGGGCTTTCTCTGTGTGACTCCTCAAGCTGACGGGTCATCGTTATACCCGACGAATACCACACCTCAAGTGCACGGACAATTCTCTTGACATTATTCGGATGCATTTTCGCAGCATACTCGGGGTCGACTTTCTGAAGCTCGTCAAGAAGAGATTCTATGCCCTCATCCCCGACTCTTTTCAGAAGCTTTGCTCTGATTTCTTCATCAAACGAATCTTCCGTAAGCTTAATGTCATTAAGCAAGGTATCAATATAAAGACCCGTACCTCCGACGATTACGGGAAGCTTTCCTCTTGAATGGATATCACGGATACATTCGCCCGCCAGACGCTGATACTCAGCAACGCTGAAAGACTCGGTATCATCAAGAAAATCCATCATATGGTGCGGTATACCTTTTTTCTCTTCTTCGGTCGGCTTCGCTGTTGAAATATCGATTCCTTTATAAATCTGCATTGAATCTGCAGAAACAGCCTCACCGTCAAACTCAAGGCAGATTTCAACTGCGAGATCGGATTTTCCTGAAGCTGTCGGGCCGACTACGGCCACAACCGGTATTTTATTCAATCCGATCATCTCCTTTGTAAACTGAAATTTACCTGAAATTAAATTCTGCCGAAATTCTTTTCGATATCCCTTTTGGTAAGCTCAATAAGAACAGGTCTGCCGTGGGGACAATAACGGATATCCGGATTGTTCAGAAGCTTTTCAACGAATGAATTAAGCTCAAAAGCCGATGTCCTGTCTCCTGCCTTTATTGCCGCCCTGCAGGCTGTTGAATGATATATCCAATCAAGCTTTTCGGGGATTATTTCTTTTCTGTTATCTGCCAGATATCCTGCAAGCTCCATAATGATTTCTGCAAGGTCTGCGTCAGCAACAGCAGTCGGGCATTCATTGAGAATAACCATACCACTTCCGAAATCTTCAATCGAATAACCTGCCTTCGAAAGAAGCTCAAGGTTATCGAGCATTGCTGAATATTCTTCTTTGCTCAGTGTTACTGTAACCGGCACGAGAAGCATCTGTGTTTCAATAGTGTCCTGAGCTGCCCTGTATTTTTCGAAAAGCATTCTTTCGTGTGCTGCATGTTTGTCAATAAGAAGAAGCTTTTCACCCTGCTCAACGAGAATGTAAGTTTTAAAAGCCTCGCCGATAACTCTGTACGGTTCAACCTCAGGTTTTTCCTCTTCCACAGCGAATTTTACGATTTCACTTTCTTTTACTACATTCGGCTCGGGAAGCTGAATCTCAACCTTCGGCTGTTCAACAACAGGAGGAATTTCAACAGTTTCCTCTATGACTTCAAACTTTACCGTTTCCTTTTCAGGGATGAGATTAACCTCTTCTTTTTCGACTTTAAATACAGACTCATCACGAAGAACAAGCTTTGACGCAACATTCAGCGGCTCCTGCTTTTTCTCAGGTGCGGCTCTGAATTCGTCTGCTGTGGTTTTCTGCCAGAAATCTTCCTTAGAAACCTTTTCGAGCTGTTGCTCATATATTTTTATCTGCTTGCCGCTTACGGGCTGAGGCATATACTGCTTCTGCAAAAATTGCTTTTGCTTCTGCTGAATATTTGCCTGCACTCTGCTGCCATCGTTCGAAAGGGCAGACTTTGCACAATAATAAACGGCATTGAAAATCAACTTTTCGTTAGCGAAACGCACTTCCGTTTTAGCTGGATGAACATTGACATCCACACTCTGTGCATTCGCCTGAATATTAAGCACACAAGCAGGAAATTTACCTGCCATAATCTGATTTTTATAAGCTTCCTCAAGAGCTACAAGACCCGTACGGGTTTTGATAAATCTGCTGTTAAGGAAGAAAAACTGCATTGTTCTGTTAGGTCTTGAATTGAACGGCTTTGAAATGAAACCGCTTACCTTTATACCTTCAAGCTCGTACTCTGCAGGAATCAGAGTGGATGCAAACTCCTTGCCGAGCACATTATATATCGCACTTTCGAGCTTGCCGTCGCCCGTTGTAAAAAGTGCATCCTTGCCATCACGGATGAATCTTATGCTGACCTCGGGATGAGAAAGCGCAATTCTGTCCACTACGCCTGCAACAGCATTTGCTTCCGTAACATCCTTTTTAAGAAACTTCATTCTCGCAGGAGTGTTATAGAAAATATCTCTTACGATAAGAGTGGTACCCTCAGGGCAGCCTGCATCATCGATGAGAATTTCTTCGCCACCCTCTATGCAATAACGGGTGCCGATTTCTTCACCTCTTGCTCTGGTCATCATTTCAACCCGTGAAACTGCAGCGATTGAAGCGAGAGCTTCACCACGGAAACCAAGAGTGAGGATAGAATTTAGATCGTTTTCATTAGCAATCTTGCTCGTTGCGTGGCTTATGAAAGCTTTTCTGATCTCTGAACGCTCAATTCCGCAACCGTTATCGGTAATTCTGATATAGGTTATTCCGCCACGCTGAATTTCAAGAGTGATCTTATCAGCGCCCGCATCGATTGCGTTTTCCATAATTTCTTTTACTATTGAAGCCGGTCTTTCAACAACCTCGCCTGCTGCGATAAGCTCGGCAAGATGCTTCGGCAATATGTTTATCTGAGGCACTGAATCACCACCTTTTTATATTTTTTCAGCTTCTTTTTTAAGCTCATAGAGCATTTGCAATGCTTCGATCGGAGTTAATGTGTTAACATCAACCGTCTTAAGCTTTTCAACAATTTCGTTGCTTGCATTTGAGCCGAAGGAAAGCTGAATTTCATCCTCTTTCGGAGCTTCAACGGTTCTTACAACCGTTACAACTCCCTTCTCCTCAAGCTCTTTGAGAATTGATTTTGCTCTGTTGACGACGGCATTCGGCACGCCTGCAAGCTTTGCAACCTCGATACCGTAGCTTCCGTCTGCACCGCCTCTGACGATACGGCGAAGGAAGGTTATGTCATCGCCTCGTTTTTTGACTGCTATGTTGTAGTTTTTAGCTCCACTGATTTCACTTTCAAGCTCTGTCAGCTCATGATAATGAGTTGCAAAAAGTGTTTTTGCTCCGAGCTTCTTTGAATCAGCTGCATATTCAAGAACAGCGCGTGCAATGCTCATTCCGTCAAAGGTAGAAGTACCTCTTCCTATCTCATCAAAGATAAGAAGACTGTTCTGAGTTGCATTTGAAAGAATATTGGCAACCTCACTCATCTCGACCATAAATGTTGACTGACCTGATGCAAGGTCATCCGAAGCACCGACACGGGTGAAGATACTGTCTACAATACCTATCTGTGCACTTGAAGCAGGAACAAAGCTTCCGCACTGCGCCATAAGCACTATGAGAGCAACCTGACGCATATAAGTCGATTTACCTGCCATATTCGGGCCGGTGATGATTGCGCATCTGTTATCAGAGCAATCAAGGAATGTATCGTTCGGAACAAACGGAGTGTCCTTGACCATTTTTTCGACGACAGGATGTCTGCCGTCCCTGATGATTATTTCGTGACCGTCCGTCATCTGCGGACAAGTATAGTTGTTTTTAAGAGCAACATTTGCGAGCGAACAGAGAGCATCAATCGTTGCAACTGCGTGAGCTGTCTTCTGAATTCTGTAAAGCTCCTGAGCCACACGGTTTCTGACCTGAACAAAGATCTCATACTCAAGCTTGACAATTCTTTCCTGAGCGCCAAGCACCTTTGACTCAAGCTCCTTAAGCTCGCTCGTTATGTATCTTTCGCAGTTAGCAAGAGTCTGCTTTCTGATATACTCTTCAGGCACAAGCTCCTTGAAAGAATTCGGGATTTCAATATAGTAACCAAAAACACGGTTATAGCCGATTTTGAGCTTTTTGATACCTGTTCTTTCCTGCTCGGTCTGCTGAACTGCTGCGATATAGCCTTTACCGTTTTTGACGATATCACGCAGAGAATCAAGCTCTTCATTGAAACCGTCCTTTATCATGCCACCCTCTCTTACGGTGAAGGGAGGCTCTTCGTCGATAGCGCCGTCAATAAGCGCCTCAATATCGTTAAGCAAATCTATGTTTGAGTGCATTTCCTGAAGCAATGCTGATTTGCAACCGGAGATGCAGTCTTTGATATCGGGCAAAAGTCTTATTGTTGCAAGAAGAGCACGAAGCTCCTTTGCATTGGCTGTTTCATAAACGATTCTTGCCATAAGTCTTTCGATATCGCTGACATTTGCAATATTTTCAATTTCATTATTTAGAAGCAAGGAGTCTGCACAAAGCTCTGCTACGGCATTGTGCCTCTTGCTTATCTTTGCAATATTCATAAGAGGCTGCTCAAGCCAGCTTCTTATAAGGCGTTTACCCATTGCTGATTTTGTTTTATCAAGAACCCAGAGAAGAGTGCCGCGTTTTTCACGGTTGCGCATCGTTTCCGTAAGCTCAAGATTTCTTCTTGACGAGAAGTCAAGCTTCATAAACTGATTATCAGAGTAAAATTCAATACCCTTGATATTGTCAAGGCCTGATTTCTGAACCTCTGTCAAATAATCAATGGTTGCGCCAAGAGCGCACACGGCTTCATCATTGCCTTCAAGACCTAACTCCGTAAGGCTTTTGCCGAAATGGTTGATGATAACCTGACGGCTGTAATCAACCGTAATTTTTGAAGAATCGATTTCATCTGCAGTGCATTCAACACGGTTTCTGATGAAATCACGGATTTTATCGCTTTTAACAACTTCTGCGTTGTATCTGATTTCCGTCGGCATATATCTGCCGATTTCATTTACGATTTTGTTGGAAGGATTTTTCTCGTTAACCTGAGTAAGGTTAAGCTCGCCCGTCGAGACATCGGCAAAGCAGACGCCTGCCGATGTACCGTTAAGCCAGATTGAGCAAAGGAAATTGTTTTTTGACTCATCGAGCATACTGCTTTCAATAACAGTACCCGGAGTGAGAATACGCACAACATCGCGCTTGACAATTCCCTTCGCTGTTGCAGGATCTTCTGTCTGCTCGCAGATGGCAACCTTATAACCTCTGGAAACAAGGCGGGCAATATATGAATCAACACTGTGAAACGGCACACCACACATCGGGGCACGCTCCTCCTGACCGCAATCCCTGCCTGTCAGAACAAGTTCAAGCTCACGGGATGCAGTCTTTGCATCTTCAAAAAACATCTCATAAAAATCGCCCAATCTGAACATGAGAATGGTATCCTGATAATTCTTTTTGATTTCAAGATACTGCTTCATCATCGGCGTCATTTCAGCCATCTGCTTCACCTCAAGAAGAAATAATTAATAGATTAGTGGCAACCGCCGCAAGAACCGCATTCACCTGAGCAGTTGTGCTCGTGAGCTGCAGGATCGCATGTTGCAGGATCTTCGCCCTGAACGCACATTGCAAGAATCTGAGTGAGATAATTCATCATATCGTCAACAGCCTTTCTTGCTGCCTCATACTTCTGCATATTCTCGTTTGCCATAACTGCTGCGTAAACCTCTGAGAACTCCTTATCATAAGCCTGAAGCTTCTCTTCGTTTGCGTCGTCCTTTGCAGCCTCGTGCTGATATGACATATGGATAAGCTGAATTTTGTTGATAAGGTCATTAAGGTCTGTATCAGCCTCGTTTACCTTTCTTGCTTCGTGGAATGCAAGATAACGCTCGTCCTTCTGGATTGCAGCACCAAGCTGTCTTGTGATTTCAATTACGTCCATGTTAAAAATCTCCTTAAAATAAAATTTATAATAATTAAATTATTAACACTGATTATTCTGCAAGC
>JAZORX010000145.1:0-9084 GCA_045656845.1 Acutalibacteraceae bacterium | reverse complement strand
ACCAAGCTCCCATTTTGAAATTGTCTGCCTCGATACACCGACCTTTTCTGCAAGCTGCTCTTGCGAAAGGTTTGCTTTCTTTCTTAGTTCATAGATCTGTTTGCCAAGTTCCATGTTATCAACTCCTTTCGCTATAAATTCTATCATTGTCATGCAGAAAATTCTACCAATTTGCCTTGGAAAAGCCGCCCGTTTTCTTAACATTGCTTATTTTTATATTATCTATTGCGATTGTAACTAAACAAAGTAATGCCCTCGCTCCACTCGGAACGAGGGCGTTTTTTACTGGATGTAGAATTTGAAAATCTCTTTTGCCCAGCCAAGCCAAGACGGAACATTGCCGTCAAGCCACTGTACAACCTTTGGAATATCTGCCGTAATCAGATCTCCGATGTGGCTGTAAACACTTCCGTCGGCCACAGTTTGACCAATAGCAATCATAGCGTGGGCGTGGTCGCCAACGGCGGCATATTTGCCGATAGCAAGTGCACCCGTTGAGAAGTAGCCAACCGAGAGTGCTCCGAAAGATATCAATCCTACGCTGATTGCTCCTGCAGCAAATAAACCGAAAGCAATCGAACCAACAGCAAGTAGTCCGGCTGAGAACACGCCTGCGGAAATCAATCCCAGGGACAGAAGTCCAATAGAGATTACTCCAAGTGAGAGCAGGCCAACCGAGAAAATACCTCGTGAAAGCAGACCGAAGGAAAATACTCCACGTGCCTTAAGTCCTATTGCAAAAAATCCGTGGGCGTTTCTTCCGATATGATAAAGTGGCATACCGAAAATCATCTTTTCGCTCTTGCGTTCGTGAAGCTGCTTTTTGAACTTATCCCAAATGCTTTCTTTTTCTGCAGGTTGTAACCCTTGCTTTTCGGTAATATCCTCATTGAGAAGATAATCCATCGAACATTCAAACAGCTTTCCCATTTTTATCAGTTTATCGGTTTCGGGATATGCGATATCCGACTCCCATTTGCTGATCGACTGACGGGAAACGCCAAGAATATCAGCAAGCTGTTCTTGTGTGTAGTTATATTCTTTTCTTAATTTTGATAGCTTTTCGCCAAGTGTCATAATCATTTCTCCTTATGTTTTCTAACGCTGCGTTGCTTTAATTATAGAACACTCAGCAAAATCATACTACCAATTCGGTGTTTCTAAATGTAAACTTCAGGTTGCAAATGGACTTATTACGCCTTTTTAATCCACAAAGCTGATAGAAATTATAATATCAACAATTTTTCAATATCATCTGAAAGGGTATCTTTTTGAATATGCACCTTTACTTCGTTGGACAATGCATTGGTTTTCAGGTGCATAACAAGGCTTGTAACTCCTGCTTTTTGGCGAAGCGGTGTCGTTACGTTCTCTGCCGCAATCAGATTCTTAGACATAAACACAGTAACATTTTTAATAAATCCACCATAGTAGGCCGTGATCTTACCATCGTTTACTGCCAACCCGTTGGTTTGATAACTAAGCGCTGCGCTCAGTGCCTTAACAATGAAAACAACACTTCCTGCCACTATAACCGCAAGAGCAACAGTAAGAATTACAGAAGTTGACACGTTAAATAGCATCATGGTCGCTATCAACTGCACCAACACTAAGCCTGTTACAACGCCAAGCACCAATAAAAACCACGATACAAACGGGAAATAAGATACTGCTTTTGTCTGCTTCTCATCCGGCATATAATCAGGCAAAACTTTACCCAAGATTTCGCCGATCTCATTATACTTACAAAACGGCACAAGCACACCAAGCCCGGCATTCTTATCATCGTCACCGCTATTGACCGTATAACCGATCACCTCAAGACGGATGGATGCAAAGCCAAGTATCCTTTGCACAAGTCCCTGGGTAATCTTAACGGCTTTAATTCTGTCATAGCTAAAAGTATTGGTATGCTTTTCCAAAAGTCCGTAGGAAATCTGAATGTCATTTCCACGCTTGGTGATTTTGAACTTGTAGTATCCCACAAAGGAATGGATCAGGCATCCAATAAGAGAAAACATCGAAAACAGCAGCATAGCACCTACTGTAATCAAAAAGGCATACAGGAAATACTGCCCCCAAGTACCAAGGAAACTCTGCCTGATCATCAGTTTGCAAATGCCGAGAACAATAATGGTAAGCGCGGCAAACAATGCCGTAAAAAATGCGGTAGAAGCGATGTTGATGAGTGTGTACAGCATCTTCTTACCAGAAGTAAAGCTGTAGAGACTATCTTCGTCCGAAAGGAGAAGTTCGTCCTTCGGCTGTGTGCTCTCTGCATTTCTTGTGCCGCCCTCTTTCAGTAAATTCAGTTCATTCAGCAGGGCATCAGCAACCTTATCTTTTTCAATAATTGTTATTTCAGCCTGATGGGAGGTGTTTGTTGAGCCGCTATCAATCGTCAAAATGGCAATCCCGAAGATCCTATGGAACAGGTTTTGCTTTTTATTGATGGCGTGTACCTTCTGATAGTCCAAGACAGAACGTTTTCTAAAAAGCACGCCTCTGTTGCATTTGATCTCATTTTCTGTCAGTTCATAGCCGGAGGTCTTGTAATACAGAATTCGGTAAACAATAAAGCACAGATAAACTACGGAAAATCCGATTACAAAAAACGGAATTGCGGCCTTGATATCTTCCGGGTTTGACTCGTCGTTGAGGAAGAAATCTTTAAGAAAGATAAAGACTATTACAAGGCTACCGAACAAATCCGACAACAAACTGGAAAAAATATAGCCTTTGTCAAATTTCTTCATTTCTCAATTCCTCAATTCTCGCTTCAAGATTACGTTCCAGCTCATCAATCATGCGGTCAGCTTCTGCGGTCGTGAGTGTAGAAATATCAAAATTCGAACCTGCTGTTGAGATGGTGACGCCACTCAGCTTCAGCATTATCATAATCGGACCCTGGGTTCGATGAAGATCCTGGATCTGGCAAACAGGGATCACTACTCTTTGTCTGAAAATCACGCCTTGCTTTACAATGATCCTTTTATCATCGTATCCCCAAGCATACATTTTATAGCGCAGTGCCGGCATAATCAAAGTAATAGCAAGAAGTAACACGACAGGTATACCGACACCTATCAAAACAGCGAGCGTTACGTCGCCGGACGCACCCGTTGCGTTCAGAATTACAGCCGCACTTGTAAAGACACCTACCAGTGCCAGCGATCCAATAATCGCACGAATGTACCATAATTTAAGTACACTTTTATTCAACTTCTTAAGTTCCATATCTATTTCTCCTACAATATATTCCTTTTATGCTTTCCAAACAGCTTTAATGATGTTTCCAATTTTTGGCGAGGTTCCGTACATAAGAACACCAACACGGTAGATCTTGGCGGAAAGAATTCCGATTCCAAAGGTAGATGCAACTAAAATACCGATGGAAATTGCAATTTCATACCAAGGCACAGTACTCATAGCAATTCTTGTGAACATAGCCATCGGTGAGGTAAACGGAATGTAAGAGCAAATCTGCATAAGTATGTTGTCCACACTTCCGCTGCTCATTGAAAACATAACTACCATAAAGCCAATAATGAACAGGAATGTTACAGGCTGAACCGCAGTATTGATATCTTCCAGTTTTGAAACTGTAGAAGAAATTGCACCGTAAAGGAATGCATAAATGAGGAATCCGAGCAAGAAGAATACGAGCATGTATACAAACAGCTCGGGCGGAATATTAAAGATGGAGTCAATAATTCCGTTATCGCCCCAGTAGGACTTATTCACATTATAGAACACAAGTGCCGAGCCAAAGATAGCAACGAGCTGAACAAGACCTGCCATACAAGCTGCTAAAACTTTACCAAACATCATATTGATGGGCTTGGCGCTGGTAATAAGCAACTCCATAGCACGAGAGCTTTTTTCCGTTGCAACACTCATTGCTACCATCTGACCGTAAAGCAGAATAACCATATACAACGCAAAAATCATAATGTAGGTGTAGAAGAAGTTTTGCATCTGATCTTTGCCAAGGCTTTCCACTTGCGAATCAATCTGAATACTCATAACCCCTGCGGCATCTTCAGCTGACATACCGCCATTAATCATAGCGTTCATTTGATAGATCTGTTGCAACACACCGGTTGCAATATCGGGATTCATATCGTACATCGAAAGATTGTCAACGTAATATGTAAATGAGGTTGCTCCGTTCATTACAAAAGCGCACTCTACATCACCGGAGGTGATCTTATCCTTGATCACGCTGATTTCTGCGTCAGTAATCTGTACATCGTAGTCGGTAAAGGAAGCAGCAAACGTTTCTCTTACCATATCCGCCTGTGTAGGATCATCCGCCTTTACCAGCATGACAGAAAGGTCTGCAGTGGTATCAGAAGAATCGTCCGATTCGAACAAAGCAGTAATACGGGGAAAGAACATAACGATGGCGATTACCACCATCAAAAAGATCGTTACACCAACAAACGCTTTGTTCTTAGCATAATTTTTAAGCTCAAATTTGAGTATTTTTCCAAACTGTTTCATTTCTTAGTCCTCCTGTGCGGCATCGCCTGCGTATTCTACGAAAATGTCATTGAGGGAAGGTTCAAAGACCTTTACCTCGTCAATATCGTAATTCTCTACAAGGCGAATCATAGTGGCTTTCTTTTCAGAAGGATCAGTGAGACGAAGCATCAAACTGCCGTTTTCCATAACCGTGCAGGAAGATCCAAAGTCATTAATGATTGCGTCGGGACTTTCTGTGCGGACAACCAAGCGGTCACGGGGATAGTCACGCTTAATGTCATGCAAATCACCGTGCAGAGCAACAACGCCGTTGTTAAGAATAGCAATGCTATCGCAGAATTCTTCTATGTAGCTCATCTGATGGCTGGAGAACAGAACAATCTTGCCCTTAGAAATCTGTTCCTTAACCACATCCTTTAACAGCATTGCATTCACAGGGTCCAAACCGGAGAACGGCTCGTCCAGAATAACGATGTCGGGATCGTGAGACAGGGCTGTAATAAGCTGAATCTTCTGCTGATTGCCCTTGGAGAGAGTATCCAGCCGCTTGTTGCGGTACTCTGTCATGCCGAGACGACCAAGCCAATAGTCGATTGATTGCACCGCTGCTTTACGGCTCATTCCTTTCAGCTCTGCAAAATAGGTAAGCTGATCAATGATAATCTTCTTCGGATACAAACCTCTTTCTTCGGGCAGATAGCCGATGCCGATTTTGTTGTAATCGATGGGCTGACCGTCGATCAGCACTTCACCACTGTTTGCAGGAAACACATCCATTAAAATACGGATAGACGTGGTCTTGCCGGCACCGTTTCTGCCGAGCAGGCCAAAGGCTTTGCCACCCTCAGCCTTGAATGAAACTCCGGTGAGAACTTTTTTCTCACCAAAGGATTTTTCTATGTTTTTCAGTTCTAAAATCATTTTGCTTCAGACTCCTTAAATTTCAAGTTAATGGCACCAATACCGCCACTAACCTCAATGCTGTTATTACCGTTACCTTGTCCCTTGATATTAGAAACGCTTGTGCCATCTACGGTAATATTACCAAGACCTTTTTCTATATCAAGTTTGTAATCATCCCTATTACCAATTATGGTTATGTTGGACTCTCCAACACCTAAATCGAAATCACTTTCGCCTGTAAGGGTAGATGTCAGATTTAACTGACCGACACCCATATCTAAATCAAGGTTATGGAGTGCACCGCCTGATACGGTGATCTTTCCAGCACCACCGTCAATATCAATACTTGAGGTAGCAACAAGAGTATCAATGGTAACTTCACCGGCACCGAGTTCAAAGTTCATTGTAGAAGCAGACATGCTATCTACAGTCAGTCTTCCTGCACCGGTTATAATATTTGCTTTTTCAAACACCGTGTCTGCAGGAATGTAAAGAGTCAATATAGCACCTGTATAGGTGTGAGCAAACTTCCTTGTTTCCTTGATCGTAAGAACACCATTCTTATCTTCAACCGTAAGATGTTTTAGATTGCTTTCAACAGAAAAACTCTCACCTTGCTTAATGGTAAAATCAGCGGCATTGATCTTTACTTCAAGGCTTTGTATCTCTGATGATACTGAATAAGTTTTTATATCTTCGGTCACAGCATCGCCGCCGAAAAATCCACCGAACAAACCAAACATACTTAAAATTCCTCCGATAATGCTGACTGTGAGAAAGATGGCAAACCCCATCGCTATGTATTTTACTGTTTTTTGAAAATTGGTCATTTAATTTCAACGCCTCCAAACATGCAAGTGCCGCTTATGTAGATAGTGGGAGCATCCTTGTGTACGGAAGTCTTGTTAGAGATGCCACCAAAGATACAGTTGGAGCTCACCTTTACATTGATGTTGTCGGGAACAAAAATATCAATACCGCCAAAGATAGCCGAGACCTGAATGGCACAGTCCTTTTCAATAATAGCATTACGGAGATCGCACTTCACACCGCCAAAGGTTGCGGTAAGCTCTGCACCCTCAAATACTTCGCCGTCATAATTCAGATCACAACCGGAGAAGGTGGCACAGCCAACCTTTGTTTCGCCGCCGTTTTGCTTGATTTTAGCAATGATTTCATTTGCTTTGTTGCCAAAAAGTCCGGTAAAAACCATCTTCAAGCCGATAATTACAATAATGGCAGGAACAAGAAGTTTCCACAACATCGAGAAACTCAAAATATCTTGGCAGCACAATAACAGGAATACACCAACTGCTATGCCAATAATGTTGCCTGTCTTTTCTCGTTCGGTAAACAAACCTACGGCACAGGGCACGATGATAAACAACGTCCACCAACCGTCAAAGAAGATGTCGATGTTCGTTATGTTTAATGCGTTCAGTGCAAATAACGCACCTGCTGCAATAAGCACGATTCCCCATAAAATACTACTTGCCTTTTTCATTTTCATTTCCTTCTTTCTTTTTAGATACAAACTTATTCCAAAGAATAATAGTTCCTCGTTTCGTTCCAAAAGCAATAGTATATAAAACGAGGTAAATGCCTAATTCAAGCCAAAAGCTTTCAGAGTGAAACACTTTTAGCAGTACAGTATCTGTAACCCCAAACACTATACCAAATAAAATAATGTCAACAAGGATGCCAATAATTTTCTTTTTCATTTTAATTCTCCTAAATCACGGCAGCCAAAAGAAAATATCCAACGCCGTTAAAAAGCTGTCTTCAAATTTAGGACTCAATATGCAGAGTTTTATAATGCTTCCAAGTATCATCAGAACACTTGCGATACAAATAATCAATCCGAGGATGCCGTCCGGCTTCTGAAATATAAAAACTTCAAGGATGAACGCCAACAAACCCGCAAGCAGTATCGTTCCATATAATATCAACTTTTTGTTTCTACTCATTTTTCTTTCACCTCATAAGCGCATTTGATGAATTTCCAATTTCCTATTTCAAACTTTTCTGCAGTGATACGTTTTGCAAGCTGACGGGTTTCTACAAATTCGTCGGTTATGGTAACAAGGAATTGTTTTCCGTCCTTTTCAACAAGATAGAACTCCTTATCCATATTCTTAAAGCTGTTAATAAGCTCAGGTGTGCCAAACGGTGCATCGGTAAAAAATCCGAGAAGATTATCAATGACTTTTTCACTCTTGGTCAGTTTGAGTTTACCAAGTAAAGTATGTATCTCAGCATCGGGAAACTTTTCACGAATTACACGGTCTTTTTTCTTTTTCTTAATACCTTTACCGTAATCGGAAAGGTTGTAAGGCTCACGCATTACAACTTCGTCGATCACTTCTCCATCATCCAGCAGATAGTCAACACTCACATTTAAGAGCTGAGCCAAAGCTTTCAAATTATCTACATCGGGAAGTCCGTTGTTTGCTTCCCATTTTGCAACGGCAGATCGAGATACTGCCATCTTCTCAGCAAGTTGCTCTTGGGAAAGACCACATTGCTTTCTTGCTTCTTTGATTTTTTCGCCTAATTTCATTTTCATTACCTCCGGTATGGTTTATTTTGCATTCATTTTACGCCGGAGGGCCGGGGTAAACAATAAACCACCTGTGACACCGCTGTTACTCTCCGTAACAGCCACGCTTTATTGGGTGCCTAACCACCGTCTTGAGCTTCGCAGGTTCACACTTTCTCGGATCGGACAGATAGATTTCGTGATGATAACGAGAATCTGTAATATCCAACTCGTAGCAATTCTGTTCAGCGTATTCGTGCATCGCAGCTATTGTTGCAGGCTCGTCATCATAAGAGCCAATGTGCATACATTGAACACACAAACCCTCGTTGTATGTAAAAAATTCAACCTTTGAAAAATCAGTTTTCTTCTTTTTTGTTGCTTCAGCGACCGCCCAATCAAAGTCTGCCTTTGTAACAAAGTCAGGTAAACGAATAAGGGAAATGAATTTGAAATTCTCCTTATGGGCGTAGTCAATGCCATCCACGCCTTCTTGCCACCAAAAGCCTTCAAGGGGCGGCACAACATATTCAAAGTAACCGTCAATCTTGTGTTCGCCCTTATAGCTCATTTTGATGGTAAAGGCTATACCGTAAAGCAGACCGATAGACTCTTTATATTTGCCATTTTCATCGTTAGGATTTCCTTTACCACGAACTGCAATATAGTTCATTGGCGGTACTTCTACGATACTCGGCTTCTTTGGGGGCATATAAAATTCTTTGTATTCCTTTTTGTAATCGAATGGCATATTTCTTCTCCTAAATCAGCGTAAACAAATATCCAACCGCAGGGCCTGCGAATATCGCAAGATATATGAGCGTGATCCAAGGTTGGTAGTCCACGTAGAACTCCTTGAAAGATAAGCTCCACGGGTGTTTGATAAGAACCCAACCAAACACGTCAAAGACGATACAGATACCTGCCCATATTGCTCCCGTTATCAGAGCTTCGGTTATTGTCGGCTCGGTAAGACCGTTCATATAGAGCCAGCCGAACAGCGAAAACAGAATGATATTATAAAGCGGATGCCACGGCTTTGTTTTCTCATAGCCTTCGCCCATACCGTTCTCATCCATCGGCTTCATTTTCAAGACATAAATATTGAATATAGTGTGGAGTATGCCTACGCACGTAACAATGGCATAGCATAC
>JAZORX010000144.1:0-6370 GCA_045656845.1 Acutalibacteraceae bacterium | reverse complement strand
CCCACAAAAGCGGCATCTGGGGTGCCGGTATAAAGTTTAGCGTTTTTAAGTAATGTTTTCTTATTCATATTTACTCCTCCTTTTTTTCAGTTTAGCATAGCAAATCACAAAAAGTAAATAGATATCACTACTAAAATTCATTATTTTGTTGTATTATAGGTAAAAAAATCAGGCTTAGGAAGGAGTTTGTAAGAACTTTGTAAGAGGTTTTGTGATATTATTATGCTGCGGTAAAATTGCAGACTTGCAGTATGTGTGTGGTTACCATTTATCTGTAAGAACCTTAAATGTAATCATAAAAATCAGGGTTATAAAAGGAGAAAAAAGATGTCTGAAAAGATGAAGATTAAAAAAGATAAGCAGAGTTTTATTTTCATATCAGTGATACTGTTTTTAGTGCTTTCATGCTCTTTGCTTATCAACGCTGTTGTGAACAATTCTCAGGCAGATTGGGCAATTGTACCTGACATTAAACTTGTCGGTGAATACAAAATCGGAGACGGTGAATGGAAGGATATTGTTGAGGGTGAGCATATTCCTGCTACAAAAGGCGACGTTATGCTCAAAGGTGTGCTTAAAATCTGCGATCCTGAAACCAATGATTTTTACGGAATACTTCCCGAAGGCTCACTGATGTATTTTACCTTTAATCACATAAATCTTGCTCTGACTAAAAATAATGAGATAACCGTAGTGTATGATATGGAAAATCCGCTTATCGGTGAGGATTCCTGCGGATATAACAGTATGGTAATAGAATATGGTGGTGAAGACGGTAGTTTTGAAGGCATAATCCGCAACTATCACAGCTTCGGAAATGAAGGGGCTGTTGATGAGTTTCTTTCTTCAATGAAGCTTTATGCAAGTGATTATTCTGAAAAAACAGCTCTGCGTTCAGGTAAAGACGAAAGAGTAGTTGCAATAATGATTATTATTTCAGCATTTCTTGTTTTAGGACTTGCAATCTTTTCTTATATTTTTGATAGAAGCACCTTCAAAAATTATTTATTCGGCGGACTTCTGATACTTTCAGCAGGACTTTTCTTCCTTTTTACCTCGGAAGCTATATATTTATGGTCTGATTTGCTGATTGTAAACACGATGCTTAAAGGAATTTCTGCAATGGCATATCTTTTGTTTGCTTTCGTGCTTGTTAAGGATTTGTTTTCCGAAAAAATGCAAAAGGTAGTGGGCATTGCCACACAGTTATATGGTGTGTTTTCAAGCTCCCTCATAGCTGTTTCTCTTTTCAGTAATATTTATTTTTACGATATAGTCGGAGTATGGACTGTAGGTGCTGTTGCGTTTGCTGTAATCTTAATAGTTTTAGCTCTGCTTTCAGTAAAACAGGCATCAGTTAAACAGAGGGTTTCATTGATTTTCGTCATTATCGGATTGTTTGTATTTTTGGCTGATATAGCCGCTGTATATTTCGGATTATGGCGAACAGGTCTCGCATCAAAAATCTTTTTTCTCATAGTTTTTTTGATTTCTGTCTTTGTTTTCCTGCGTATTGTGCCTAAGAATTTTAAGGCAGAAAAAAAGGCTGAGCAGCTTGAAAAAGAGAAAATTACCCTTGATGCTGAGCTTGCCCGAAGCCGTATTTCTACTTTGATGAGTCAGATTCACCCGCATTTTATTTATAACACTCTCGGAAGTATTGAGCAGCTTTGTGAGCTTGACCCGCCCAAGGCGGCAAAGCTTGTACACGATTTTTCAAAATATCTCAGGGGTAATTTCGGAGAGATAAACAACACCAGACTCATCCGTGTTTCAAAGGATCTTGAACATACGGAATATTATATCGGCATTGAGAAGGTGCGTTTTCCCGATATTGAATTTATTACGGAAATGTCCTGCTGCGATTTCAGCGTACCCGCACTTACTATTCAGCCCATAGTTGAAAATGCTGTCAAGCACGGTATTCTGGGGAGAGAAGCAGGCGGCACGGTAAGGGTAAGAATTTATGAAACGGACAGCAGTTATTTTATCACCGTAAAGGATAACGGAGTCGGCTTCGATGTGACAGAGCTTGAAAACGATAATCATATCGGATTAAGAAACATAAGAAGCAGACTTGAAGCAATGTGCGGCGGTATTCTTCACATTGAAAGTATATTAGGAGTAGGCACTAAAATTACTGTTGAAATTCCGAAGGAGGCAGATTGATGATTGCAATAGCAATAGATGATGAACAGCTGATGCTTCATGCACTTGTAAAGGCTGTAAAGGCATCAGATGATATAGACGGGGTTGAGGGCTTTTCTAACTGTGACGAAGCACTTGACTGGCTTGAAATCAATACACCCGATGTGGCATTTCTCGATATAAATATGCGCGGTATAAACGGAATCGGTCTTGCAGAAAAGATTACTGCTCTTCATCCCGAGTGCAGGATAGTTTTCTGCACCGGCTATGAGGAGTATGCAGTTTCAGCCTTTAAAATCCACGCTTCAGGTTATTTGCTCAAGCCGATTTCAGCTGAGGCTGTTCAGAAAGAAATTGACGTTATCAAGGGCAGGAAAAACGAAAAAGGTATCCTTAAGGCTAAGTGCTTCGGTAACTTTGATGTTTCCTGCGACGGTGAAAAGCTTACCTTCAGAAGAACTAAGAGTAAGGAAATGCTCGCCTTTCTTATTGACCGTAACGGTGCAGATGTTTCTTCAAAGGAAATTGCCGCAGTGCTTTGGGAAGACGGTACGAAGGAAAACAACAGAAACTATTTTCATCAGCTTTTGTTTGATGTCCGTCAGGCTCTTGAAAAAGTCGGTGCGGAGGATGTTCTTAAAAAGAACGGATACCTTTATTCCGTTGATACAAGCAAGATTTCCTGCGATTATTATTCCTATCTTAAAACCGGTCAGCCCGAGTTTCAGGGTGAATATATGACGCAGTACAGCTGGGCAGACGAAACCTGCGGCTTGCTCTGGAGTAAAAATAACAAATGAATATAAAAAAGGCCGAAAAAATTCGGTCTTTTTTTTATTTTTTACCTGATTTTGTAAGCGGTTTGTAAGAGCCTGTGTGTACAATGTTAATGTAAGCTTTGTATTAAAAGGGTAATTACCGACTTTTAATATGAAGATTCTAAAAAATTAGTAAAGGAGATTAAACTTTATGAAAAAAATATTATCAATCATTCTTGCAATTCTGATGATTGTGACAAGTGTACCCTTTGCATTTGCGGAAAGTGCGGAAAGCTACTTTTATAAAATCACACATCAGCCTACTGTTGATGAGTTTTATCTTGAAACCGACGGTCTCAGCCCCGAAGAATATCAGTGGTATGAGATAGAAAGTGGTAAGGTAATTGATGATAGTGTTGCAACTCCCATAGATGGTGATGCTTATGGTGTAAGTGATGCCTATTATGCTGCTTATTCAGGCGAATGGGTTCCGGCTTGTATTGGGGAAACGAACCTATGTCAAATGCTATTCTTTAATATTCCTCTGAAAAAAGGTGAAGCAGTAAGTGTTGAATGCTCAGCAGATGCGATTTATACTTACTTTATGGATAGTGATGGAGGAGGAATGCAATGTGCGGGTGGAAAAGCAATATTCACAGCTGAAAAAGATGATGTGTATATGGTTGCTGTAGTTGGAGAGAATTATGTGCAAGCAACGGCACGTTTTGTTACGCTAACAGCTGTCGAAGGGGAAACATCTGCCCAGCTTAATAATTATGAACCGGGTAAGAATTATGTTTGTTGTGCAATCTACTATGGCGATATTCATTTATTTTCAGACGAGGTTTATGTCCACCAGCACACAGGCACAGAGCTTACCTGCATGGGCTATAAATGTACCGTTTGCGGTAAACCTTTCGGTGAAGAGAAGGGGGACCACTCCTTCACCTCTTATGAAGTAACAACTGCACCTACCACCAAAAAGCCAGGCATTAAAAAGGCTGTATGCGACTACGGTTGCGGTGAAACAGATATTAAAAATATTCCTGTACTGCCAAGGAAAGCTGAAGTTGATGTTGTTTACGACGAGGCCGGCAACAGATTAGGCTTTAAGTCTATTAAGTTCGAAGATATGTGGTATTGCGATATCTTTGGCGGTGACGGTGGCAATGTTGAAGATCTGAGCGTCGAAGAGTTCTATAAAAAAGCTCTTACCGCAGAAACGGTGCCTGAGATGCCTGTTTCACCACTTTTATGTTGGGGTGAAGTTGCAGCGAACGTATTCAAGGCTGCCGGTCGCGGATACGGATGGAACTGGGAATTCGGAGATGATTTTGACCAATGGTATGGACAGAATTTAAAGGATTCCGACAGTAATGTTATAGAAAATGCCGATGTGAATCTGGCGCTTCAGCTTGGTTCTACAGAACCTTATGCTTCCGGTAAACTTGAATCACACTGCGTAAGAGGTACAGGTCTTCAGTCGTACTCATCTCTGGATAAGGTACAGGAAGTTATGCTTGACCAGATTGTTGACGTTTGCGGTGAAGAAAATGATGCAGAAGAATTCAAAGAGGTTGTGCTTGATTTCTGTGTAGGCGATAAAGAAGGCTTTGAGCTTTTCAAGAACACTGATGAGCAGGTTGTTCTTGCAAACATTATTTCTAATCAGAAAGATGTTTCCGGTAAGGAAAGATATTTTTCAACCTTCGGTATTGCTTTTTATGATTTCAAGCTTACTCCCATTGTTGAGAAAGACCTTCAGTATATTTCTGCAGCTGACAATTATGAATCCATTAAGGATGCATTTGAAAATAATGCTCCCGGTGTTTCATACATTGATGATAGCGACGGTTCAACAAGCATCAGTTATATTCAGAACCCAACCAGTTCATCTGCTTCTGTCAGTGCTTCTTCATCAAAATCTACAACCAATTCCGTTTCAAATAGCTTCAGTGAATCTGACAGCCACTCATATACTGAATCAGTATCGACAAATCTCGAGTTTACACCTATTAAAGACTTCTTTAAATTCTCGGTAAATGTTGGCTTTTCAGCTTCACAGGCTCTTTCAACTGCTTATTCAGAAAGCACATCTGTTTCTGAAACCATTTCAACATCCAGCTCTGCCAGTGTTACACTTCCCCCCTACACAGAGCTTGGTATTAAGCAGACTATAAGCAAAACAGAACAGACCGTTGAATATAACTGTCCTGTTCTTGTTACTTATAAGGTTGCTGTATTCGGTGTTAACGCACAGTATTTCCAGGATGCCGATACAGGTTCATGGAGCATTACAAATTATGACCAGGGTAGTGTTTTCACAAGCTTTGGTACTGATTCAAACATCGGCGGTATCAATGCAGTCGATAATCTTTATAATCGTATGCAGAAAAAATCAAAGGCATTTGAAATTTCCTGGGGTAACACTTACGGTATGTGGGAGGACCAGAACGACAATAACCTCCCGTCAAAGCTTACATATATCGACTGGAACAAATTGGATAACATTAGCGATGTAGAGTATGCGAGTCACCTTCTGAATTTAATCAGACCTATGTCGTCTATGGGCGGAAAAATGACTTTTAAAACCGAATCCTACAATACCGAAATCACTTCAATTTATCCTATGTATGACCTGGAGAAAATAAGATTTGAGGGCGACGGTACATATACCATGGCAATCGGTGGCGACCTTGACCTCAATATGATAAATGTTGTCGGTCTTAATAAATTTGACCAGCCCTATTACGGCTTCCGTCCCACTATGGGTACATGGCATCTTTGCGATAAAGACGGTAATGATCTTCCGGCATTTGAAAGCGGAAAGGGTATCGCTGTTACATCTTCTCCCACAAGTCAGCTGATTACTGCAAATGAACTCGGTAACTATTATCTTAGATTCGATATCGATGAAGAGTACTACACCAAGGCATTTGACAGAAAAACATTTATCACAAACGATGATCTTGAAATGAAGCCTATTCTTAAGGTTTCAGTTACCGATACAGGTAACAACCACAACTGCCGTCCCGGTGGATGGATCACCTACATCCCTGCAAACTGTGTCGTTGAGGGTGAACGCTACAGAAACTGTCTGACTTGCTCAAAACGCTTAGCAACAGAAGTTATTCCTAAGGCCGACCATGTTCCTGTTGAGACAGTTACACCTGCAACATGTACAACTGACGGCAGTAAAACAACAACCTGTCTTACCTGTAAGGCTATTATTTCAAACGAAGTAATTCCTGCAAAGGGTCACGGCAGCACATATTCAGTAACAACCGTAACTCCTACCTGTACACGAGACGGTGAAAAGGCACTTTATTGCTATGATTGTAATAAGCTTATCGGTTCAGAAGTAATTGCAAGCACAGGCCACGACAACGGTGTATGGAAGGTTGATTTTGAGGCAACACCCGAGCACGAAGGACAGATGACAAAATACTGTTCAACCTGTAATT
>JAZORX010000143.1:0-2378 GCA_045656845.1 Acutalibacteraceae bacterium | reverse complement strand
AATCAGAGCGAATATGATAGACAACACGAGAAACAAAGCAGGTAAATACCGACCGTATCTTTTGTCTATGGGTATACCCACGGTTCTTACGGTTCTCGGATATGTTTATTTCCCGTATAAGCTTTTGTACTCAATTTTCCCGAATCATATGTTCGGGCTTGAGGGTGGATACATTGCAAAGATTATAGTTGTTCTTATTTTCAACTTGCTGTTGCAGTTCTTCTTCAATTTCTTCAACGATGCTTATACAAACCTGATTCATGTTCTTTCACCGAATACGCAGGAAAGAACAGACGTTCTTGCAATCAAGAGTGTTGTTTACTCTCTTGCTCCGTCAATAGCAAATGCAGTTCTTCCGGCAGTTTCAAAGTTCCTTACAAACAACAATATGTTCGATATCAGAGTTTATCAGGTCTGCTATCCTATTTTTGCTGTTATAGGTGTTGTTCTTACTGCTGTTGTTTTTGCAAATACAAAGGAAAAGATTGTTCAGGCAAAGACAAGAGTCGTCCAGGTCAATTTTATGGACTCTTTCCGTTCTGTTGCTAAGAATAAGTATTTCTGGATTATCGCTCTTGCAGGTTGGCTTGGTTTCCTGGAGGGTTCATACGGAAATATTATGTCATGGACATTTAACTATGGTCACGCTTGTGACGGTGTGGTTATGGGTATTATCAATACTGTTGTTGGTAATGCTTCAATGTGGGGTATGATTATTGCTCCGTTCTGCATCCGTGCATTCGGTAAGAAGAAGGTTCTTGTCGGTATCAATACAATGAACATCCTCTGTATTCTTGCTATGGGTATCAACAAGTCAAGCATCTGGTGGCTCGCTGTCTGCGTTTATTTCAACTGGTTGTTTGGTGCCTTTGAGCAGATCACAACTCCTGCTATCCAGGCTGATATCAGAGACTATCATCAGTATAAAACAGGTGAGCGTGTCGACGGAATGTTTGGTACCGTTCAGACTATCGGTAATATCGTAACACTTGTAACATCATCTATTCTTCCGTTTGTTTATAAAAGCTATGGCATTTATGAAGGTAACGGTTATGAATCGTCATTTGACATTCTTGATGTCAATACAGGTAAACCGGGACTGCTTAACGATATCATCGGCACTCTTATTATAATGGCTGCTGTTGGTGCATTCCTCAACCTCGTACCGTTCTTCTTCTACGATCTTAAGGAAACTCAGCATAAGTCAATTATCCGTATTCTTAAAATCCGTGCAATGTTCGAAGATTACGGTAACGGTGTAACAAACGACCGTACTCTTGTTGAAGCTATCGATTATGTCCGTGAAGCAGAAGCTCTTGCAAATGCAGAACCTGCTCAGCTTTCAAAGAGTGACAAGCGCACAGATAAGAAGGCTTATAAGGAAGCTCTCAAGCGTAACGAAGAAATTGCAATTGCGAAGATGGTTCGCGAAGAACTCGATAAGTTCTCAAGTGAAGAATACAAGATTAAGCTTCAGATCAGTGAGCAGGTTTATAAAGAAGGTCTTGCAGGTCTTTTCAATGCTGATAAGGAAGCTCTTAAGGCTGAGCTTGAAAATGCAAAGAAAATGCCTAAGGGTAATGAACACGAAAAGGAACTCCGTAGTTTCGCAATTGAGGTTGCAAGACATAAGCTCCTTTCACGTACAGCTATTGATGCAAATTACAAGTCACTTTCTGACTTTGTTCAGCCTGATTATGCAGTCCTTGAAAGCTATTATGAGGCAGAAGACGCTTGCGATGCAAAGCTCCGTGAGCTTTATCAGAAGCTTGATGAAGCTAAGAAAGCAAAGAATTCAACTAAAGCTAATGAGCTTAAAGCTCTTATCAAGGAAGAAAAATCAAAGAAGGTTGAATGGCAGAAGAAGGCAAAGGCTGAAATGGAACTTCACGCAGCTTTTGCAAGAGCAGCAAAGCCGTATCTTGATGCTGAAAAGATGTTGAATCAGAAAGAGAATTATACTCATTACGAAGAACTTGCATCTCTCTATGATGAGGCGAAAGCAAGAAACGAAGCTGAAGATGCAGCTGCACTTGAAGCTCAGAAGAAAGAAGCTGCAGAGAAGCAGGCGGATAAGGCTCGCCGTCTTGCAGAAAAGCAGGCTAAAAAAGCCAAGAAAAAATAAGTTTATTTTAAAGAGAACTGTCGACAGACGGTTCTCTTTTTTGTGAGTCAAATCAAAAAAATATGAATTTTTTTGAAAAAAATCTTGAAAACTATACTATATGGTGATATAATCTATAGTCGTAAAAAAATTGTGTATATGCTTTTGTGTATATAAAGGAGTTGTTAGTAATGAGTCGTATGATAGGTACAGTTTCCCGTGGTGTCAGAGCCCCGATCATCAAGGAAGGCGACGATATCGTTGAAATCGTAAC
>JAZORX010000142.1:0-4906 GCA_045656845.1 Acutalibacteraceae bacterium | reverse complement strand
ATCATCTTATCGGAGACCTGTTCGTTGATTCTGCGGAGTCTGGAAATGTATTCAAGCACCGGCTCGCTGTGTTCTGCAGAACAGGGACCAATGACAAGAATGAACTTATCCGATCTGCCATCGAATACGGCGCGGATCGCTTCATCACGTTCTGCTTTAACTTGTTCCATACGCGGAGTTACCGGGAATTCTTTCTTAACATCCTGAGGGATGGGGAGCTTTTTGTGGAATGTCATCTGCATTTTCTATACCTCTTTCATTTGATTATTGATGATGATTGAAAAATAAAAGTCCGCATTTCCGATGTGCCAAAAAGCACGACGAATGCGGACTGTCCGTATTGCTGATTCAAAAATATATGTTATATCCTGAAACCATCCAAGTGCGGCCAGCCCGTGCTGTAAAAATAATAATAAAAGAACATATTTGCTTTCATGTTTTTCTCCTTTTGCTGCTGTATATCCCATTGGAAAAATAAAAGTCCGCAATTCAACGATGCTTCGAAAGCATACCGAATGCGGACTGTCCGTTCTGATTCTTTCCGAAAAGATTTCTGTTTATCTCTCGGTCCTCACAAAAGACGGGCAGTCCTTGACATAATAATAGTAAAAGAAATACTGATTAGCCATCATGACTACGCCCTCCATGTGATTTGATGTGAATCATTATACACCTCTCGAAGTGCTTTGTCAAGTGTTTTTAAGGAGAATATCATGAGCTCTTTTCTTGTTTTATTATTTCACAATCTGCTGAACTGCTCCAACATAATAAACATTATTTTACCTCGCCGAACATTCTGTGCCGCTTCTTAAGTCAATGATATTGCTCCTTCCTCCATTCAATAAATATTCGGCTGCCATAATATGTATCCTGGCGATATCTGCAGCATCAATATGTTCACTGCCGTTCTGCTCACCGGACGCGCTGCAGACAGTACCATATGCGGTATCTGACTTGTAGTTATCTTCTTCCATCTCATACAGTTGTTTCTCTGCTGACCGCAGTTCTCCAATCGTACCATCTATATCTTCACCATGGATGTTAATATGACGCAGAATAATATAATGTATTCCATATATTTGAGATGACAGTACAAGCATCTTCTCCATTGCCAATTTGGTTTTGCAGTAAGGATTTTCAGAACAGCCTGTATCCTCTTCCAAGATTGTTATATTTTCTGCTCCCTTCTCTGCAGATACAACAGCCGAAAAAACAACCTTGTTTACACCGTTCTCAAACAATACATCAAGCAGTATCTTAATATCAGAAATATGGTTCTCATAATATTTCAATGGATTATCATCTCTTTGTTCGAGAGGAGACAGAGTTGCACAATAAATAACCGCATCAACTTTTTCCTTTTTCAGAAAAGCACTGAGAGACATTTTGTCACGGCAGTCTCCTTTATAATATGCTGCATTGTGCAGTAGTATATTTCTATTGCCGGCTGCAGAATCATCTGCAATCACAACTTCATGCCCATTTTCTAAAAGTCCAAGCACTGTATGTGAGCCAATATAACCGGCTCCTCCCCAAACCAGAATTTTCATACAAAGTCACCTCTATATTATTTTGATACCTCCAACCGGGCGAATTTTCATGAAATGACAGGTACCATCTCCAAAAATTCTTTCCATCCCGATTCTGTATTCTGATAAAAGCTCTTCAGGGACAAATCCCTGTATGGTTCCGGCAAAACCTCCGCCATGAACCCTGACCGCACCCTTATCACCAAGGATGTGTTTACTTACAGCAAGAGCTAATGGAATGGATTGCTGTGTAGGTGTTTTGGTAGAATAAAGGTTCTGCAGAAGATTACCGGAAGATTCACCGGACTCATTTACCAGCTTTAAGAATTGATGAATATCTCTGTTCTTTAATGCTTTGGCTTCTTCTTTTGCACGTTTTGTTTCTCCGAAAAAGTGCATAGCTCGAAGAATCGCACGGTCAGTACAAAAACTTCTCATATTGGGCAGTACCGAATAAAACATTTTCTCATCAACTTCACTAAGCACATTGCGGTCGAAATACTTTGCTACCTGTCTCATCTCATCACGGATAGCAATATAATCGCCGGTAAGATTGGCATGGCTGCTCTTTGTATCTGTAATGCAAAGTGTGTATCCGTACTCCTCAAAATCAAACTCGATTTTTTCGATTTCAGGAGCGTTCTCGTCTTTGAAATCGATAGACACCAATCCTCCATAGGAGGAAACTGTCTGATCGAGCAGACCGCACTTTTTTCCAAAATAAACATTTTCAGCATACCAGCCACAACGAGCAATCTCGAAAGCGCTGCTTCTGCTGTTATTATACTGATGATCTATGATTGTTCCGATCAATGTTTCAAATGCTGCAGATGATGAAATCCCACTGCCACAGATAACATTGGATGTGATATACATATCAATTCCGCTGACAACAATCCCTTTTTCAGCAAATTTTGCGAGAACACCTTTGGTAAGAGCAGTCGTTCCCTCATCTGCTTTGTCAGGCTGCAAATGATCAAGTTTGATTTCAGAAATCATGTAACCTTCGGACTTCACCCGAACAACCTTCTCACCATGAAAAGCGACGACTGCAATTGCATCCAGATCAACAGCCCCGGCAAGAACTGCTCCTCTTTGATGATCGGTATGGTTACCGCCTATTTCTGTTCTTCCCGGTGCTGAGAAGATGTGAATTTCTTCACGGTCTGGAAAATAATCACAGAAAGATTGAATCGCTCTTATATAGCGTTTCTTCTGACTTACATCAATACTCTCTTTTTTTCCGTAAAGAGTATTGAATGTTTCAACTACATCATCACTTTTGAAATACTCTATACAATCCTTTATATTCATAACAGTTCCCTCAATAATCTTCTGATATCGATTGCTCTTTTACACATGGATATTTTATCACATACCACTACCAAAAACAATGAACATTCCATTCCGAAATATACACAAAATACAAGAAATCACCTGTATAACCCCATCATATCATGTATATTATGTTTCGGATAAAGTTTCTGCAAGGCAGTCATATGCATCCTTTTTTCAACAGACACGTAAGTGATTTTTCATAAACATAAATTTTATCTGATTTGCATGTTCCTTCGCTTCTTCGCTAATATCATAAAGACAATTTTCAAAACATTCTTGTAATTCTCTGAATACTGTGGTATAATTTCTAACGAACGGAAAGTAGTTTCTGTTATATATCAAATATATATCAAAAATCTTAAAATTTACAGAGTAGAAGCCGAGGCGTCAAGTGCCGGTGAAACGGGGAGTTGTTCATCGGACGAAAGCGGTTCCACAAGAACTGCTGCGGTCGCGGCATCGCATCCCGCTGTCATTCACAAGAGCGATCCTCTCATAAATGTTCAGTCGGAACTGCAGCTTTCCGTATCTATTTTTATGGGAGGTTTTTTCATGCACACCAAACGTATTTCTATCCGCACGATTTCCTATCTCGCACTTCTTATTGCACTGGAAATCGTACTCAACCGATTCTGCTCCATCAACACAATGGGATTGAAGATAGGTTTTTCCTTTGTTCCCATAGTTGTTGCAGCGAACTTATTCGGTCCGGCTCATGCAGCCGCAGTTTACGCCCTTGCGGATTTCCTTGGAGCAATCCTGTTTCCGATCGGTCCCTATCACCCCGGGTTTACTGTCTGCGCCGCACTGATGGGGCTGACATGGGGCCTGTTCCTGCGGCCGAAAAACGAAAAAATCGGATTTCTGAACATTCTTGCACCGTCGCTCATCAACAATCTGATCATCGGGCTGTTCATCAATACTGCCTGGGTAGCTATGCTCTATGGTTCAAAAACTTACGGCGGGTGGTTCCTTTATCGTCTGTCTGAATATGCGATTCTCGTCCCCCTCAATCTGGTGCTGGTTCCGATCATTCTCCGCTTCTGCCGCGAACTGAAAAAATTGATCGTTGTAGAGGAATCCCCGACCACCACAGGAGGAAACACCCACAAGAAAGTCCTTCTGAGTATACTCCTGGGCATTGCAGCGGCGGGTGTGCTGTTTTTCGGGATTCTGTATGCAAACAATGACATCGGCAGGACCTCTGGCAGCCTGGAAAAAGATGTCCGTTCTTCGCAGAAAATCAAGGATGATTGGATTGTTGACGGAAGCGTCTCCGATAGCCTGGCCGCATACATTGCATATTCACCGGATGAAACTGATTATTCCTTTTCCATCTATGTGAACCGGCCCGGCCTTTCCTTCGGCTATTTCTTCAAAGTCGGCGGAAATGTTTCTGCAGTCAGTGAGTACATTGCGGAATTTTCTGACGAATTGTACGGCGACAGAGCATTTGTTTCCATGAATATGCAGAATGTGGAACGTCTTGAAATCGACAACGGAAATGGAATTGAAGTGATCGAAATTGACAGCAGCAAACCATTTGCTGTCATCCTTCCACGCAATGCAGGAAGCATCCGCTTCTATGATGTGAATGGCAACATTGTTGAAGCTATTCGCCAGTCTCTTTAAGTAAGCTCGGTTTATAACCATTCGATACTCCCCAAAACCAAAGGACGATGCAGTATGTTAACTGAATCGCCCTTTTCTATTTTCTAAGACAAGCATTGGAATTAAATCTTCCGCATGACATCTCGTTTAAGTCACTGAAATTTTCTGTTTATACAATTTGTGTTTATGTAATAGTGTATATTTACTCTTTAACAAACTTGCGAATCAATGGATAAATATCCTGTTCGCATTCACAGTAGATTGTGCTCCAATCTATTTCCTGGGATGCGCGAAGTATGTGCTGGATATGCCCACCGAGAAGAAATACACACAATGTGGATTTTGCGGAAAGCTCCCAATCGGACCCATGTTCATCTTTTCCGATCAGTCTGACATCACAAGAAACTTGCTGAACCAAGGCAGTAAAT
>JAZORX010000141.1:0-5749 GCA_045656845.1 Acutalibacteraceae bacterium | reverse complement strand
TGCAAGGATATCTCAGCCTATCCGTCTCCTTATCTGACAGGTCTTTTTGATCCGATTACCGAAACTGAAACAGTTGAACTTCTTTCAGTAATAGAAACTAACAGAGGTTGTCCTTATAAATGCGCCTATTGCGATTGGAGTGCCAAGAGCAAGGTCCGTTTCTTCCCGATGGAAAAGGTGAAGGCTGAGCTTAAGTGGCTTTCAGATAAAAAAATAGAATATTGCTTCTGTGCCGATGCCAATTTCGGTATGTTCAGGCGTGATGTTGAGATTGCCGATTATTGTATTGAGCTTAAAAAGGCAACGGGATATCCTGATGTTTTCCGTCCTTGCTATGCGAAGGAAAATGATGATATAGTATTTGAAATCTGCTCCAAGTTCAATGAATATCATATCGATAAGGGTGCAACAATGGCATATCAGAGCCTTTGTGACGATGCACTTTTAAATGTTAACCGAAGCAATCTTACGATGGAGCATTTTGCAGATATCGTCAGAAAGTATAATCAGGCTAAAATTCCGACTTACTCCGAGCTTATTCTCGGTCTTCCGGGCGAAACCTACGATTCTTTCTGCGATGGTCTTTGCAAGCTTCTTGAAGCAGGTCAGCATAATTCTGTAAGCGTCTACCATTGCGAGGTGCTCCCGAATTCAATTATGGGCAGCCCCGAATATATTGAAAAATATTCAATCAAATCAAACAAGGTGAAATTCAATCATATCCACAGCGCAGAAACGCAGGAAGAAGTTCCTGAATACTCTGAGATAGTTATGGGAACAAGTACGATGACAAAGGAAATGTGGATCAAATCAAATCTCTTTTCCGTAACTCTTCAGTGCTTCCACAGCCTCGGTCTTTTAAGATGCTTTGCGATTTATGCGCATTATGAAAAGGGTCTGAGCTACCGTGATTTTTATGACAGATTGTTCAGCTTTGCTATGAACAATCCTGACACTGTTTTCGGCAAGGTACTTTCCCGTTATGAGGACAGACTTACGAATTCTCTTGAGGGTGATTGGAATTATCACAATCCTGTTTTCGGAAACATCGTCTGGTTTTTCGAAGAGGGTATGTTCCTTGAGTGTATGTATAACGACGAAAAATTTGACGAGGAAATAGCACCGTTTCTTGAGTCGCTCGGCATTGAGTCGGATGTTTTTGATGAGCTGAAAAAGTATCAGAAAGCAGTTCTTCGCAGACCGGGTAAAACGGGTGAAACGCTCAGCTTCAACTATAATTTTGCCGAATACTTTGATGATATTTATTCGGGAGATTACAAACCACTAAAAAAACAAGCTGTGAGCCTTATTTTTGAAGAGAACCGTGTGTTTGACGATTGGTATTCATTTGCCAAAAACATCGTCTGGTTCGGCAGAAGAAAAGGCGCTACGATGTACACTTCTGATAAGTCGATGTACAAAACAGAATAAAAAACGGAGATACTTCGAAATGAAGTATCTCCATATTTTTTAGCTTTTATATGCCCAGAATTTGTTTACAACAAAATTGAGGGGAGTGAGAATCAATACCGTTATAACCGAAGCGATGGGCTCTGCAATCCATTCGTAAACAGGTGTGGTATTTCCTTTAGAAATAAGATCCGCCTCAATAGCTGGCATAAATTTTGTAAGGTTCAATGCTTCAATCCACGATGGAGTAAATCTTGAAAGCTTTACTATATCAAGGAAAAACCAGAGAAGGATTCCTGAAAGCAGCAAACCCGTTATCGCATAAACGAAATAGAGCTTAAGAAAAACCTTCCACCAGACTCTCTCTTCGTTTTCCTGCTTTTTGAAAATGATGTGTCCGTTGATAAGATAGGATGAAACAACACTTGCGGAAAAAGCAAGAAAATTGCAAAGCATCGTATTGAAACCGAAAGAAGAAAAGACAGTGAAAACAACCTGCCTGAAAAGAAAGTTCAGCGCACCGACTGAAAAGAAGAGGATGAACTGAACTGATGTTTTTTGATTTGTTTTTTTGTCAGCCATAAAAGCACCTTAAGCAAAAAGTCCGAACGAAAGACCACCGACAATGAGACCTGCAATAAGAACTCCAAGCGTGATAGCAGGAATTGCACGGCGTAAACGGATATCCATCAAGGCAGCAACAAGAGCGCCTGTCCAACCACCGGTACCGGGAAGGGGAATTGCAACAAGAGCAAGCAGCCCCCAAAAACCGTACTTTTCAATTTTTCCACGATGCTTGTCAGCTTTAGCTTCCATTTTCGCAACAACTTTTGCAGTATGTTTGTTTTTCCTTAACAGGTCAAAAATTTTTCGGATAAAAAGAAGGATAAACGGAATGGGAAGCATATTTCCTATAAAGCAATAAAAGAAAGCGCTCCATACATTCATTCCAAGCAAGCGGGCTGCTATAAGACCACCGCGGAGTTCGAGAATCGGCATCAGTGAAATTGTAAAAACCGTAAGCTCCGCAGGAATCGTGGTGCCAAATAAATGCAGGAAAAAATCGACCAGGCGTTCTGCCATATTTTTCACTCCGTAATAATTTTGTTTTTCACGAGATAATTGTAGGATTTATTGAGAATGGTTTTGTCGTTGTCAAAACGAAGCTTGGTGAGCGCCTTCTCGTATCCAAGCCAGATATAATCCTCAATCTCTTCTTTTTGAATTATTGTCTGCGTGTCCTCAGTAGAGGCGAGATAAATAGTAACATTTTTCTCAACCTTGCCCTGAATCGCATACTGACTCTTGGTTATAAAATCGGGATGAATGTTGATATGTATTCCTGTTTCTTCGAGAACTTCGCGGTATGCTGTCTGGCTGTCAGTTTCGCCAAGCTCAACATGCCCTTTAGGAAATCCCCAGTGAGCACTGCGACGGTTTTTGATAAGAAGAAATCTGATCATTCCTCCGATATTTCTGTAAACGACTGCTCCGCATGAACGCTCATAAAGGCAGTCGAGCGTGTGTTCGCGGTTTCTTACCGCAAAATCGATAGCGTTAATGATATCGATGTTAATAAATCTTGTACTCTTAGGTGCTACAATCCAGTCAATTTCAGCACAATCTTTGTAATGCACAATTCCGATTACTCTGCCGTCAAAGCTGCGAACAGGGTGGTTGATGCCCATAATGAAAGCTCCCTTTACGGGCGCATTATACTGCTTTGCTCCCTCAACTTCACCGTAGTTGAGCTCATAAGTAAAACCTTGCTCGTTGCTGTAAGAATGAATTGGATGAGTCACCTTGATACGAACATATTTTCCAAGCATGTTCTTAACTCCTCCACCGCACCCACAGTGCGGATTTACAGCAGACATTATTAACAAAATACATTGTGCTATATGTCTGCATTCTTTTTACCATAGTATTATACATACTATTCAAAAAAAATACAATAGTAATTTTCGAATTTAACACCTATTTTCGTCATATAATTTGCCGAGGTGAGGGTTTTGAGGTGCATAATTGTAAGAAAAAACAGAATTTTAACGGTTTTTAACATCATAATTGCTTTGACTGTTGCTGTTTCCTTAGGAATTACGGTGATTGCAGTTGAAAGAAGTGACTCAGAAGGCTTTGTTCCGGTAAGAAGAGTTGATACAAAAAGAGAGGTTATTGCATTAACTGTGAATGTTTATGAATGTGACGATGTCAAGGTTTATATGAGTGCTTTTGAAAAAGTAAAAGCAACCTTTTTTATAAGTGAAGCTTTTCAGGAAACTTATCCCGAAAAGGTAAAGGAAATATCTGAAAACGGCCATTCAATCGGAATACTTCTGGATTGCAATACAAGCTATTCTGAAAATGAACTGTATGATATTCTTTCTGTGCGTATTGAAAGGATGGCAAGGATAATCGGAAAGAATGTTGATATCATCCGTTTCGGTGGTGAGGACTATGACCGTACCGTAATTAAAAATATTTATGGTTTAGGTTTGCTTCCTGTTCAATGGTCAGATAATGACGGCAGGCTTTCGGCAGGTGATATTATTCTTATATCTGATCCGTCATCTGCAGGGAATATAATAAAAAAAACAGTTGCCGAAGGGTATGAAACGGCAACTGTTGATGAAATTATTCTGAAAAATGGTTTTAAAGTGGACTGCAACGGTTCGCAACATGCAGGGTGATTATTTTATCTTTTCAAAGTCGGAAGCACCGTGCTTGCAGAGAGGGCAGATAAAATCATCGGGAAGCTCGCCTTCGTGAACATATCCGCAGATCTTGCATCTGTATGCAGTCTCAGCCTTTGTTTCAACAACCTGAGGCTTCGGTTTAATGTTCTGATGATAATAGCTGTAAGTTGCAGGCTCGTCGTTGTTAAGAATTTCACCGTCAGTAACGTTTGCTATAAACATTGTATGTGTTCCGAGGTCAACGCAGGAGTAAACGGTTGCGCTTAAGAATGCGCAGGTGCCTTTAGTGATATACGGGATATTATTCGCAGATGTTTCGTATTCGCTGAAGTCTGCAAATTTATCGACAGTTTTGCCACTCTGAAAACCAAAGTGCTTGAACAGATCAAAAGGTGCGTTAACAGAAAGAACAGAAACATTGAACTTGCCTGAATCCATAATCATATCGTGTGTCTTGTTGTCCTTATTTACCGTAACACTGATTCTGTTTGGTGTTGTTGTAACCTGAATGACTGTATTCACAATACAGCCGTTTTTACTGCCGTTTACATTTGCAGTGATAACATAAAGGCCGTAGCCGAGCTTGAACATAGCATTATTATTCATATCGATTCTCCTGAATTGTATTTTTTTATATTATATATTATTTTTCAAAATAAAAAAAGATTGAAATGGAAAAATTTTTATATTATTATATTGTTATAGTAATTTTTTGGAGGTTAATATGAAGGATTTCAGATTCAGACAGGTTCATCTTGATTTTCATACTTCACCGCCAATTCCGGGTGTTGCTGAAAAGTTCGATAAAGAAGGGTGGCAGAGAATTATAAAGCTTGGTCATGTTGATTCAATAACAGTTTTTTCAAAGTGCCATCACGGTTATTCTTTCCACCCGTCAAAGGTGAATGAAATGCATCCGACGCTTAAGTTTGACCTTCTTAAGGCTCAGCTTGACGCCTGTGCAGAGATCGGTGTTAAAGCACCGGTGTATATTTCAGCGGGATATGACGAGAAGGATGCAATCGCACATCCCGAATGGTTGCACAGAAGAAAAGACGGTATCAATGAAAACGGTGACTTTATGAGCGCAAGATACCATCTGATGTGCCTTAATACCGGATATCTCGATAAGCTTCTTGCAGAGATTGAAGAGGTTATGCAGGTTTATAATCCTTGCGAAATTTTCCTTGATATCGTTGGCGAAAGATCCTGCTACTGTGCAAAGTGCCGCTCAGATATGGCGAAAGAGGGATTGAGTTATCTTAACGATGACGATGTGAAAGCTTTCGGCCAAAAGGTATACAGACACTATCTTGATGAGGTTAAGCGCGTTGTTAAAAAATACAGCGATACAACTGTTATCTTCCAAAATTCAGGTCACCTCACAAAGGGCAGAAGAGACCTTGTTGACACAATGGATCATCTTGAGCTTGAAAGCCTTCCGACAGGTGGCTGGAGCTATGACCATTTCCCGATGTCTGCTTCTTATGCAAGAACTCTTCGCGACGATTACCTTGGTATGACAGGTAAATTTCATAAATCTTGGGGCGAATTCGGTGGCTTCAAGCACCCGAATGCACTCAGATATGAAGCAGCACTTTCGCTTGCTGTAGGTGCAGGATGTTCAATCGGTGACCAGATGC
>JAZORX010000140.1:0-8741 GCA_045656845.1 Acutalibacteraceae bacterium | reverse complement strand
ATCGCATTCCTTTGCAAGTGCTTCAACAACCTCATCGGGCTCTGCGCCTTTTTCAAGCATCTTCCAGATGAATGTACCTGTTTCATTTACAGTTATAAGACCCGTAAAGTTGATTCCGCCGACTGCAACAACAATGCTGTTATTACCGACCTTTCTGAGTCTGTAGCCTTCTTTAATTTTCATCATTCTCTCCTCCGTCCGTGTTGAGAATTTTTATCTTTTTATTATCAATTCTTATTTCCTTATTGCACACATTAAGAGCTGCAGGCTTATGCGTGATGATTATACAGGTTCTGTTTTTCAAAGCACGGAGATTTTTAAGAAGCTTCTCTTCCGTAGCCTCGTCAAGTGCCGATGTAGCTTCATCAAGAAGAAGTATCGGTGCTCCGTAAAGAATTGCACGAGCGATCGCAATTCTCTGAACCTGACCCTCTGAGAGTCCCATTCCCCTCTCACCTATCACAGTTTCAAGCCCGTCTGGAAGGTCAGCGACAAACTCATCAGCGCAGCTTATTTCTATAGCACGCATAATTTCTTCGTCCGTTTTTCCTTCGCACATAAAGGTGATATTTTCTCTTAGTGTACCTGAAAGAAGCATATTACCCTGAGGAACATAGGAGAAAAGATTTCTCGTCACTCTGTCCACGAGCCTTTCGCCTTGACGGGTGCATATGGTAATCTTTCCGTTTTCGGGATAAATAACACCAAGCAGAAGCTTTAACAATGTACTTTTGCCTATGCCCGAAATTCCCGTTATCGCTGCAAAATCACCTTTATTCACGGTTACGCTTGCATTATCAAAGATCAGATCTCTGTTGTATCTGAATGTAATTGAATCAAATCTGATGGTTTCGAGCTTTTTATAATATTCTTCGACATCGCCGATTTCCTCGTGCGTATCGAACTCGTCGTCATAATCCTCAAGCTCAATAAGACGCTCTGCAGAAGCGACAATACCATAAAATCTCGGCAAAACACCTGCGAGAGAGCTGAGAGGACCCTGCACCTGATTGACAAGCTGAAGGATAGCCGTCATCTGACCGACATCGATATAACCCTGAAACACGCGGATACCACCAAGAACCATAGCAAAAAGATATCCGAGGCTGAATGCCATCTGCATACCCGTATTTGCAAAGATACTGATTGTTGCACGCCTGATTCTTATTTTATAGTTTTTGTCCTGAAGATCTTTTGCCTTGGCAATAATCTGCTCATAGGCATTGAAAACCTTGATAACAAGAACACTTGCGATTGACTCCTGAAAAAACGAACGGACATTACCGTCTGCTTCCTGAGCTGCTTTATGAATTTTCTTAAGATAATTTCTGAAAAATCTGGTTGTCAACGCAACTATCGTTCCTCCACCGAGGAATATAAGAGCAAAAATATAGTCAAGCTGCACCATTACTACGATGGATGCAATCAGCTTTGTCAGAAGAGAAACAATATTCGGCAAGAGACCTGTTACACCGTCGCAGATTGTCTGAACATCTGAAGTAAGTCTGTTGAGAATATCACCACTGTGATGCTTTGTAAGCTGAGCGTAATCCTTGCGTATTATCCTTTCAAACACTCTGCTTCTGATTTTAATTTCAATCTTTGCCTTAGCTCTTTCAAACATATTACTGTTGAAAACCTTGAGCGCAAGTTGGAGAAGGACGAGCACAAGAAGGAAAAGTGCACCTTTTTTCAGCAGATCGGCATCCTTGAGCGTTGCACCGTTTACGACATCTCTCATACCGAAAGCTGTCATAATTCCGAAAAACGAGAGAGCAGCGCTTAAAACAGAATAAATAAAAACAAAAAGCCAACTACCCTTTGAAACGCCGAAAATCCACTTTAAAGTGGATAAATCGCTACCGTTTTTTGCCTTTGGGCAGTTGTCTTTAGTCTTTTTCAATTCAATCTTTCCTTTTTTAATTTTTGCTCATTGTGTTGTATGCAACCTTCGCTGCTTCAACATCCATATTGCATTTTAATTTATAAACAGGAATATTTTTAATAAGCTCATCAATAAAATCGCAGAGCATTATCGTTCTTTTAAGGTTTGAAGGGCGCAAAGTCTGAGAAAAAAGAAGCGGCACGGCAGCATCGATATCCATTCTTTCAATCGAATTTTCCTCTGCCTGCTCTATAAAACAGATTCCTGCAAGCTCAGCCGATGTATTAACACTGATATCGTGCTTACCCGAAAACGGAGTGCCGTAAGCATAATATCTGCCGTCAATATTACGGTAGGCTGCTTTATCATCGTTAAGAATAAATGCCCTTTCACCAAAAAGCTTTAACCATAGTGATGTATGCGTTGACTTACCTGTTCCGCACGGAGCAGAAAAAGAGTAAGCTTTTCCGTCAACCACAACCGTTGAAGAATGAAGGAACATCCCGTTATACTCGAGAAGTTTTACATTAAACGCAGTTCCCATCCAGAGATATTCAAGTTCTGCCTCTCCGACACCCTGATAAAGGTCGAGCTGCTGCTCAAGGAGATTATCGGTTATGCCGATGTTGAAATCGGGCATTTCTTCGCAACGGTACTTCTCACTTCTGTTTTTAAGCATAGCATACTGAGGCTCGAAGCCGACATTCAGGCCGGCAATTTTATAAACGGGCATAAAAAGTCAGCTCCTTTAAAATATGAATTCAAGCTTTAGCCATACATATACTTTGATTAAGTATAAATACCGCTAAAACTTAAATTCGGCAGACAACCTTTGGGATTGCCTGCCGAATCCGTTTTTGGTTTGATTAGCCGATGATGAGATCGCCACCGATGCTCTCGTCTGCAATTACAGCTGCATCAGCTTCGCCAGCAACGTCACCGCCGATTGCTGCTGATGCGCCGTCAGCAGTAATCTCCTCAATGATATCGAACTTTTCGATTTCCATTTCAGGTCTCATGTAAGTCATTTTTTTCACCTCGATTATTTTAAACTCGATAAGTGACAATACATAAGAAATTGAACAAGATATCTTTTTGTTAACAATCAATTTCATAATGATACTATTATCACTATATCTTGTTAGATGATATCACAGTAAAACACAAAAGTCAATAGTTTAAACAAAAATCAAAGCCCCGTGTTTTACCACGGGGCCAAGAAAAAATATTATGCAATTCTAATGCTTAATAATCGATATTAGTAAACAACAGTTGCATCGAGAGTAGAATTTGTTGCAGCGAAGAATGTCTCAGCTGAACGAGTTCTGATTACGAATGACTGATTACCGAACGGTCCGAATGCATGGTTGATTGTCCATACGCGCTCGCCATCGATATCTTCAAACGGAACCTTACCTGCACCTGACCATGATGTGTATGTGTATGTAGAACCATCAGCTGCATAGAACTGAATCTTAACTACATCTGTGCTTGTCTTGATGATGATATCGTGCTTACCAGCTGTGATAACGCCACCATTCTTAGCATCCGGATACATATCAGGAATCTCGATTGAGTGGATTGTAAGATCCTTTCTAACCTGACCTACGATTGTAAAGTCTTTACCGTCTGTTGAACCAAGATCGCCGTAATCAGCATATACTGTATACTGCAAGAGCTCATCTTCTACGAAGAGATCAACTGTCCACAATTCGTTACCATTGAACTCTATGATAGTTGCAGTTTCACGAGAAACTCTCTTGTAGCCGCCGTCAGCTTCCATGAAGTGGAGAGCTTCAGGAGAACCTGTTACTTCAACATCAACTGCTGTTACATCGCCAACATAAGCTTCGCTCAAGTAAACGTCAACAATTTCACCCTTTGTCGGAGGAGCAGGCTCGTCACCGATTGTGATTGTTTCTACATTAGCTGTAACTGTCTGATCATAGAAAGCCTGGAAGTCAACCATGAGGTTGTATGTATCCTTTGTGAGACCTTCATAGTCCATACGATAGAATGAGAAAATCTCAGCTTCCTTACCTTCATCAGTATTTTCTTCGATACCAACCTGATCCCACTTCATAACGCAATCGTCGGGAACGAAGAATTCAATTTCTGTACCCTCAGCAACATCATCCTTAACCTGGTATGTAGCTGTGAAGAGAAGGTCGTTATCAAACTGTCTTGCATGGTGATAGTTTCCTAAACCAAGGTCTGCGTTACCTCTTGCATAAACCCATGAGCAACCGTACTTCTCGAGGTTTTCCTCTGTGTACATATACTCAGGCCAGTAGTCGTCTCTACGATCCAATTCAACTGAACCGTCATCATTGTAATGAAGAGCGAGGTCAAGCTGAGGCTCAACCTTGGGAACCCAGTTTTCTTCTGACTCTGCCCACTCGATTGCAAGCGGAGTAAGAACAGACTTATCATAGAAGATACCGCCCATGAAAACCATTGTACGGAAGTTTGAAGTACCATATACTTCAACTGTTATGGTATCGCCCGGCTTTGCGTACTCAGTATCAGCAACGATTTCAAGGTCAAAAGTAGCCTTTGACTCATCACGATACTCATAAGAGTAATCGTAGAAAATGTCGCACTCTGTTACTTCTTCGCCATCCTCTTCATATGTGTAGTAGAGGATTTTGGGAGTTGCCATCTTGTTGTAAAGATTCCAATAATCTTCATTTGATGATGCTGAATTGTAAGCTTCGATGATTTCATCAGCCCAGAAGAAAAGGTTGTATTCAAGGATTTCCTGAGGAGCTGCTTCGTCTGCACTACCGTCATAATCCTTAGTACCTGTAAGAAATCTTCTGTCGATTTCATCTTTCCAATCAACATCTGCATCATAATCTACATACCAAAGTTTCTCAGCAACTTCTGCCTGAGCCTCTTCGGGTGTGTAATCATAATACATACCAGCTGAAGAAGCAACTGCGAAAGTACCAAGAAGCATTGCTACTGAAAGAACGATGCTTAAAACTTTCTTTGCCATAATATTTCCTCCTAAAATTTTATATCTTTATCCATTGGCATGGATTAAAGCCATTGATTATACGGCTGTTCCTTTACCCGTTGACTGGTCAATTACCATTGTACCTGCAACCACAGCGTCAATTACATCTGCGTCCTTTGCGTTGATTGTAGTTCTTGTGCCCTCAACATTCGCTGCAAGCTTTTCTGCACCTGTAAGTGAATCTGTGATACCTGCAAGAGAGTTTGAAATTTCAACAGCATCTCGTGCGTTGATTGTTGCTGAACCGTCAACATCACCGTAGATTACGATCACATACTCTGCAATAACTTCACCTGAATCTGCCGACTTAACAATAACCTTTGAACCTGTACCAAGGTAACGAGCCGTTGTCATTTCGTATTCAAGCTTAACATTTTCGTAATCTGCATATGTGCTCTGGAACTTAGCCTTTGTGAGGTTTGTCTGGAGACTTACGATGTAGTTGACACCGCCCTGCTTTTTGACTGAAGCGCCACCGATAATTTCGAAACGCTCCGTCTTAGCCGGTACAAGGGAATCAATATAACCCTGAAGAGTTGCTGCCATTTCATCAACCTGAGCCTGCTTATCAATAGTCAGATTCATATTGCCTGAAACAGTATTTTCCCTATAAGTTACTATAAGAGACATTACCTCATTAAAGTTTTCATATTGTATAGTATAAATCTCTGAAGCCGAATTGTCAAGTAAATCCAGGATTTTTTGAAGTTCTGTGTAATCTGCCGATTTTAAGACTAATTCATTGGTGAGATTAACTATATTATTCGCAAATAGAATTACTCTGTCCTGCTCGGTAACATCAAGACCGTACTCAACCTTGTCAATTTCAGCCTGAAGAAGAGCAACTGAATCATCTGTATACCAGCCCGTTGCTATCTTTTCGTTTGCTGCTGCGATAGCATCTTCAACAGCTGTGTAGTCGGCATCCATTACTATAAGTGATTCTGTCAGGCCTTCAATATTCATAACCAAAGAATCTACAAAATACTGGTTGTAAAGGTTTTCGCTTCCACTGTTGATTTCTGACTTTGCAAAGCTTACAGCTTCACGGAGTCTTGCGACAGAATCGTATGTATAGATGCCCTTTTCGATTTCCGCTTCAGCAGCTCGTATTGCTTCAAGAAGCTCGTCGATATACGGACCTTTTCGTTCAAGGCGACTGATTGCTTCCATAATCATAGCTGCAAAAGCATCAACCTCATCCTGTCTGTCAGCAGTAAGTGTGTAATCAACCTGACCAACTACCTCATAAAGCGCTGCAACACTTTCATCTGTATAGTAATCTCTTGCAACTTCGTTTGAAGCAATCTCGATTGCATCCTCAACTGCGGTATAGTCAGCAGGCTTGAGAACAAGATTACCTGTTGCTTCGACGATTGCTGCTGCAAAAGCTTCAACATCTGCCTGTCTGTCAAGAGGAAGACCGTATTCAACTGCCATGATTGCATTCTGTACAAGAACGACTGAATCATCTGTATACCAGCCTGTTGCTATCTTATCATTCGCTGCCGTTATTGCATTTTCAACAGATGTGTAATCAGCACCCTTTGCTTCAAGCTTTTCAATTGCTGAGTTGATAGCTGTTGCATATCCGTCAACCGTAGCCTGTTTGAGGATATTGTATCCTCGGACAACCTTATTGATTGCCTTGTTAAGGTTTGCAACGCTTTCTTCTGTATAGATATCCTTTGCAATTTCAATATTCGCTTTTTCTATTGCTTCATCAACTGCAGTGTAATCTGCCGGTTTGTACTTAAGCGTTGAAACTGCATCGTCGATTGCATAAGCAAATTCATCAACTTCATCCTGACGGGTATAAGGATAATCTCTCTCTACAGCATTGATAGCTTCGATAACATCTGCAACACTTTCATCCGTATACAATCCTGATTCGATCTCCGAATATGCATAATCGATAGCATCATCAACATCTGTATAATCAGCATAGATTATTTCGAGCTTGCTTGTTGCATCAATGATAGCCTCTGCAAAAGCATTAACCTCTGCCTGACGAGCTACCTTATAGCCCCTTACAACAGCATTGATAGCCTTATTAACATTTGCAACACTTTCGTCTGTGTAATAGCCCTTTGCAACTTCAGCATTCGCTGCTGCGATAGCATCGTCAACTGCCGTATAGTCTGCATCAAGCTGAACAAGCTTTGCGACAGCTGAGTTGATAGCTGCTGCAAAAGCATCAACCTCTGACTGCCTGCCTATCGGATAATCACGCTCAACAGCATTTATTGCATTCTGAACAAGAGCGACGCTGTCTTCTGTATAGATACCCTTTTCAATCTCAGCATTAGCTGCTGTAATTGCTTCATCAACTTTTGAATAATCAGCAGTTCTGAAACGAAGGAACTCGACAGCCTGCTCGATTGCAAGAGCGTAATTATTAACTTCTTCCTGATGAGTTATATCAAGATTGTATACAACTGCATCAATCTGAGCCTGAAGGTGGTTCCAGCTATCCTCTGTATAAACAGAAGAATCTGCAGGTACCTTCTTAAGAGCTGCCGTAACAGAGCTGTAATCAGCTCCCTTATACTTAAGTCCTGTTATCGCATTATTTATAGATGTAACATATCTGTCAACCGTAGCCTGCTTGTCAGCTGTATATGTGCGATTGATGTTGTTAATTGTTGCATTAAGAGTTGCAACAGAAAGAGTTGTATACAAAGTGAGATCTGACGGCACATTAAGAAGTGCGAGATCAACCTGAGAATAATCTGCAGGAGCGATTACAAGCTTTGAAATCGCATTTGCGATAGCTGTTGCATAGCCGTCAACAACCGCCTGCTCTCTTATATCAAGACCTTCAACAACTGAAGCAACTGCAATTTCAAGCACAGACATCGAGTCGTTGGTATAGTAAGGATGATCGGGATGAGCCGTTTCAAACTCAGTATTAAGATCAATCTTTTCCTGAGCGAGAGCAAGCTGTTTATTCACCTGAGAATAATCTGCCGGGAGATATTCAAGGTTCTCAATTGCTTCATTTATTGTAACTGCATAGCCGTCAACTGTTGCCTGCTCGCTGATCGGTTTATTGAATACAACCGATGTATAAGCCTGAGTAAGTCTGTCAAGGCTTTCTTCAGTATAGAGCTTTTCGCCTGTTGTAACAATTTCATATGCCTCATCATAAGCAGCTCTCGCTTCTGTGTAATCAGCAGTATTCTCCTGAAGATTTTCAAGAGCGTTCAGAATAGCATTGGCATATCCGTTAACCTTTGCCTGCTCTGTAAAATCAAGACCTCTCTCAACATTCTCAATTGCCTGGATTACGGAAGACCAGTTTGAATAGAATGTTTCAGCCGTAAAGCCGTAAGTATCTGCATAAGTTTCCTTGATAAGAGTCTCTCTTTCGTGAACAAGATCTATAGCTGCATCAACAGAAGAATAATCTGCTACATTCTTATTAAGACTGTCGATAGCAGACTGAAGAGCCGTAACAGCTCTGTTGATATCGTTCTGATATCTTATGTCGAGACTGAGCTTTGATTCAAGATTAGCAATTGCGGTATCAACTGCTGTCATATCGCCATACTGAGTTCTGTCTATATTGTTTGCAACCGCGAGAAGCCTCATAGCTTCAGTGGTATCTGCAGGTTTATAGCGAAGATTTGCAAGCTTATCATTAAGAAGAGCTGTAGCTTCATCGATCTTACTCTGATAAGAAAGATCCCTGCCGTCAAGGGCAACAAGTGCATTATAAGCCGCTGTAAGCTCTGTAGCACAATCTTCAACAAGATAAGACAGATTTATTGCCTTATAAGCGTTCTTTGCTTTTGAAGATTCAGCATAGTTTGCCAACTTAAGCGAAAGCTG
>JAZORX010000139.1:0-2586 GCA_045656845.1 Acutalibacteraceae bacterium | reverse complement strand
AAGCAGAGTGCATATTCCCGTAGGACCTGCACCGATAATCAGCACAGTATCGTCTTTTGTGATTTCGGAAATGCGTGTCGCCCAGAAGCCTGTTGCAAGAACATCGCCCACAAATAAAGCCTGTTCATCAGTAACTGTATCGGGGATTTTGTTAAGCCCTGTGTCTGAGTAAGGCACACGGACAAATTCAGTCTGTCCGCCGTCAATACGGCAACCAAGTGCCCAACCGCCGTTTTTGTCAGTGCAGTTATTAACAAAACCTTTCTTGCAGAAAAAACACTCTCCGCAGAAGGTTTCAACATTTACGGTAACCCTGTCTCCGACTTTGACATTCTTAACATCAGAGCCGACATTTTGGACAACACCAACCATTTCGTGCCCTACTGTAATTCCAGGCACTGCACGAGGTACAGAACCATGTTTGATGTGCAAATCACTTGAGCAGATACTGCTCATAGTAACTTTGACAATCGCATCCCGTGAGTCAATAATTTCGGGAAACGGCTTTTCGGTCAGTTCGAATTTTCCGTGTTCTTTGTATGTGTAAGATAGCATAGTTATACTCCGTTGCAATTATATGTTTGTTTCATTTTATCACACACAAGAACAAAAGTCCATACGAACAATTTTATATAGCCACAAAAATAGACTTGTCCCGTTTTTGGTACACACGGAGACGTAATATATTGTCAAACAGATATCTCTGTGATATTATTGTGATGTAATTCTGAATGTAAATTGAATTTTGAGGTGATTTATATGGGCTATACAAAAAAGATATTGTGAAAGGGTTTACTTTTAAACTGTGCGACCAGAGTAATATGAGTATATAAAAATAACACCGCCCGGAAATTCAAAAAACCGTGCGGTGTTTGTTAATTTAAGACCACATTTCTATGACTTTATCTTCAAATTTAAGAATTAATCAACGAATTCGTCACTGCTTTTTCGAAATTGCGTGCAGACTCGTTTCCTGCTCCTCCGTCAAAAATGGAGTTTTTCATATACACAGCGGCGATATTGTTTGTGGAATCAATCCAGAAAAGGGTGCCGTAAGCTCCGCTCCAGCCGAAAGCTCCCACCGGTAAGTCTTCATAATCCTCACGGACTATTACACGGACACCAAGCCCCCATCTTTCGCTTGAAGGCATTATTTTTTCGCTGACAAAAGGTGTGTGTAACAACCTGAATGTATCTTCACGGACAATTTGCTTTGTGGGTGTTTTTCCTTTATTCAGAAGCATTTTTGCAAACCTTGAATAGTCATCAAGCGTTGACACCAATCCTGCTCCGCCAAGATAATGTTTGCACGGAAAGAAAGAAAAAACTCTGTCTTCGACCGTTTTCTCATTGCAACTTTCGCCATCAACTCGGTTGTGCATAGCAATTGTTGATTTCCATTGTTCCGGTGTGGGAATGAAAGTAGTATCCGTCATACCGCAAGGCTCAAAAATTTCCTTCGTTAAAAATTCAAGATAGTCTGTTCCGGAAACTTTCTCGATAATCTTTACCAACACATCAAAAGCACCGAATGCGCTGTACTGTTGTTTTGTTCCGGGTTCAAAATCAAGACCCATTCTTAAATAAAAATTCACAGTGTCATCAATGCTCTTTATGTCTTCTTCGGACAATTTGGCATCCTTAAGGGGATCACTGCCGATTCCCGAAGTATGGGTAAGGAGATTGCATATTGTAATTTCATTCTGTGCTTTACCCAGATCTGTCAGTTGTCCCGACTGTGACATTTGGGTGATATGAATATCTTTAAATTCAGTCAAATAATCGGACACTTTATCAGACAACGAAAGCAAACCTCGTTCTATGAGAATAAGCGTTGCCATCGCCGTCACGGGTTTTGTCATGGAAGCCATACGGAATATGGTGTTTTCGGTAACAGGCTCATCGGTATCTGCAGAGATGCTTCCGAAACATTTTTTATAAATCACATTATCGCCCCGGATAACACAATATGCCGAGCCGAATACTTTGTTATTTTCAAAGTCGTACAAAGCCGCTTTTTCAATGTTACTTTTTAATAAATCTATATCCGGCTTGCTCATAGATGGAACCTCCGTTGTTTAATCGGTAAAAGACTATACCATGTGCAGAAAATCAAATTAACACTCCGCTCAGATGGTCGACTTCGTGCTGAATTATCTGCGCAGTCCAGCCTGTGAAAGTTTTGATGCGGGTCTGGAATTCAGCATTCTGCCATTTTACTTTAATGCTTTTATAACGCTTACATTTACGAGGACCACCAAGCAGAGAAAGACAACCTTCTTCCGTCTGATAAGGGTCAGCTTGCTTGATAATCTCAGGATTGAACATTGTCATGTATGTACCGTCATTGTCAAAACAGATAATGCACTTATGTACGCCAATCATATTGGCAGCCATACCGACGCAACCGTCAGCATTGGCAATAAGAGTGTCAAGCAAATCCTTTGCCACCTGCAAATCTTGGGTTGTAGCCTTCTCCGATTTCTTTGCTAATAAAATAGGGTCGTGTATGACTTCTTTAACCATTGTCAACACCTCTTTATCACATTTTCTGATAAATTAAGTGTAACATACATAATGCTTTTT
>JAZORX010000138.1:0-5106 GCA_045656845.1 Acutalibacteraceae bacterium | reverse complement strand
TGGCGTTTGACGAATGTGTTGCTAACCCGTCTACATATGAATATTCCAGAAACTCCTGCGAAAGAACAACAAGGTGGCTCATCCGTTGTAAGGAAGAGATGGAGAGACTCAATTCTCTGCACGATACTATAAACAAAAATCAGCTTCTTTTCGGCATCAATCAGGGATGCGTTTATGACGAGCTTCGAATTGAACATATGCAGAAGATCGCTGAGCTGGACCTCGACGGTTATGCGATAGGCGGACTTGCTGTCGGTGAGCCGAAAGAGGATATGTACCGTATTATTTCAGCCGTTGAGCCGTATGCACCGAAAAATAAAATCCGTTATCTTATGGGCGTCGGCACTCCTGGCAATATCATAGAGGCTGTCAGCAGGGGAGTTGACCTTTTCGATTGCGTAATGCCCAGCCGTAATGCCCGTCACGGACATCTCTTCACGATGAACGGAATAATCAATATCAACAACGCAAAGTATATGAAGGACGATACTCCGATTGACCCCGAATGTAACTGCCCGACCTGCAGAAAGCATTCAAAGGCATATATCCGTCATCTTTTCAAAGCGAAGGAAATGCTTGCAATGCGCCTTTGCGTAACGCATAACCTCTATTTCTATAATACGCTGATGGAGAAAATCCGTGCAGCTCTTGAAGAGGGAACTTTTGACGAATTCAAAGAAAAATATGTCGATCTGCTCGATACGAGAATATGATAATTCTTCAACAAAAAATTTAACTTGCTTTTTTAAATAAAGTACTGTATAATACCAATATTGTGTTTTAGGAGGAAAATTTTATGGGTAGTATGAGTTCACTTATTATGTTCATTCCCTTGGTCGCTCTTATGTATTTTATGATGATCAGACCGCAGAAGAAAAAGCAGAAGGAAGAGCAGGCAATGCGCGACAACCTTCAGATCGGCGATGAGATCACAACTATCGGCGGTATCATCGGAAAGATCGTTACTGTTAAGGATGATTCACTTATCATCGAAACAGGAGCTGACAGAAACCATATGAAGATCACTCGTTGGGCTGTAAGCCAGAACAACACAGCTAACGAGAAGCTCGCAGCTGAAAGAGCAGCAGCTAAGGAAGCAGCAGACAAGGAAAGAGCTGCTCGTATGGAAGCTAAGGGTAAGACAGACAAGAAAAAGAAAAAGGAAGAAAAGTTCTGATTTTTCACAACCTGCTTTACGGCAGGTTGTTTTTTTATAGCAGAAAAAAGACTGTACCGAATCATCCCGAAGGATTTTGGTACAGTCTTAATTTTATTTGAAATCAATCTCAGCCAGAACGGGACAATGGTCTGAGGGGAAAGCTCCGTTGATTTTGTCCTGAATAACATGGTAAACAAGAGCCTTAAAACCTTCAGTTATAAAAACAAAGTCTATAACTGATCTGTCACCGTTATGATGGAAAAATTCGTGGAAAGTAAATGTATCCTCGGTAACGGGAGCTTCAAACTTTGAATCCTTGAAGATTCCGTAACCGATCATATCAGGGTAACAGTCCGTTTTTTCAGGAATGTTGAAATCTCCCGTAATAACGATGGGGCAGTCGATATTCTTTGCAAACTCGTTTATGAGTCGAACACCGTTCTTTCTTGCCTCAACGCTGATATGGTCAAGATGAGTATTCATTGCAACGAAAATATTTCCGCTTTCCTTGTCACGAAGCTTTGCGTAGGAGCATACTCTCGTGCAGGCTGTATTCCACGACCTTGACGGAACATCCGGAGTTTCGCTTATCCAGAAGGTGTTTCCTTCAATAAAATCAAATTTATCCTTCTTATAGAAAACGGGAGAGAACTCTCCGTCTTCTTTGCCGTCATCTCTGCCGACTCCGACATAGTCATATTCAGGCATCTTGCTCCAAAAAGCCTTCATCCAATCAAGATGAGCCTCCTGAAGGCCGAAAATGTCGGGCATATAATTTCTTACAGTCTGAATAACATCATCCTGACGGTCAAACCAATCGTGACCTTCGCAACCGTGACATAAAACATTGAAAGACATAATTTTCATTATGCATTACCTCCGTTGTTAGTAATCTGATAGCTGAGTGTCATAAGACTGTCATTGAGATGAACGTTTTCAACATTTGCCTGAGGATAGGCTGAATTAATATCATAGTGGCTGAAGTTCCAGAAATTAGTGATGCCCAGATTGATAAGTCTGTCTACTATTTCGGGAGTTACAAGAGTCGGTGTGCAAAGAACTGCGACGATCGGCTCAACTTCCTGACAGTAAATTTCAAGATCCTCAATAGGGGAGATTGAAATACCCTTGATTCTTACATCCTGCATTTCTTCGGCTCTCTTGTCGAAAATACCGACAAGCTCAAAACCTCTGTCCTCAAAAGCCATATGTGCAGCGATTGCTTTTCCGAGATTACCACATCCGATAATAATGGTTTTGAAACCGTTGCCTACACCGAGGATAGAACCGATTTCTGCACGCAGCTGGTCAACGTTATATCCGTAACCCTGCTGGCCGAAGCCACCGAAGCAGTTGAGATCCTGCCTGATCTGTGATGCCGTGAATCCCATCATCTGTGAAAGCTCACGGGATGAAATTCTTGATATATTCTTTTTCTTAAGCTCGCCGAGAAATCTGTAATATCTCGGCAGACGCTTAATTACTGACATTGAAATGTCCTTTTTCTCTTTTGGCATTGTAATAACTCACTTTCGTTAAGATTATGCGCGGAGCTTCTTAACTGTTTCCATTACATAATCGCCGAATTCTTCGCAGGTGCAGCCTGTGTCGCGACCTGTAATCTGGAGCTTCTTCTCGTCAAACATACAGATGTCAAGAGCCTTTTCAAGAAGGTCAGCCTTTTCCTGCTCACCGATGTGAGAAAGGAGCATAACTGAAGCACGGAGCATTGAGCAAGGATCAGCATACTGACCTCTGCCTTCGCGCATCATACGGGGTGCTGATCCGTGAATAGCCTCAAACATAGCATATCTCTTACCGATGTTTGCACTTCCTGCAGTACCTACGCCACCCTGGAATTCTGCAGCTTCGTCAGTGATGATATCACCGTAAAGGTTAGGAAGAACGAATACCTTGAAGTCCTTACGGCGCTTCGGGTCGATAAGCTTAGCTGTTGTGATGTCGATATACCATTCATCAGTGATGATTTCGGGATAATCCTTACCGATGTTTTTGCAAAGGTTGAGGAACTTGCCGTCAGTTGTCTTGATGATGTTTGCCTTTGTGATGATAGAAACTCTTTCTTTCTTGTTTCTTCTAGCGTAGTCATATGCAAGCTTTGCAATTCTTTCGCAGCCCTCAGTTGTTGTAACAACAAAGTCAACTGCGAGGTCGTCTGTAACATTAACGCCCTTTGAGCCTACTGCGTAAGCACCTTCTGTGTTCTCACGGAAGAATGTCCAGTCGATACCCTCATCAGGAACCTTAACGGGACGAAGGTTAGCGAAAAGGTCGAGAGCCTTTCTCATTGCAACGTTTGCACTTTCGATGTTTGGCCAGGGATCGCCTGCCTGAGGTGTAGTTGTCGGTCCCTTGAGGATAACGTGGCAAGCTTTGAGCTCTTCGAGAACATCGTCAGGGATAGCCTTGTTAGCTGCTACACGGTTTTCAATTGTAAGACCGTCGATAACCTTGAATTCGATTTTACCTGCTTCAACCTTGTCAGCAAGCATATATTCAAGAACTCTTGCACTTTCCTTTGTAATAACAGGGCCGATGCCATCACCACCGCATACGCCGATGATGATCTTGTCAAGCTTTTCGTAGTCTACGAAATCGCCCTGAGCCTTGATTTTATCTGAACGGTCGCTCTGCTCACGGATGAGAGCTTCGAATTTTTCTACTGCACTTTTGATCTGTAATTCTGTCATTTTGTTTTCTCCTTATGAATTTTCTCTTGTGTAGTCAAGTAGGCTGCCTGCGAGAATGATTTCTCTCTGACGCTCAGAAAGCTGATAGTCAAGAGCATATTCTTCGCCGGTTGTAAGATTCTTGAGTGTAACTTCACTGCCGTCTGCGATAGCCTTACGGATTTCGGGGAGGCAGAGCTCGTCGTTTACGCTGATCTTGTCATAGTCAGCCTCATTTTTGAATGTGAACGGAATGATACCTGCGTTAACAAGGTTTGCACAGTGGATTCTTGCGAAAGACTTTGTGATAACAGCCTTGATACCGAGGTAGAGAGGAACGAGGGCTGCGTGCTCTCTTGATGAACCCTGACCATAGTTAGCGCCACCGATGATGATACCCTTGCCTGCTTCTTTACAATGCTCTGCAAACTTCTCGTCGCACTGCTTGAAGCAGAAGTTTGAAAGGAAGGGGATGTTTGAACGGTAGGGGAGAATCTTTGCACCTGCAGGCATGATGTGGTCGGTTGTGATGTTGTCGCCAACCTTGAGGACTGCCTTTGCGGTGATATCTTCAGGAAGAGCCTCTGTCTTCGGGAAGGGCTTGATGTTAGGACCGTACATAATTTCAACGCTGTCTGCATCTTCGATAGCAGCAGGCATTGCAATCATATTGTCGTTGATGATGAATTCATCAGGCATCTCGATTTCAGGCATTTCGCCGAGCTTGCGGGGATCTGTGAAAACACCTGTAATAGCAGATGCTGCTGCAACTTCGGGGCTTACAAGGTAGATACCTGCATCAGCAGTACCGGAACGGCCTTCAAAGTTACGGTTGAATGTACGAAGTGATACACCTGCTGAGTTGGGAGACTGACCCATACCGATGCAGGGGCCACAAGCTGATTCGAGGATTCTTGCGCCTGCGTCGATCATATCTGAAAGTGCACCGCTGAGAGCAAGCATATTAAGAACCTGCTTTGAACCGGGAGCGATTGAAAGGCTTACTGAAGGACAAACTGTCTTGCCCTTAAGGATAGCAGCAACCTTGAGCATATCCATAAGTGATGAGTTTGTGCATGAACCGATACAAACCTGATCAACCTTGATTTCACCGATTTCTTCAACCTTCTTAACATTATCCGGCATATGAGGCATAGCTGCAAGGGGAGCGAGAGTTGAGAGATCGATTTCGATGATCTCGTCATATTCTGCGCCTTCGTCAGCTGAAAGCTCAATCCAATCCTTTTCACGGCCCTG
>JAZORX010000137.1:0-7851 GCA_045656845.1 Acutalibacteraceae bacterium | reverse complement strand
TTTAACAAGCTGAGTTCTTTCAAACTCTGTCTTCTTTGCGCATTCTTTTCTGTATGCTTCGATGTCTGCCATATTTGCAATTCTCTCTGCATACTTGTCGATCATCGGATGCTCGGGAGCCATAACCATAAATGTTACGCCAAAAAGAGTATCCGGACGGGTTGTATAAACCTTAAGCTTTTCATCGTCTGAACCCTTTACTTCGAAATCAACAAATGCACCTGTTGACTTGCCGATCCAGTTCTGCTGCTGAAGCTTTACATTTGGAAGATAATCAACCTTCTCAAGACCTTCGAGAAGCTTGTCTGCATATTCTGTTATGCGAAGGTACCAAACATCCTTTGACTTCTGCACGATGTCTGAATGGCAGATATCGCACTTACCGCCCTGAGAGTCCTCGTTTGAAAGAACAACCTTACAAGACGGACAATAGTTAACAAGAGTCTTATCTCTGAAAGCGAGACCGTTTTCAAACATCTTGAGAAAAATCCACTGTGTCCACTTGTAATAATCTTCCTGAGTGGTATCAACAACTCTTGTCCAGTCAAAAGAGAAGCCTACTCTTCTGAGCTGAGAAGAGAACTTTTCGATATTCATATCCGTTACTTTACGGGGATGAATGCCTGTCTTGATAGCATAGTTTTCCGTCGGAAGACCATAAGCATCAAAGCCGATCGGGAACAAAACATTGTATCCCTGCATTCTTCTTTTTCTTGATACAACCTCAAGACCTGAATAAGCCTTGATGTGACCAACGTGCATACCTGCACCACTGGGATACGGGAACTCAACAAGGGCATAGAACTTCGGCTTGTCCGAAAAATCTACCGCATTGAAGACGCCCTCTGCCTCCCATTTATCCTGCCATTTTTTCTCTGTTGATTTAAAATCATAACCCATTTCAATATTCCTCCGAGTTAATGCAGCACCAAGCTGCCTGAAATAAAATTTATACAAATTCACGGGCTGATAATATCTGCCCCCTACGAATTATCGCTGTTTTCTCCCTTTAAACAAGGGATCCTGAGATCATCAGTTTAAAAATTAACTTAAAGTCAATCCGGTGTTACTATATCTGAAATATCGACCTTCGCTGCGTCGCCCCAGAGCCTTTCGAGATTATAATACTCTCTTGACTGGGGGTCGAAAACATGAACAAGAACGCAACCGTAATCAAGAAGGATCCAGCCCGTTGCCCTGCCCTCAATATGGTCAGGTTCAACGCCGAGCTTCTTCATTTCCTCTTCAACCTCGTCTGCAAGAGCACGGACATGAGTGTTTGATGTACCACTTGCGATAACGAAATAGTCAGAAACTATCGTCAATTCCTGTGTCTGAATGAGATCAATATCGGTTGCCTTTTTGTTGTCAAGAATTTTAACTATACTTTTTGCTGTTTCAAGTGATGTCATATCTGTTACCTCCTATTACCAGTTCATTGTAAAGATCAAGACTGTCGGGATGAATGACGCTCCCTCTCCTTACAAGGTCCGGTATGCCGAACTCGAGCGCATAAAGCGAAGCTTTTTCCATTGATTCGTCGCAAAGTCTGCGCATAACATCAACATCTTTATAGTTGCGTTCGGCTGATATGTAATCTGCAAGATACACTATTTTTTCAAGCAAGGACATTTTTGCCCTGCCCGTTGTATGGTACCTGACGGCTTTATAAATTTCCTTGTCGTCAATACCCATAACATTTCTGATATACTCAGCTCCTGCGATTGCGTGCCACAGCTTTTTATTGGCCCGCTCCTCGGGCAGAAGCTCAATCCCTGCCTCGGTTATAACCCCCAGCTGCTCCTCGGCAGAGGAATTTTTCATAACATCGTGCAAGAGCCCTGCCGTGTACGCCTTATCAGCATCACCGCCATATTTTTCAGCTAAGTAGCGTGCACTTTCGGCAACATTCAGGCTATGCTGAAACCGCCTTAACTCCAGCTTCGACCTTATGAGTTCAATGATTTTTTCATCAGTCCAGCCGTTCAAAGGTATAACTCCTTTTCTTTTATATATTTCAGCACCCTTTCGTCGATCAGGCCTTCAACGCTCTCTCCGTCGCAGATCGCATTTCTTATCTGCGTTGAGCTCAGCTCAATCGGTTCAAAATCGCAGGTGATGAATCTTTCCTTATTTTCCGGAAAATATTCTTCAATATAATCCTTGAGTTTTTCTTCACCTATATCATCTTTTCTGGAAACGGCACAGATTTTAACACAATCTAAAATCACATCCGGATTAACCCATTGATGAAAGGTGAAGAGCATATCTGAGCCGATGAAAAATATCAGCTCATCGTCGGGATAAGCACCGCGAAGAAGAGTCACTGTTTCATAGGTATAGCTCTTCCCTCCACGGAGAATCTCCATATCGCTGACCTCAACATTCTCACTATTTTCAAAAAGAATCTTCAGCATTTCAAGCCTTTGCTCGCTGCTTGAAAAAGAGCTCTTTGTTTTATGAGGTGGTGTTGCTGTCGGAATAACGATGAGCTTATCGAGAGAAAGCCTCTCTTTAAGCTCATCGGCATATTTTTTATGCCCTGCGTGCGGCGGATCAAAAGTACCGCCGTAGATACCTATGCGCATCACTGAAGATTAATCTTTTTCTTCATAACATAATGGGTTACAAAGAAGAAACCAACAGCAAAAGCAATGCTTGTAACAGCCGGCAATATATTTACACAAGTTATATTGGCATCTGCAATATCTGTAACAAACTTCAGGCTCTCGCCACTTTCGTTGAGAGACACTCCAAGCAGAATGGAGTCTGCAAGTGCTGAGTTGATTGTGGTTGCTACGATAACCGTAATCGCTGAAAAAAGAAGTGTGAAGATAACATGGTGCTTCTGGAAAGGTCTTGTGTTTGAAATAGTAATTGCAAAACAAACCTCTAAAATATACAGAAAAACTGAAGCGAAACCGTTTACAAGTATGCACACCAACATAAATACAAGCGCACCCACATTAAGATTTTCGTCAAAAAGCGTGAGAATCATCTCTATCAAAGAAATACCCTCTTCGCCAAGACTTTTACTCAGTGCATCAATTACAATAAAGATAGACGCCATAGAAGAAACAGAAGCCAACAGATACCAAAAGCTTGAAACAAGAACTTTTGAAGTAAGAATAGAGAAGCTCTTTACAGGAAGAGTAAATGTAAGATATCCCTGATCACTGTAAAGCGACTTCTGGAAGTGAACCATAATCGTTACGATCGTAACAATGTAAAGTGCAGCTACAACTACCAACAAAAGGATAACCTTAAGAGCTTCCATGGGGCCCATTTCTTCAGCAGGAATATCGTTGAAATAGAAAGGAGCAATAACATACACAGAAACAGCAGCAAAAATTGCATAAACAATTGCCATAATTCTGCCCGTTGCGAGGAAATCATACTTAAGAAGCTTACCAAACATTGTTGAACACCTCCCTGAACAAGTTTTCAACTGTATTGCCGTTTTCTCTTATCTTATCAACAGGAGTGTTAACAGCAAGAGTACCATTTTTGACCATGAGAACACGGTCAAGAATTTTCTCTATATCATAAATGAGATGCGTTGAAAGAAGGATTGTTGAATTTTCTGCGTGGTTGCGAAGGATTGTTTCAAGGATGAAATCTCTTGCAACAACATCAACACCACCAAGCGGCTCGTCAAGAACATAAAGGTCTGCTTTACGGCACATAACGAGGATAAGATGGAGCTTTTCCTGCTGACCCTTTGACATCGTCTTAAGCTTCTGCTTCATATTGAGCTCGAAGGTCTGCGCCATAGCGAAAGCCTTCGCCTCATCAAAGTTTTTATAAAAATCGGCAACATATTTGATTGCCTGCTTTGCATTCATCCACGGAGGAAGATAGTTCCTTTCGGGAAGGTATGCAACAACCTTTTTTGACTCTACGCCGGGAGCCTGACCGTTTATGAGGATTTCTCCCTCATAGTCGTTTATAAGACCAACGATGGATTTGATCATTGATGACTTACCGCAACCGTTGGGGCCGAGAAGACCAACGATCTGGCCCTGGGGAATATCAAATGAAATCCCCTTCAAAACCTCAAATGAGCCGTAGCTTTTTCTGAGATTTCTTATCTGCAGTAAAGCTCTTTCCTGTGACATTATTTTCTCCTCCAATATTTATCAATCTTCTGCCATACGGGCTTCTTTAATCATATCGTCCGTAATTTTTGATTCACCGTGTTTAACAAACAGCAGGAAGAATATTGCGCAGGCAAACATTATCGGGCTGTAATAGAACAGCGACATATAAGTTCCTGCAAACATTCTTATGAAGCCGTAAACGATCGGAGCTGCGATCTGAGCAGAGAATGTTGCTGTGTAATAGTAACCCGTGAATGTACCAACCTTTGCAACACCACCGATATCAAGAACAAGCGGAAGTGTGTTAACAGTTATGAACATATTTGCTGCACCGCCAAGGATGAGCACGGGGTAAATGAGAACGCGAAGAATCTTCGTGATATTTGAAACTGAATCTGAAATTGCCTGCAATGCTGCGCCGAAATCATCTGCTTCAAGGGCAAGAACATTCTTTGCAACAGCGACAACAGCCTTTTCAGTCGGCTCGCCTGCATTTTCTGTGAAGTACTTGTCAAACTCATCGTAATATACAGAGCTGAACTTACCCTGCTTATATTCGATGTACTTATCCATTGAGATAACTTCATCCTCTGAAAGCTCTCTGCCTTCTTCCTTAGCAAGGTCACTCATATCAGAGTTGTAGTTATTTACCTGATCGTTAACTGCGATATATGCGTTATTGACCTCAACATAATTCTTAATTGAAAGATCTTTGTTTCCGAGCATTACAAGGAAAACTGCAAAGAAAACGATGAAAGCTGAAAGGAAAACTGAGATACCTGCAAGGATCGTCTTTTTTCTGCCGAATTTCTTGCCGAGCTTACCTGCCGGAAGAGCTGCAACACCTGAGCAGACAGCAAAGATGAGCATAATGAATGTTGCCTCAGAAGTGATCATATGAAGGATTTCCTGAGCAAACAATGAGAAGAATGTTGTGATAGCATTCGTACCGCAGAAAAGGAAGAAGAGACAGCCGAGCATAAAGATAAGGCTCTTTCTTTCTGCCTTTGAAAGCTTCTCAGCCTTGAGAGCAGCCTTATGAGCTTTTGCAGCTTCTTTTTCAGCCTTTCTCTTAGCCTTTGCATCTGCGTATTCGTTTCTTTCGCCCTTGAGCTTGATGCTTGTATCCTCTTCCTTAACAAAGAAAAGAAGAACGAGCATGCCGATGATCATAACAACTGAACCGACAGCGAAAACATACGGGAAGGAAAGAGTTTCGTTTGCCTTGATCTGTGCATTCGTATAGCCTGCAAAGAGTGTGCAGAGAGCAATACCGAGAGTACCAGCAACCATACCGACAGCTGAGCCGATACCACCCATAAGGTTGATAACTGCGTTACCTTCTGAACGAAGGTGCGGCGGTGTAAGGTCAGGCATAAGTGCAACAACGGGAGCACGCCACAAAGACATTGAGAAAACGAAAAGGATAACAACTGCCATTGTAGCAAAAAGCTTTGCTTCGCCCGGCACATTAAGAGCAACTATCGGAATTAATGTGAAAAGGATTGCCGAAATCGGAGCGCAGGACACGATGAACGGACGGCGCTTACCGAGCTTTGAATGGCAATTATCCGAAAGCTTTCCGAATGACGGTTGGAAGATAACACCAAAGATGTTATCAAATGTCATAATTATACCGATAAACAAAGGAACAAGAGTAAAACCACCGTTGAGTGCAACTGTGCTTTCGCCCTGTGCCTCTGCGAACTTAGCTATCCACGGAATAGCATTACCCAGAGCCTCACTCCAACGGGAAACCATTGCACTTTCAGAAAGAATCTTGTTAAGAATCTTTGTGATGTACGGGTCATAAATCGCCCATGCGATTGATGTAGCAAGGAAGCCAAAACCTGTGAGTATGGTTTTCGGGTAATTAAGCTTCATTTTTGCTTCTTTTTCAGCCATAAAAACATTCCTTTCAAAGCTTTTTGCAATAAGCTGTTTTTAACTACGCTAAACAGTTTTGTTCAAAAAAGAACATAACCCCATTTAACCGTATAGTTACAGATTATTATATCACTTTTATAAAAGTTTGCAAATCTTTTTAAGGCTATTTTTACCAAAAAAATAAAAAATTTTCAAAGAAACCTTGCATCAACATAATCGCACCTCTTTTTTAATGCAATATAAAACAAAAAGGAACAAATTGTAAACAAAAAAAAGAGTGGTCACCCACTCTTTTAATAAAAGAAAAAACCGTCGGGGTTTCCCCCGACGGCCGGAATTCAGTTTACATTAGCAATCAAATTCGATTGATGCGAATGTTGCGTTGCTTCTGTCATAGATAGTCCATGTCTTGCAAAGACCAACGATGCTGAGAACGCTGTTGTTACCAACGCCTACCTCAAGGATGCCATAGATGTCAGCATGACCCTTAATCTGGATGTCACCTTCGAAGTCCATACCTGCTGCTACTTCTGCGAGGTAGTCAACCGGTACTGCATATGTTGACTGGAATACAGGATTACCATCTTCATCAACGAAACGAGCTGTTGCTTCAACCCAAGCACCGATACCGCCCCAAACGTCAACGTCAACGATTGTGTATCCGAAGAGACCGAGACCGATACCGAGACCAAGCTTGATTTCGAATTCGCCGTAGATATCAACTACACGGTCGATAACCTTTGAATCGTTAACCTTGCTGATCTTGTTGTTGATGATTGAAACACCGTGGTACTCTTCTGAAACAACTGTGATTGTCATTCTGCCGTTAACACCAATGTTAAGCATAATGTCGAAGTTGAATGTAAGAGGAGTAGTACCAAGAGGAACAACTACTGTGAAGAGCTTGATAGCTGATGAATCAAACTCGCTGAGGATGTACTTGTTAACAAGGTCATTGAATACCTTGCCAGCTTCGAGCTTCTCGCCCTCTGTCTTAACTTCCTCACCAAACTCTTTGTAGTAAGAACCTGCGATTGTTGTCTTGTCAACGAGGTCATACTCAGCGTTGAGGTAAACTTCGTTGAAGTTAAGTGTCTTGATATCAACGTCAGCCTTAGCATCTACTGAGAGGTTTGTGAGAGAGTAGTCCTTAGTAACTCTAACACCGTCAACAGGAGATGTTGAGATTGCGAAATCAAAACCTGTCTTTGTTGCTTCAGCATCGATGTCGAAATCACCGATTGAGAAGCTGATGTTACCGATAGTAAGAAGGATACCGTGGATGATGTTGTCGATCTGATCTGCTGAGAGACCTTCTGTATCGAACAAACCGTCACTGATAACTTCGCCGTTACCATCGATGATCATAGCTGTACCGAAGTTAACATCTGTTGAACCTTCGAAGTCGATCTTCTCGAGAACTTCGTCGATAGCAACGTCAGATGTTGTAACAACCTTCTGATCGTCTACGATCTCAACTGCTTCTGCCTTGAAAGCTGCATCGTCAGTAACGAAAACGTCACCTGCAACGATGTCTGAAGCTGCGTCGAGAACGATAGCGTCGTCTTCAACTGTATAATCTTCTACAGTCTTAACGCCTTCAGCGAGCTCGAAATCGTCTACAACTTCGTCAGGAATGAAACGAAGACCAACTGCAACTGCGATAGCTGCTGTGATGTCGTTTACTTCCATAGCTGCTGTGCTTACTTTACCGTCTTCAACGGGGATGATGCCATTAACAACCGCTGTAGAAACCTTAGCAATGTTTGTGAAATCTGCTGCGTTAGCAATTTCTGCTGACTCATCGATTTCAAGACCTGCTGCAGTTACGAGAACTGTTGCAACGAACTCTGCATCTACTTCT
>JAZORX010000136.1:0-19008 GCA_045656845.1 Acutalibacteraceae bacterium | reverse complement strand
TTGAAAATTTTTAAATTATTTTTCGAGTTCTTTTTCTATCTCGCCAACATAGACAAAGTGATAGTCACCGGAGCGGTAATTTGCCTCTATAGACTCATCAATAAATCCTGCATTGTCCATCTTCTGCACAGCAATTTTGCGGCATTTTATCACAAGACGAGCCTCAGCAGGATATACAGCATCACCGTCAAATGAAGGAGTCAGCCCAGCCAAATCGATTTTGTCGCAGTCTCTGCCTGATTTACTTCCACAGATTTTAAGAGCATCCTTATAGTTTTCATCAAAAAAGCTGACGGTGAAATAATCCTCTCTGTCCATAAACTCTTTTGTATATCTCTGCGGTCGGATAAATGCAAAAACAACATCCTTTCCCCAGAGCTCACCAACAGCGCCCCAGCTTATCGTCATCGTGTTCCACTTATTCTTATCCCCTGCGGAAACAAGAGCCCAATCGTCAGAAATGAGCTTGACGAGATTTTCTTTCACATCTTTGATACTTGCCAATTCTTTCATACAAACACCTCTTGAAAATTTATGAAACTTTTCTTTTAATCATTCCTGCTATTGAAAAAATTATGAACATCACAGCGTTCGTCACAACAACGCTTGCTCCTGCAGGCATCGAAAAACAGAACGAAACAAACAGACCTGCAAAAAAGCACACAACTGAAACTATTGCGGCAGTTATTACAACTTTTCTGAAAGATCTGCACACACGCATTGCCGTCAATGCCGGGAAAATCACAAGGCTTGAAATAAGCATAGCGCCCATTATCCTCATACCTATAACAATCGTTATGGCCGTCAGCAACGACACAAGGGTATTATAAAGCTTAGTCTTTGTTCCCGTTGCACGAGCAAAGCTTTCGTCGAAAGTGACAGCAAATATTTTATTATAGAAAACTATATAAAGCACCAACACTGCAACAGAAAGAATTATGCTGACGATAACATCAGTATCACTCATCGCAAGAATACTTCCGAACATATAGCCGTTGATATCTGAGTTGATACCCGTCGTCGTTGACGTTACCATAATTCCGACAGCAAGAGCTGTGCTGGAAATAAGCGCTATCGCCGCATCACCCTTTATCTTGCTGTTTTCGCTTATCTGCAAAAGAAGGAACGCTGCGATTATAACGACCGGCACCGACACAGTAAGCGGTGCAAGATTCATCGCAAGAGCAATACACAACGCACCGAAACCAACATGAGAAAGACCGTCACCGATCATTGAATAGCGTTTGAGAACAAGTGTTATTCCGAGAAGGGCCGAGCAAAGAGCAACCAGCGCACCTACAACTATTGCACGGAGCATAAACTCATACTCAAACATTTTTAAAAAGTTTTCAAGCATCTGCAGCACCTCCGAAAATCAGTTTTGCTGCAGGAGTTTTCATATATTCCTGCGTTGTACCGAAGAAATCTCCGTCATGCTCCATTGAAAGAATTTTAGTCGCAAATCCGACGGAATTTTTTATATCGTGAGTAACCATAATAACCGTCACTCCGTGCTCACGGTTAAGCTTTGCGATAAGATTATACAGCTCTGCAGTAACAAAAGGATCAAGCCCCGTCGTCGGCTCATCAAGCAGAATCAGCTTCTGCGTCGCACAGAGTGCTCTTGCAAGAAGTACCCTTTGCTGCTGACCTCCCGAAAGCTCGTTGAATGATTTGTTTTTTATCTCCTCAATGCCCATAAGAGCGATGTTTTCTTTTGCAACCCTTCTGTCCTCTGGAGTGTAAAAAAGTTTAAATCCCTTTGTCTGTCTGCCGCTTAAAACAACCTCCCACACGCTTGCGGGGAAATCCTTTTGCACAAGCGTTTTCTGTGGAAGATAGCCTATCTCCCCTGCTCGTATACCCGAGAAAACTATCGTTCCGGAATTGAGCTTCTGCAGACCTAAAATGCCTTTCAAAAGAGTGCTTTTGCCTGTGCCGTTTTCGCCGACGATGCATAAAAAGTCGCCTTTTTCTACATCAAAGCTGACACCTTCAACAGCCTTTGTCGAATCGTAGCTCATATAAACTTTTTCGCACGAAATCATAGACATCAGTTAAGCGCCTCCTTTAAATTATTATAGTTCTGCCTCATAAGTGACAGGTAGGTTTCTCCTCTTTCAAGCTCATCTGCCGAAACATTGTGGCACGAATGAAGCAGCAGCATCCTTGCACCTGTTTCAAGCGAAACAGCACGTGCAATTTTCGGCTCGATCAGCTCTTCATAGAAAATAACAGGAATGTTATCTTCTTTTATTTTATCAATTATCTTCGCCATAACTGCGGCACTGGGCTCTGTGTTATCCACGCAGGAATCAAACGCTGCAGTAAAATGAAGTCCGAATTCATTGGTAAAATTCTTCATTGCAAAGCGTGAACCCGAAACAATTTCTTTTCGCACTGAAGAAGAAATCATTGTTTCAAAATCTGATTTCAGGCTGAGAATTTCATTTTTATATTTCTTGGCATTCTCCAGATAGAAATCTTTATTTTCAGAATCCTTTTCAATTATCTTTTCGCTGATAAAATCAACCATCTGAGCAGCATAGCCCAGGTTTGTCCATATATGCTCATCCGTTTCACATTCCTCTGAGTGTTCGTGAGAATGGTGCGAAGAATGATCGTGGCCGTGAACTTCAACGCCGATACCGTCTGCTATACAGAAAGTTTCGACCTTTTTATTTTTCAAAGACGAAATTATCTGCGTAACCCAGGTTTCTGTATGCTCACTGACAAAAAAGAACAAGTCTGCTTCTTCAATTTTTATTATATCCGACGGTGTCGGCTCATAAGAATGGCTCTCCATTCCCGGTGGCAGCAGCAGAATCACATCAGCTTTATCGCCGACTATCTGCCTGACGAAGTCATACGGTGTAAAAATCGTCGCAACTACCGTTAACTTACCGCTATCCTCATCCTGAAAGCTGCACCCTGCAAAGACCGAAATAAAAACTACCGTCGAAAGTATAAGTGACAGTAATTTTTTAAGCATTGCCGCCCTCCCTGCAAGTTTCGCAAAGACCGTAAAGAACCGTCTTTTCAGGTTCGATTGTAAATCCGTGATGGCCGAGAATATGAGAAGAAACCTCATCAAGAAAATCGCATCTTACATGAAGAAGCTCCCCGCACGAAGAACACTTAAGATGATAATGAGATTTGCACGAATGATTGTGACCGACATATTCGAAGCAAGCACTCGTACCCTCTTCAACGATGTATTTGCGCACCTCACCTGCACGGATAAGCTTATCGAGATGACGGTAAACAGTCGCTTTACCTACCTTTTTACCTTCATTTGCAAGGAGAGTTATGATTTCATCAGCTGTGAAATGCTTACCCTCTTCACTTTTTATAAGATTTAAGATCAATTCGCCTTGCTTGGTATTATATGAATTTTCCATATCTTCACCCTCTGAATATGAATATGAATATGAAACTGAAACTCAATTTCATATTGTACAGTTTCCCTTGTGTTTTGTCAAGAGTTTTTGACATTGACTATGTTTTGTTGTATAATCAAAAAGAGGTGTTTCGCATGAAGAAAAAGATTTTAAAAATCGGGGTTCCCGTTTTGTTAATCATAGCAATTATTGTCGCAGGAAGCTTTATTTTCAAAAAGAATAATGCCGTTGTAATTCTTGACAACAGTGCAAAAAGTCATTTTGTTGATTTCTATATAGACGGTGACAAGGTTTACTTTGAATGCGTACTCAACATTTATTCCGACAAAGACACTGAAGCGACCGTATCTGCAACCGATACGGATAATGTAAAAATCGGTCTTCTTAAATCGCCGGAATTAAAGGGAATTGACAAAGCAGATAAGGATACAACCTTCAACCTTAAAGCAGGAGAAAACGAGGTTACCGTACTTTTCGAAGGTGAATACGATGGAGTACCTCAGATATTCGCCCGTGAAATCCCGAGGTTTATTGAAGTCGAAGCAAAATAAAAAAGCGCTATGCTGATTTTTAATCTTCAGCATAGCGTTATTTTTATATATTCAGTTCGTTGTAAAGCTCATTGAAATAATGAGAAAAATCAGGTGGTTCAATCCTTCCGACAATCTTCGCCTTTTCAACAAGCATCGGCACATCTTCAATATTTTCAGCATAGAAAATACCATCAATATCCTTGAACCATTTTACACCCTCTACGATTTTGTGGTCCGATGAGCGAAGCACAACGCACGGAGTGCCTGCAAGGATTGAGAAAATCACACCGTGAAAACGGTCGGTTATCATCACTTCGTGAGTTGAAATTCTGTCTACAAGTCTGCTTATTACCTTAATACGGTTATCGGGAGAAACTGTTTTCTTTATGTTTGTGTCGGCACAATCCATCATATACTTCTTCGAAAGTACAGACTTCATATTTCCGAGTTCCTCGTCAGAATAGAACTTCTCGTCATCATCACGAAGGCAGGTTATAACACCGCTGCTTTCCAAATTGTGGTGAGGTGTGATTTTTCCGAAGAGATAAGTTGCCATATCAGGATACTTCAAAACCTTCAACGGTTCAAAAATCTCCTTTGCTGTTTCAAAGCTCTTATCTTCACGAGTTATGACTGTAAAGTTTCCGTGCTTGTTATAAACAGTGCAGGTTTCAGCCTTGACAGACTCGCCTTTTTCTGTTTCTGAGAAGAAAATCGACTGCTGAAAAAGAACAATTTTATTTTCGGGACAAGCCGAAATAACTCTTCTGCGTATTGCCTCGCAGTTGAGATAAAGATCATTGAGATTTCCTCCACCCTGAAGGAAAATAACATCGTTCTTTCCGATCTGAGAAAGAAGCATCTTACAGTCTTTATCCTTCATAAGTGTTTCGTGGGTGAACTCTTTTATCTCATAATCGGGATAATTCACCTTAAGCCAATCAAGCTCAGCTACGGCAATAATCTGATCTCCGAGATTACCGTACTCGGGAGTACCAATCAAAAAAATCTGCGGTTCTGTACGCAATTTTTTGTTTTTATTGTTTTTTGCAACAGTAATATTTCTCTTCACCATTTGCAAAAACTTTTTCGGTAAAATTACAACACTGAAAATCATCATTTTAAGTCTGATGATCAAATCTTTTAACGACATTCTATTACCTCATCAAATAAACTTCGCTATTATCTCTGACTCATATTTCTCATCATGGCATTCCTCAACGCCCGACTTGCCTGCTGCTTCAAAGACCATTTTATTTTTAAGTGCTGTTTTCTTTTCAGCTCCCATCAAGAGCCACTCATACTCAACATCAACATGTCCGATATCAACAGCCTGATATCCTTTCATATGCAAGTCGTAAGCCAGACCCGTAGCAGCCGGGCCGAGAGCAATGAGGAACAGCACATCTTTTTTCTGCTTTAAAGCTTCACCCAGAATTTCATCATATTTTGAAAAAGCCTGAGTTGCAGGGCCGATTATTCGCTTTATGGATTTTGCACCGTCAAACAAATCGTTTCCTACACCCATTCTGCTCTTTTCGCCTTCAATGAAAACAACATCTTTACCTTCCCAGATTTTTTTCATTCTGTTGTAAACCTCAACAGCCTGTGAACGGTCATTAAGCGTTATGTATTGTCTGGTCATTGAAGCATTATAATATTTTTTTCCTTTGATAAGGTATCTGTACCAGACTTTTCTGAAGCGGTGAAGATGCTTTTTCCAGTAATCATTTGCTTTTTCATTATAACGACTTCTGTCGCCAAAGATATCAGCTATACCGACAAGCATTCCGTCAACATCGCTTGACAAAACCTCTCGCAGCTTATTCACTGCAAACGGAGTTGCTTTCTGAAAGGAAATATCCCTACCTGCAACAAGCTTGATTTCACCGTCTCCGTAACGAGCAATCGAGCAATGATTTTTTGCAATCGTATCAATCGTTTCATCAACAGATGCTACGGTAGGTTTCTTTGTAACACGGGAATAAAAGAAATCAAAAACCAACCAATAAAAAGCAATTATTTTAACTTTCAGGTCGTATAACATATTCCATATTTTCAGTAAAAACTTTTTCAAAAAATCACCCTTAATTCTTAATGGGTACATACCTGAATAAGTATAGCATTTTAAATCAATTTTTGCAATACAAAAACAGTTATCCCAAAAAGGGATAACTGTTTTGTTTTATTTAAGCACTATTTCATCTTCTTCAACATCGACCGTAATTGATGTTACGGGGTTATCGATACTGTCGATGATCTTTGTGGCAATCTTGTCCTCTACCCTGCGGCGGATCTCATTACGGAGGTCACGGGCACCTCTTGAGCCACCGACCGATTTCTTTGCAAGGAAGCTGACAGCCTCGTCAGTATATGTGAAGCTGATTGCCTTATCCTGCATCGGTCCTTTGAATTCATCGAGCATAAGAACAGCAATCTTCTTGAACGCCTCTTCATCAAGGTCATTGAACACTACGATTTCATCAACTCTGCCGATAAACTCGGGACGGAGAAACTCTTTGAGAGCTTTCATTGCTCTGTCACGGCTTGCATCACCCTTGGTCTTTGCAAAGCCCAATGCACCTTCGCCTCGGCTGCTGCCTGCGTTTGAAGTCATTACGATAACTGTATTTTCAAAGCTGACTGTTCTGCCCTGAGCATCGTTGATTTTACCTTCATCGAGAATCTGAAGAAGGATGTTCATAACATCAGGATGAGCCTTTTCAATTTCATCAAAAAGAAGAACAGAATATGGCTTACGGCGAACTTTTTCAGTAAGCTGTCCTGCTTCAACGTAACCGACATAACCCGGAGGTGAACCGATAATTCTTGAAACGGAATGCTTCTCCATAAACTCAGACATATCAAGGCGGATAAGAGTTTCCGGAGTGTCGAAAAGCTCGTTCGCAAGCTGCTTTACAAGCTCGGTTTTACCTACACCTGTCGGACCTACAAAAATGTATGATGACGGTCTTCTGCGAGGGCTTATCTGAATTCTGCCTCGACGGATTGCCATTGAAACAACATCAACAGCCTCATCCTGACCAATAATCTTTGACTTAAGCTTTTTATCAAGGTCAGCGAGTCTGCGAAGGTCACTTTCAACAATCTTCTGAGCAGGAATGCCTGTCCAGAGCTGGATAACTCTTGCGAGGTCTTCTTCCGTTACGGGTGAATTTTCAACAAGAGGAATAAGCTGATTGATTCTTGCTTCGCACTGCATAATCTCAGATTTAACCTTAGCAATTGCTTCATAATCTGGCTCTTCCGTGTTTTCCATAAGCTCCTGCTCACGGATAATAAGATCAGCCTTTTCGTTGAGCTTGAGCTCATATTCGCTGATATTTTTATTGCGAAGATTTGCGCAGGTGCAAGCTTCATCAAGAAGGTCGATCGCCTTATCAGGAAGGAAACGGTCGTTGATAAATCTTTCTGAAAGTGTTACTGCAGTATGCACAAGATGGTCACTTATCTGCACCTTATGATAGTTTTCATAATAGCTCTTGATGCCTACGAGCATATTATATGTGTCTTCGATTGAAGGCTCCTCAACCTTGACGGGCTGAAGTCTTCTTTCAAGAGCAGCATCTTTTTCGATATACTTTCTGTACTCCGTAAAGGTGGTTGCACCGATAATCTGAACCTCGCCTCTTGAAAGAGCAGGTTTGAGGATATTGGCGGCATTCATTGCACCCTCAGAGTCGCCACCCGTACCGACGAGATTGTGAACCTCATCAATAAAGAGGATAATATTGCCTTCTGATTTAACCTCTTCTACAAGGCCCTTGACTCTGCCCTCGAACTGACCTCTGAACTGAGTACCTGCAACAAGGGATGTAAGGTCGAGAAGGTGAATTTCTTTGTTCGCAAGCTTTGCAGGAACATCGCCACTTGCAATTCTCAGCGCAAGACCCTCTGCGATTGCAGTTTTACCTACACCGGGTTCACCGATGAGGCAGGGGTTATTCTTTGAACGACGGCAAAGGATCTGAATCGTACGATAGATTTCGTTGTCTCTGCCGATGATTCTGTCTATCTTGCCGTCCTTGGCTTTCTGTGTAAGATTTGTGCAATAGAGAGGAAGGAACTTTCTCTTTTTCTGATTGTTCTCTCCCTTTTTCTTGCCCTTCTTTTTGTCTTTCTTGTCTTTCGGATCGTCATCTTCAACATCCGTATATTCGGAACCGTCATCCTGAGGCTTCTGCATAAAATTCTGCATAAACGGGAAAGTAGGAACTCCGCCCGGCTCAAAGCCTTCGCCATTATCACCCATACCCATCATGGCACCGAACTGCTCGCTCATTGCCTCGTAATCGTCCTCAGTGATGCCCATATTTTCCATCATCTGCTTGATCGGGCCCGTTGATTCCATTGCACATTTAAGGCACAATCCCTCCTGCTTTGAGCTTTTATCGCCATCCATACGGGTCATAAAAATCACAGCAGGTCTTATGCCGCATTTGCTGCACATAATTTGTTTCATATTTATCTCCTAAAACTTTGCTTACTTCTTATTAAAATATTTTTCTTTAAACTGCTTGTAAGTTGTCGGCAAGTAACTTGCAAATGCTACCACACAAAGAATTGCAGTTGCAGCAACAAGGACAACGAGAAGAGCATCCGGAATCGTCCAAAGGTTTGTAAAAGCACCAACTGTCGGAGCGAATGCGAAAAGAAGGAGCATAACTGCGTAAAACGCAAAAGTAGCTGCCTTACCATAAATTTCAGCTGCTGACGGACGAAGGCCGATAGCGACCATAAACGCACCGAATGCAACCATTACGAACTCCTTGATGATAAAAACAAGGAAAATCCAGCTGAATGTTTTCACAAGACCTTCTGCTGCATTGAAGCGGATGAAAAGCAAAACAGCAATTGTCATCTGTGTAAGCTTATCAGCTACGGGGTCAAGCATTTTTCCAAGGTCGCTGACCTGATTGAACTTACGGGCAATCTTACCATCAATGAAATCTGAAAAGCCTGAAAGGAAGAGCACGAAAACAGACCATGCAATTTCGCCTTTCCAGAAAAGAACACCAAAAATCGGTATCATGATAATTCGGGCAAAAGAAATCCAGTTCGGAATCGTATTCCAGTTTTTAAACAAATCCTTAAACATAATTTATCCCTCCGTTATTTTAAAAGACGCTATCTGCTCTTCAACTTTTTCGTCAGACAAAACAAGCTGAACAATCTTTGAATTTTCAACCATATCGGCAACATCGGAATTTTTCGCAATATGAGCCGTTATCTGCAAAACAAAGCAAAGAACGATAACCAGAATTCCACCACACAAAGCACCGAGCAGACCACCAAGTATCTGATTTGCCTGCTTGAGAACTGGAATTTTGAATATTTTGTTTATCAGCACAACCAGACCGTTAAGAACAGCTGAAAGTACGACAAAAACAATAACGGTTATTATCAGCTTTGCTATGTAGATTTCTTTACCCTCGAAAAAGTCTGTATGTTCGAGCACCCAATCGGTAACCGTACCTGAAACAGCTCTTGACAACACAATCGAAAGGAAAAATGCTGCAAACTTAAGAATTGTTTTTGCAAAACCTCTTTTAAAATATATTGCTACATTCACAAGAAAAAGTCCTGCAAGAATTATATCGATAATATAATCTACCATAATAACACCTCTTTAATCTCCCTTAGTCTTAAAGCATTGGATGCCTGAAGTTGTGAGAACATAGGTTCTCTTTCCATCAACTGCAACTCTTACGGGTTCGCCGCTGAAAGTATGCGTTGCAAGCTCCTCGCCTTTTTTGTTGTATGTTTTTACTTCGTTTTCAAAAAGAACAGCGGTAAATTTTTCGTCGCTGTCAGCCCATATTACTTCATTATCAAAGTCGAGAGTAAATTGAGTTTCGTTTTTCTTTGAATAAACCTCAACTTTTGAAAGTGCTGAGCTTCCGTAGCGTGACAAAACAAGTGTACTTCTGCCCTTATCTGTCAACGAATAGTTTGTCAGAACATCTGAGTTAAACAGTTGATCTGTCTGCTTCTGCGTATTTTTCAGAATACACGTGCGAAGGTTATCTCCCACGGCAACTATATCCGTCTTTTTGATATAGTCAACCTTAAGAAGTGTTGTACCCTTATACTCAAAGCATGAAAGATACTCTGAAGATTTGAAATCAAAAACATAGAGCCTTGAGTTTATCTGACCGTCAACAGCCTCAACCGTTATAACTGCAGCAAATTTACCGTTATCTGAAAGCGCGATATCAACTATCCTTTCGGATTTAAAATTCCAGATAAACGCAGCCTCGTGCTTTTTGGTGTATACGGTCAGAACAGACTGAACATTTTCGCCGTATGTTCCGAGTGCATAGTTTCCTTTTTTGCCTATAGCGCCTGCCATTATCCTGCCTGAAGCTTCACCCTCATATTTGACTTCAGTATTCTGCTGAATTCTGAAGCGGCTTGAATCAAGGTCGTAGACGATGAATCGTGAAAATCTTGAATCAATCTCAGGCTTTGAATAAGTATGAGGCTGGGGCATTATTTCCTTTGCCGTCGAGTTAAGCGCTATGGTCTTATCCTTTGTGAGGATATAAAGATTCGAATTATTTATTTTAAGATCCTTTACGCTCACTGCATCAATCTGATAAGGATATCCTTCACCTGCGCCAAGACTCTGGAAAAAGGCTTTGATATCTGAAAACATCGTCGTCAGCGTTATATCGCCAAGATTCTGCGCCGCAGTAAAGACTACCAGAAGAACTGCCGTCAATACAAAAGCAAGCTTGGCTCTCTTCTTCCATTTGGGGCTGATTTTTATATTTATTCTTTTTTTACTTTTGCTTTTTTCTTTATCTTTATCTTCCACACAAATCCTCCCCATAATTTACTTTGTTGAGATACAACCCCTGTGCAGGTGCCGTTCTGCCTGCAAGGTTTCTGTCCTCAGCTTTAATTATATCTATAAGTTTGTCTTTTTCTATCTTATTTTCTGAAATTTCTATTAACGAGCCAACCATTATCCTTACCATATTGTAAAGAAAACCATCAGCTTCAACAAAGAACCTGACTTCATCGCCTTCTCTTTCAACGCTGAAGGATTTTACCGTTCTTACGGTATCCTCAACGCTGCTGCCCGACGAGCAGAAAGCTTTGAAATTGTGAGTTCCGACAAAGATCTGTGCCTGATCGTTTAGAAACTTCTCATCAAGCTTGTTTTTATAGTGCCACGCTCTGTTTGCAAGGAACGGATTTTTATAATTAGTGTTCCACACCCTGTAAACATACTGCTTTGAAACGCAATTGTACCTTGCGTGAAAATCAAGAGGCACTTCCTCGGCACTTTTTACGCATATATCATCAGGAAGCACCGCATTCAAAGCTCCGACAAAGCGGTAACATTCTATCGGATTTTCCGTTCTGATATTGCAACAGAAATCATTTGCGTGAACTCCTGAGTCTGTCCGGCTGCAGCCTGTTATGCTTTCTCGTACGCCGAAGATTTTCACCACAGCATCCTGCAAAGCCTCCTGAACGGTTATGCCGTTAGGCTGCACCTGCCAACCGTGGTATGCTGTTCCGTCATACATAAGCTTCAAGAGCAGATTTCTCATTTAACAAGCACCGCCCCGAAATGTATATTTAAAAACACGATGCCTGCAATCAGCACAACAACGACGAAAAGAGTTTCAAAATCACGCAGACGGAGCTTCATCTGCTTCATTCTTGTTCTGCCCGGACCTCCCGTATAGCAGCGGCAATCCATCGCATCTGCAAGCTCGATCGCTCTTCTGATTGATGAAACAAAAAGAGGAACAATTATCGGCACAAGAGCCTTTATTCTCTGCACAAAGTTACCGTCATCAAGGTTTGCACCTCTCGCCTTCTGAGCGTTTGTGATACGGTCGATTTCATCAACAAGTGTCGGAATAAATCTGAGCGCAAGGGTCATCATCATCGCAAGAGTTGAAACGGGAATTTTAAAAATCTTCAACGGAGAAAGCAGCTTTTCAATGGCATCCGTCAGCATCGTCGGCGTTGTTGTATAAGTAAGCATTGAGCTGATTACGACAAGGCAGATTATTCGCGTTGCCATAAATACCGCCGTGACGAGTCCGTTTGATGTTATATGAATGAATTTCCATTCAACAAGCGAGGTTCCGCCTTTGATATAAAAAATATTCAGAAGCGAAGTAAAGACAACGATTATTGCAATCGGTTTAATGCTTTTGAGCACCATTTTCAATGGCACTCTTGAAATTACAACCGTTAAAACCGTAAACAAAACCATAAGACCGAGCGACCAGAAATTCTGACAGATAAAAATTGACACGATGAAAACAATCGTAAGAACTATTTTCATTCTCGCATCGAGCCTGTGCAATAAAGAATTACCGTTAAAATACTGGCCGATTGTTATATCTTTAATCATACTGACACACCTCCCAAAGACAGGATGCGTTCAGCGGCTTTTTCAACCGTATAGGCTGATCCTATATCCAAGCCGTTTTTATTCAGAATTTCAAAAATTTTTGAAACCTGTGGAACATTAAGTCCTATTTTACGAAGCTCTTCACTGTGAGAATATACCTCGTCAACAGAACCGTACATTTCAATGCGTGCATTGTTCATAACAAGCACCTTTGTTGCAATTTTTGCAACATCCTCCATACTGTGAGAAACAAGCAAAACCGTGCTGCCCGTTTTTTCACGGTAAGATCTGATCATTTCAAGAATTTTATCTCTGCCTCTCGGGTCAAGACCTGCAGTCGGCTCATCAAGGATAAGCACCTTAGGCTGCATTGCGATTACGCCTGCAATCGCCGCACGGCGTTTTTCACCACCCGAAAGGTCGAAGGGAGATTTATCAAGCAGCTCCTTTGAAAGCCCGACATATTTTGCAGCAAGCATAACTCTGTTGTGTATTTCTTCTTCGTTAAGGCCCATATTTTTTGGACCGAACGAAATATCTTTATAAACAGTTTCTTCAAAAAGCTGATATTCCGGATACTGGAAACAAAGACCGACCTTGAAGCGTGCTTCACGGGTTGATTTTTTATCTTTCCAGATATCCTTGCCATCAACAAGAATCTGTCCGCTTTCAGGCTTTAAGATTCCGTTGAAATGCTGAACAAGGGTACTTTTACCTGAGCCTGTGTGCCCGATAATTCCGACAAGCTCGCCCTCTTCAATATCAAGATTTATATCATAAATAGCCTTTGACTGGCTCGGCGTTCCTTTGTTGTAAAGATGAGTAACGCCCTTTGCTGAAAGAATCGGCATCACTTCACCTCCAATACTCTGAGAATCGCAGCCGCACATTCTTCTTCATCGAGAATATCGTCTGCAATCGGAAATCCTGATTTTCTTAATTCATAGGCAAGTTCTGTAGCCTGAGGAACATCAAGACCGAGAGCTTTTAATTTTTCAACATTTTTAAAAACCTTTCTCGGTACATCATCGAGAACGATATCTCCTTTATCCATAACAACAACGCGATCAGCCTTGACAGCCTCATCCATATAATGAGTTATAAGAATAACCGTGATTCCACGCTCTTTGTTAAGCATACGGATGGTATCCATAACCTCCTGCCTGCCGTGAGGGTCAAGCATTGCCGTCGGCTCATCCATAACAATGCACTTTGTATTCATCGCAACAACTCCTGCGATGGCAACGCGTTGTTTCTGTCCTCCTGAAAGACGGTGAGGCTCACGACCGCGGAACTCATACATTCCGACAGCCTTCAGTGCATCATCCACTCTCTTACGGATTTCTTCCGGAGGTACACCGAGATTTTCCGGACCGAAAGCTACATCATCCTCAACGATCGTCGCAACAATCTGATTGTCAGGATTCTGAAAAACCATACCGACCGTTCTTCTGATATCAATTATCTTTTCATCATCAGATGTGCTCATCCCATCAACGGTAACCTTACCATAATCAGGCACAAGAATGCCGTTCATAAGCTTTGCGACAGTTGATTTACCACAGCCGTTATGACCTAAAACAGCCAGAAACTGACCTTCAGGCACAGCAAGGCTGAAGCCATCCACAACTCTGGTGGTGGCTGATTCACTTTCATCTGCGATTGCCTTATACGCAAACGAAACGTTATCAAATTTTATGATAACTTTTTCTTCCATATTTTACCTCTGCCATATTGCCGAAGCTCCGCAAGGAAGAACCATTCCCGACTGCGAAACAGGCAAACCGATTTCACTGCAAGACAGCTGACCACCGAATTTCGGTGAAACAACCGAACCTAAAATATATTCCATAACAGCAGGAGAAAGTCCCGTCGTGTATGAGTTAATAAGCACCATCAACGGACCATCCGAAAGCACCTGAGAGCAAAGCTCAACAAAATTATAAATTTCGTCCTCGAGCTTCCATACCTCTCCTCCCGGTCCTCTGCCATATGAAGGAGGATCCATAATCAGGATATCATATTTATTGCCTCTGCGTATCTCACGCTGAACAAACTTGATGCAATCGTCAACAATCCATCTTACGGGCTTGTCGCTTACACCTGAAGCAACTGCATTTTCCTTTGCCCACGCAACCATACCCTTTGAAGCATCGACATGGACAACCTGAGCTCCTGCCTTAAGGCAAGCAACCGTTGCTCCACCTGTGTATGAAAAGAGATTGAGCACCTTAACGGGTCTGCCTGCATTTTTAATAAGCTGTGCAGTATAATCCCAATTGACTGCCTGCTCAGGGAAGAGACCCGTATGCTTGAAGCCCATTGTTTTGACGTTGAAGCTCAGATCACCGTAATTGATACGCCATGCATCGGGTGTCTTTTTAAGAACCTCCCAATGTCCTCCACCCGTTGATGAACGATGATAACGGGCATTGGCATTTTTCCACATAGGATGTTTCTTCGGGGTATGCCAGATCACCTGAGGGTCAGGACGAATAAGGATAACATTACCCCACCGTTCGAGCCTTTCACCATCAGAACAGTCGAGCAATTCATAATCTTTCCAACCGTCGGCAATTCTCATTTTGACATCCTCCATTAAATAAGTCTTTTCTTGACAACCTCGGCAATTTCTTCTGCAAGAACCTTGATTTTCTCCTCATCTTTGCCTTCAAGCATAACTCTGACAAGGGGTTCTGTTCCTGAAACACGGACAAGAACTCTGCCTTCATCGCCAAGGTCTTTCTCGGCTCTTTCAATCGCCTTTTTGATTTCCAAATCATTATTGTAGCGCACCTTACCCATCTGAGAAACGCGCACATTTATAAGCACCTGTGGGAAAACTTTCATTTCTGCAGCAAGCTCGGAAAGCTTTTTGCCCGTACGCTTCATAACTGCAAGAAGCTGAAGCGCTGTAAGCTGACCATCGCCCGTCGAAGCATAGTCAAAAAAGATAACGTGTCCCGACTGCTCACCACCGATTTTATAATTGTTTTCCTTCATATTTTCAAGGACGTATCTGTCGCCGACCTTGGTCGTTTCGACCCTGATGCCGTTATTCTTGCAGAATTCAAAGAATCCCATATTACTCATAACGGTAACAACGGCTGTATCATTTTCAAGTACGCCTCTTTGTTTCATATCCTTTGCGCAGATTGCGATAATCTTATCGCCATCCACGATATCGCCGTATTGATCAACAGCAAGCATTCTGTCTGCATCGCCATCGAATGCGAAACCGACATCACATTTATATTCTTCAACGAAATGCTGAAGGCCCGTAAGGCTCGTTGAGCCACATTCACGGTTGATATTAATACCGTTCGGAATTGACGATTTTATGTGACTGTCAACTCCAAGCTCTGTAAAAAGGTCAGGTGCAGTTACACTCGCTGCACCGTTTGCACAGTCAAGAGCAACTCTGTAGCCTGAAAAGTCAACACCCTCAACCGTTGACATAAGATGACGGGTATAATCGAAAGCAGGCATTTCAGAAGTCCTGATTCTGCCGACATCTGCTCCGATTTTCACCGGAGGAAGAGTCACTCCGTCAAGGATAATAGACTCAATTTTTTCTTCAAGTTCATCCGGAAGCTTATATCCGTCTGCCTGAAAAATTTTAATTCCGTTATATTCGCAGGGGTTATGCGATGCAGTTATCATAACTGCCGCATCATATTCGTATTTTTTTACAAGAAAAGCAACTGCGGGGGTAGGAAGTACGCCCAGATGCATTACATCTGCACCGACAGAGCAAAGTCCTGCCGTTATTGCAGAACAAAGCATATTAGAGGATATTCTCGTATCCATACCGATCATAACTCTCGGCCTTTTCTTGTTTTCATCGATGAGCACCATTGCCGCTGCGCGACCGATCTGCATTGCAAGTTCACAAGTGAGTTCTGAGTTTGCAACGCCTCTTGCACCGTCTGTTCCGAATAATCTTCCCATAACAAATCTCCTTATAAATCAAGTTTTTGTTGATCTGCGAGTGGAATCGGATTAGTATTTGCGCCTGTCTGTGTTGGAACAGGCAAACCAAGATGTTTATATGCCGCAGGAGTTACCATTCTTCCACGCGGCGTTCTTGAAAGAAATCCGATCTGCATAAGATATGGTTCACATACGTCCTCAATTGTTATTGCTTCCTCGCCGATTGCTGCGGCGATTGTTTCAAGTCCTACGGGGCCTCCGTTATAATTTCTTATCATTGATGTAAGCAGAAGCCTGTCGATAGAGTCAAGGCCAAGAGGGTCAACCTCAAGACGGTTGAGTGCAAGGTCTGCACTTTCGCCCGTGATAACTCCGTCTGCAAGCACCTGAGCGAAGTCTCTTGCTCTTTTAAGAAGTCTGTTCGCAATTCGCGGAGTACCTCTTGAACGGGAAGCTATCTGCAAGGCACCTTCCTCATCGATATCTATTCTTAAAATTCCTGCACTTCTTTTTACAATACTTGAAAGCTCCTCAGGAGAGTAAAGTTCAAGCCTTAAAACGACACCGAAACGGTCACGCAAAGGTGCACTGAGCTGACCTGCACGGGTAGTTGCACCGACGAGCGTGAATTTAGGCAAATCGATGCGTATACTTCTTGCCGAAGGACCCTGACCGATGATAATATCAAGGGCATTATCCTCCATCGCAGGATAAAGAACCTCTTCAACGCTTCTGTTCATACGGTGAATTTCATCGATGAAGAGAACATCTCCCTCGTTAAGGTTTGTAAGAAGCGCAGCAAGATCTTTCGGCTTTTCAATAGCAGGTCCCGAGGTCACACGGAAGTTAACGCCCATTTCGTTTGCGACAATTCCTGCAAGAGTTGTTTTTCCGAGACCCGGAGGGCCGTAAAGCAAAACGTGGTCAAGAGGCTCACCTCTGTGCTTCGCTGCTTCTATATAAATCGAAAGATTTTCCTTAGCTTTTGACTGGCCGATGTATTCATCAATCGATCTCGGACGAAGCTGACGCTCAACATCGGAATCCATATCGAGATACTCGGGGGCTACTATTCTGCTTTCATAATCCATTTCATCCATAGTGAACCCTCCTTATATCAACGATTTCAGAGCAAGACGGATCATTTCTTCTACCGTAAGAGATTTATCAAGCTTACTGACGGCTGCAGCAGCTTCCGAACGGCTGTAACCAAGCATAATCAGCGCTTCGATAGCCTCAGACAAATCTGCCGATGTATCAGCCGACTGAATTGCAGCAACGATATCTGTCTGCTCTGCCGTAAGATCCGTTGAAAATTTATTCTTAAGTTCAAGCACAATTCTCTGTGCAATTTTTGTACCGACACCCTGTGCCTTTGTAATAGCCTTTGCATCTCCTGACGCGATATTCAAAGCAAGCTGATCGGGAGTCATAACAGAGAGAATAGCAAGAGCCGCCTTCGGGCCTACGCCCGATACTGTTATCAGCTGACGGAAAGCATCAAGCTCATTTGAACTGTGGAAGCCATAAAGCTCAATCGCATCCTCACGGACATTCATATAAGTAAACACCGTTGCTTTCGAGCCTTTCATTCCGACTTTCTGCAATGTATTCATCGTTGAAAAGCAAAAGAATGCAACTCCACCGCATTGGATCGCAAAGCCGTTCTGATCAACGGCTACAATTTCACCTGTTAATGAATAAAGCATCGCTTTTCACCTCTTTAATAATATTTTTTGAGTTTTCCTACGAGAGAACCACTTGTATGTGCGTGGCAGATAGCCATAGCAAGAGCATCTGCAGTATCATCAGGCTTCGGCACTTTGTCAAGCTTGAGCATTATACGCATCATTTCCTGCACCTGCTTTTTTTCTGCTCTTCCGTAGCCGACAACGCTCTGCTTAACCTGAAGCGGAGTATACTCTGCAATTTCAAGGCCGTGCTTCTGCGCTGCAAGGACAATAACTCCCCTCGCCTGAGCAACATCGATTACGGTTTTTGCATTTGTGTTATAAAAAAGCTTTTCAATTGCCATAACATCAGGCTTGTATTTTGAAATGAGCACATCAAGCTCATCATAAATAATCTGCAATCTTCTGTTAAAAGGCATACCTGCAGGGGTTGTCACTGCTCCGTAGTGGATGATAGTAAAATGATTGTTGCTATATTCCAGAATACCATAACCAACTATGGCATATCCGGGGTCAATTCCAAGAATAATCATACTACACCATTCTAATTTTATTCATATTAGTGTACCATATTGCGCAAAAAATAGCAAGAAAAAAAGGGACTAAAATAGTCCCTTTTCAAATAATATTTCTACACTATATTCGATTTGCGATTATTTATCGTACTTAGACTCTCTTTCACGGATAACCATCTTTGTGGGTGTACCCTCAAGACCGAAAACCTCACGGATACGGTTATCAAGATAGCGCTGATAGCTGTAATGAAAGAGTTCCTTTTTGTTTACAAAACAAACGAATGTCGGCGGACGGGTTGAAGACTGAGTCATATAGTAAATCTTAAGGCGTCTGCCTTTGTCTGTCGGGGGCTGTACTCTTGCAGTCGCTTCTGCAAGGATATCGTTGAGCTTACCCGTTGAAATTCTCATTGAATTCTGCTCGTCAACATACTTGATGAGTTCAAAAAGTCTGTCAAGGCGCTGACCTGTTTTGGCAGAAATGAAAATTATCGGAGCGTAAGACATAAACGAGAAATCATTCATAAGCTT
>JAZORX010000135.1:0-19940 GCA_045656845.1 Acutalibacteraceae bacterium | reverse complement strand
CGCATAGACTTCCTCATTCAAGAAAGCTTTTCTTCGGGCTTTATTTTCATCTGCTCACCTGCAAAGTTATCGTAACTGACGACTACCTTCAGTATATGCGTGCAACCGAACTGCGCAAGGGGCAGAAATTCATTCAGCTGTGGCACGCCTGCGGAGCTTTCAAAAAGTTTGGTCTTGATGCTCCGTCCCACCTCACCCAAGAGGAAGAGCTTGGCACCCATTCGCAGTACAATGCAGTCTGCGTTACAGCTGATGCGTGCAAAAAGCACTACGCTGCAGCATTCGGCATAAAGGAAAATGTCTGCGTTGCTCTCGGCTCTCCCCGTACCGATGAAATCATAAACAACCCCGGGAAGCTTCGTGAAAATATTTTTTCAAAATATCCTGAGCTTCAGGGAAAGAAAATATATCTTTACTGCCCGACTTTCCGTGAGGATGAAGGTAAACCGACGGAGTTTGATCCTAAGATTGACTGGGACAAGCTCAGCGAATCGCTTGACAGCGACGAGGTGTTTATCATCCGCCGTCATCCGATAGTAAAATACAGTTTCATTCAAAAAGACTACCCTAACATTCTTGATCTCAGCAATGATTCAACACTCGAACTGACAGCAATCAGCAGCGTGATCATAACGGATTATTCTTCGGTTATATATGACGCTTGTCTTCTGAATGTCTCATGCGTTTTCTATTGCCCTGATTACAAAAATTATGAGCGTGGTTTTTACCTCAGCTTTCCTGATGATCTTCCGGGAGAAATGATTACTGACTCTGCCGATATTCTTTCGGCATCAAGAAGGGTTGCTGTTTCGCCCGACATTGAAAAAATTGAAAAATTCAAAAAAGATCAGCTCTGTGCCTGTGATGGTCATTCGACTGAAAGGATCGTCAATCAGATTAAAGAGTGGCTTAAATAAAAGAAAAATCTCTGAAGCCCGAAGGCCTCAGAGATTTATTTTTTCAATTTGTTTCTGAGTAACAACAGAAGAGTTGCACCGAGCTGAATAAGACGATCGGGAAAAAATCCGAATTTAGGAGATCGTCTGAGCATGGTTGCAGCCTTAAGCAATCCTGCAGGCAGGCTCTCATTTCCTCTGAAACGGAGAACCAACTTTCCTTTCGGCTTTTCTTTACGGTTTATAACCTCAAAAAGCGGCATAGACTGCTTATAAAGCTCGTCCATAAAACGGTCGGTGGGATTTTTAACAACGATACTCATAAACGGTGCTGCAAGTATTTCTTTTCTTGAGAAGACAATCGGTTTACCGAGATCCTTTGTTTCAAGAGCACATTTGGCTTTTGTTGCATCCGTCATTTTCGCAAAAAGCATCTCATACCTTTTTCCGATGAGAGGAAGAGCCTCATCATCCTCTGCCTTCCACATCATACGGTAAAACTCATTCATAAGAGCGAGAAAATCTTTAAACAGCATCTCCTGAAGGTATTCTTCCTTTATTTCAGGTCTGTCCTCAAACGAACCGTCAATGATCGAATAGATATAATCCATCGATTTTGAAAATTCAGATACAAGCACTGCATTCACCCTGTGAGTAACCGATCCGCTGTGCCTTCGATACAGGAAAAGAGCATTTTCGACACCCGTAATTTTCGGCTTGACGGTATGCAAAAACTGCATAAAGAATGCGCCGTCTTCACTGTATTTCATATGTGGAAAACGAACTCCACTCTTTTTCAGCAGCTCGGCTCTGTACACCTTGTTGCTCACAATGAAATTACGAAGAAGCCTTTTATCGTAGCAGTCAATTTCAGGCTGTTTAACCAGCTGATCAACAAGATGGTTAGTTTGTACCGATCCGTCTTCACCAAAATTCTGCACTCTGTAAATCGCAAGATCGGCATCAGTTTTCTTCATTGCCTCGTAGAGATTTTTGAGAGTACCTTCTCCGATGAGATCATCGTTATCAATGAAGATAATATACTCTCCCCTTGCACGCTCAATTCCGTTGTTTCTTGCTGCAGAGACTCCTGCATTCTCCTGATTCACAAGAACAACAGCCGGGTATTTCTCTGCATAAGTTTCAACGATATGCTGCGTAGAGTCCGTGGAGCCGTCATTGACAACAACAATTTCAATATCCTTTTCGCTCTGCGAAAGCAGACAATCAAGAGTTTCGGCAATGTATTTTTCTCCGTTATAGGCAGGCATAATAATTGAAAATTTCATATTTTCACCTGTTCCCTGAAAAATCAATCAGATTTATTTTTTGAATTTGATGCAGAAGCTGTCGAAGTCGCCGTCTTCCCAGCTGAATGAATAGTTACCTGCTGCCTCTTCATTGTTTGCAACATCCAGGAAAACTTCATACTCTGAGCAGGTATTGTACATCTCGTCTGAAACTGAGAAATATATGATCGCATTAACTTCCTGCAACGGCTTTATGTTTCCGTAGAAGCTTGTGCCATCCACTTCCTCGCTTTGAGCCGTTCCGGAAATTTCATATTTTCCGTCAACCTTGAGTTTGCATTCGCTGGTATACTGAAAATCAATTTCCTGAGCAGAAACATTCTTGATTTTAGCACGGATAACAAAATATTTCTCTGATTCCTTGTTTTCATAATAACTGTGACCACCGCTTGTGTTTGAAGGACGGATTTCTTCGCTCCATTCTGATTTGAGAAGAGTAATTTCAAACATACTGCCGACAGTGAACTTTTTGTTCAGCTCAACGCTCTTTGCATTGACAGGCTTTTCAGTATTATCGCTACCCGAATCAACATCGACAGAATCGTCGATTTCAAATGTAATACCGTTTACAATCTCTTCCTGTATACGCTTTTTAAGAATCGCACGGTCAATCAACACTGTTGACACTACAACAACAGCCGTATAGACAATAGCCAATACTATTGCTACCACTATTTTAATCGGTTTCTTTGAAGGCGCAGGCTGAGACTGCGTCTGCGGCAAGGGCTGAACGGGCATCTGCACCGGAGCCTGAGTAGGTATCTGAGTCTGTGTCTGATTATAATTTTCGTATTCCTGCATTTTTCATTTCTCCTTACTTACTGCTATTCGCAGAAAAAATGGCCCGCCCGAAGGGATTCGAACCCCCGATCTTCAGAATCGGAATCTGCTGCATTATCCAACTGTGCTACGGGCGGATGTTATTACGAGGCAGTAAAACGACACTGCCCTTAATTTTGAATTATAGCATAAAAAATCTGCTTCATCAATAACTTTGTATTAAAAACAACCGATAAATGCATAAAACCTGATGAAACTGATTTCACCAGGTTTTATGTTTTTATTATCCGATATACATCAATAAACTGTTTGGGTTACCTGCGTTTTCCCCGCTTCTATTTTATAGATGCTCCAAACGCTATCGCTGTTATACTCATCGAAACCAACAAGCTTCATCTTTGCAGTAATTTCAAAATCTGTTTCAGTAACCGAAACTTGACCTGTCTCACGATAAACAGCCTTAATCAGATACTTGCCGTCAGGTAATCCTTTGGCTTCTTTAATGTTTACCTCCGCCAAAGCTCCGTCTGTCGTAACATATTCATACATATCCATATAGTAACAACCGTCGTAATAATACGCAATAATATTTCCGTCTGCATCTCGAGCTTCATAACTTTCATCAACCGTGAGGTTAAAAACAGTTGTAATTATTACATCTGACAAGTAACCCCCTACTACTCTATAACGACTTCCGAGGAGTTTTCTTGGATCCGGTTCCTTACTAGTATCTTCAATATAATCGATTTGTTCAACATAACAATCCCAGTCATAGATAGAATTTATCTCCTCAGGCAACAAACAATCACAGTTCGGAAAATCAGCCATATAACTCATTGCCAGCTCATATGCATCAGGATTGGTGTAATCGTATGTTCTGAATTCATACAAATCATTATCATAATCATAAGTCCAACCATGGTATAGTATACAAGAGAGCATTTTCTCCAGATTTCTTCTGTCCGAATTGCTCAATGTAACAACATTTTCCTCATCAGAACTATTTTCCTTTTCAGTTACTGTTTCCGTTGTGCTTTCTTCACTATCCGTTCCTTCAGTCGCATCAGTCGTTGCTCCTTCGCTCGGACTTTCTTCATCAACAGCCATTTCAATTTCACCACCGTATGCCGGTGTAAAATATCCGAAATGCCGCAGGACGAGTACTCCTGCAAGTATCGCTACAACGAGAACAACAGCTATGATTGGAATAAAAATTTTCTTTTTGCTCTTTTTCTTTTCAGGTGTTTTGGGTTCTTCTTTATTTTCGGTCGCTTCCGGTTTTTCAGCAACATGCTGAGGTTCAGACTTTTTCACAGGTGCAGACGAAACTGCATTACCACCTCTAAGTGCTCTGCCAAAATCATATGCAAGAGCTGCCATTGACTGATATCTGTCTTTCGCTAAAACGCTCAGACCCTTCATTATTACGCTTTCAATCGCAGGGTTAATTGCAACTCCAAGCTCCGAAGGCTTTTTTAGCGGATCATTTTGCCATCTCATGAGAGAATCGGCAGGTTTCTTCCCCGTGATGCAAAGATAAAGCGTTGCACAAAGTGCGTATACATCCGTCCAAGGTCCCTGAGCTTCCGATGAGCCATACTGCTCAATCGGTGCATATCCTCTTTTGAGCATAACAGTCATCGTCTTGTTACCCTCAAACGAATAATCTCTTGCTGCACCAAAATCAAGAAGCTTGACCTTTTTGCCGACCATACGGATATTATCGGGGCTGATATCTCTGTGAATAAGACCCTGACGGTGAACTTTTTCAAGTGACTCCATAACAGGAAGAAGCAACCTGATAGCATAATCAGCAGGCATAACGCCCTTCTCCTTGATTATCTGCCTCAGATCTTTACCGTCAAGGTACTCCATAACGATGTAAGCCGTGTTATTCTCCTCAAAATAGTCACGGACATCAACTATACCGTCTTCACCGGAAAACTTTGCGAGAATTCTAGCTTCGTCAATAAATTTGTGAAGTCCTTTTTCTATAAACTCCATATTTTCGGGAGTTGTACTGTAGGTTACCGTTGCCGACTTTTTACAGTCACGGGTAACAAAGCCGTCAGGATAATATTCCTTGACAGCTACATAGAGATTAAGTGTTATGTCACGGCAGGCGTATGTAAGACCGAAACCTCCCTGACCAAGAACAGACAAAACCTCATAACGGTTTTTAAGCAGATGACCTTTACGAAGAAAGGTTTCAGGAACATCGCTGCCTGAATTATGGTCAACAAAATTGTCAGCTTCACCGTTACCGCCGACTGATACTGTTTTATCCATATTCACCCTCCGAATCCTCAACAAATTACATTTTATTATATCATCATCCGACAGATAAAGTCAACAAAACCCTGAAAGTTATTAAAACTCTCAGGGTTTTGGGATTTTATTCAGTTGTATTCTGTAAATTCTGTGCTACATATTTTCAGAAATTCAAGTATATGCAACCCGAAAGTGATTTATAATGTTGCTCCGGTATTATCAATAACTCGAATCCTGTAAAAAACCCATTCCCGATTACCGTCAATTTCCTTAAGACCTGCAATAATCTCTGCTGTTGCGACTATTTCACCTTCATCATACAGCCAGTTGCCGCAATTTATATTGAACTGATACCTTCCATCTTCAAGTTCTGAATACGAATCAACATAAAATGTATCATACGGACCACCAAGACCGTCAGCAGCTTCCAGATAATAATAACCGTCTTCATAATAATTATTCCAAGAAACAAAACCTTCTCTGTGATCGGGTGTTATATTGAAAATTTCGCTCATAATCCAGTCTACATTTCCTGCAGGATAGCAATAGTAGTACGGCAGTGAATAATCAGGTCCTTCGGGATCAAATATTCCTCTCGGATCCGGGTTTTCACTATAATATACTTCCGGTATCTCTCCAAAGTAATACTGATATATAGAACTGTAGCCGTCACCACAGTAAGTGAAATACTTTTCGAAGAAATCTTCTGATGTCATCGTTGACATATCGCCCGAGGTAAAGACACCGGACATTGCATTCAACAAGCTAACATCATCTTCGTTCCAGAATCTTGCTATATCCGCATCTGTTGCCTGAAGGAACTCCGATGTGGTTTCACTCTCAGGATCTGAAGCACTATCTTCCGTGCTCAGTCCTTCACCTTTACCATCACTCTGTGTTTCTTCAACGGTAGACTCTGCTACGGGTTCAGATGAATCAGACAAGCCGCCCCTCCACACAAGAACACCCGCTACAATTGCTACAACAAGCACTACAGCTATTATCGGAACCAAAAGCTTATTTTTGCTTTTTTTATTTTCAGGCATCATCGGCTGCGCTGCCTGAATTATCGGGCTATGTGCATTGGCAACAGGCTGAGATACGGGATTTCTCACCGGTGTGAAATTTCCCACAGGTACAGATCTTTTGCCCGACGGAGAATTTTCGGCAATCACAGTTGTCTTCATTGGTGCAGACGGAACTGTATTAATCCCTTTGAGCGCCTTACCAAAAGCTTCTGCAAGAGCTTTCATTGACTGAAATCTGTCCTTTGCAGAAACACTGAGACCCTTCATTATTACATTTTCAATTGCAGGGTTTATTGAAACGCCGAGCTGCGACGGCTTACGCAACGGGTCGTTTTCCCATCTTATGAGAGAATCAGCAGGTTTCTTCCCAGTGATGCAAAGATAAAGAGTTGCACAAAGTGCATATACATCCGTCCAAGGTCCCTGAGAATCAACTGCGCCGTACTGCTCAATCGGTGCATATCCTCTTTTGAGCATAACGGTCATCGTCTTGTTACCCTCATACGAGAAATCTCTCGCTGCACCAAAATCAAGAAGCTTGACCTTTTTGCCGACCATACGGATATTATCGGGGCTGATATCTCTGTGAATAAGACCCTGACGATGAACTTTCTCAAGAGATTCCATAACAGGAAGAAGCAACCTGACAGCATAATCAGCGGGCATAACACCCTTATCGTTAATTATCTGCCTCAGATCCTTGCCATCAAGGAATTCCATAACAATGTAAGCCGTGTTATTCTCCTCGAAATAGTCACGGACATCAACTATACCGTCTTCGCCTGAAAACTTTGCGAGAATTCTCGCTTCGTCAATAAATTTACGAAGACCTTTTTCGATAAAGCCCATATTTTCAGGAGTTGTGCTGTATGTTACTGTTGCCGACTTTTTGCAGTCACGATTAACGAAACCGTCAGGATAATATTCCTTGACAGCTACCTTCAGATTAAGTGTTGTGTCATGGCAAGCATATGTAAGGCCGAAACCGCCCTGACCAAGAACAGATAAAACCTTATAACGGTTTTTAAGCAGATGACCTTTACGAAGAAATGTTTCGGGCGTTGTGTTACCTAAACCGATGTCAACACCACCGGATCCTCCGTTATTACCGAGTGCTACTGTTTTATCCATATTCACCCTCCGAATCCTCAACAAATTACATTTCATTATATCATTATCCGACAGATAAAGTCAACAAAACCCTGAAAGTTATTAAAACTCTCAGGGTTTTGGGATTGGGATAAACTTAAAACCTTCTTCTGTTTATTGATAATTAACTTTTCATTCTAAAACTTCATATTCTACATACTCTAATGCAAAAAATGTTGTTGGTTTGCCTTTCCAAAAATCATAAACTGCACTTCCATCGACTTTTATTCTCTTATTCAGATAATCGTCTCGGATTGTTTCTTCTCCCTCAAACAGCTCCAGCTGTATTTCTTTAACCGTTTTTCTGTCACCATTATAACGCTTATCATTCGAATACAGCTCCGTGGTAATCGGCTCATCCAACTGCAATACCCATATTGTATTGCCTTCAGAATCTGCTCTTTCTACCAATGTTCCGATAGTTACAACTCTATCATGTTCACAAATAGCATCTTCCGGAATCGTTGTATCGAACTCTTCTTTTACATAATATGTCGCATTGTCAGATGGTCCTATACTTGCCTTCCATCCTGTCTGATAGAAAAAGCCTTCTTCATTTTTGAAATGACCATCAATTCCTACATCCCACACTATGTTATGATCTTTGTAACTTACCCATTCTAATTCAACATCCCAAACATCACCATATATATGTAACACCCCGTTTTCATAGGTATAGGTTACTTCTTCGTAATCATACTCCGAAGAAGAACTTATATTTTTAGGAACCATTCTTGCTAATTCTCCGATTGAAATCTGCTGGCGTTTACCGTTTTCTAAAAATTTGAACAAACCTCTGCATTGAATCGTATTTCCCCAATATTCGCTGACAAATTCTTCTTTCGTGGGAGCTTTTACCTTTTCAGTATTGGCGATTTTATGTAATGACCATTTCTCCTCTCCGTCAACATCTTTAAGCTCTGCTATTACTTCGTAGGTTTCAGAAATATTGCTCTTTGTTGAAGAAGACTTTACAACAAACACATACTTTCCATTTTCTTCTTTTGTTGAAACTATTTCAAATCCGTCAAATTCCACTTCTGATTTTTCATTTGGAATCACCAGATAAACATAGCCACCATAAGAATACTTGTACATATCGCTGTAATCCGAATTATAATTTACATTAAAGATATTTTCACATATCCATTCAACATTTTCTTCTTTCAAAACCCAATACTTAATACCATCTTGTATATAGGGTGTCTCTGCCCAATTTTTCAGAGGGTCTGCTTTTTTATCCGCATTCTCAGACACAGCATCATTAAAAAAGTAGTCATATGCAGGGACCTGATCAAAAGCTGAAATCGCTCTGTTAACCAGTTGGTATGTTGTAGTTGTCTGACTATCAAACTCCACCAAGCCATAAGGCATTATATTGAGCATCATATCTTCTAAATCAGCAAGTTTCTCTTTATCCAGAGCAACATCTTTTTCAACATTGCCGATTGTCGGAGTTAACGATTCTATAGGCTTGTCTCCCGGTTTTGAATTGATCGTAACTTTATCAACAGCCTCGTTGCTGTCGTTATCAACGATTACGATGATTACAATTACAACAGCTTCTTCCTGCTTTGCGGCCGTTGTTGTTTCAGGTGAAGATGAAGGTACTGTTGTTGACGGTGCTGCCTGCGTTCTTGAAGAAACTATTCCTTCAAGAGTAATCTGATACTTACCGTCTTCTTTAAAGTCGATATTGTAAACGGGATTGCCTGATCTTTCATTGATAATATTTTCCAATCCACCGAATGTTGAGCTTTTAAAAACCTTTCCCGTCTTGAATCTGTCTACCTTAATGTTATAATCCTCATACGGGAATTTCTCTTCATCATAAACCAACAGATCTGTTTGCTGTTTGAGCACAGGAAAATCTGTTATGTATCCGTCTTTTTCTGTTTCGTTCTTAAAAAGAATTGCATCCACAGCAAAAAGGCCACCTGTCAGAAAAACAACAAGTGCCAGAACAGCAGCAATTATTTTAAGAGCTGTATTCTTCTTTTTGCCGTTTTTATTCTTTACAGGCTGAGGTGCAGCTGAAGACGGTAATGGCTGTGCATATTCCTTATTCGTTTCAACTTTTTTCGCAGGAGTACCGCACTTGGCACAAAACTGCGTATTCGGATTCATTTCATTTCCACATTTCGGACAATTCATTTTTTCCTCTCCTTGCATATAACATAATTCAATTATATTCCTTACCATTTTAAGTGTCAATTGTTTAATTTAATTAAAATATCGGGAGCCTGCGATGCAGACTCCCGATAAAACATATTGTAAGATTAAAGAACTGCTGATGTGAGAAGAACTACTACTGCGTATGCTCCGACAAAAGGAAGAATCATCGGTGCAAACGGAAGAAGAAGAACCGAACCAAGAATACCTGAGCTTACCTTGATAAACATTGTGCTTTCTGCCTCAGAGATATTCTGCCAGCTGAAGTGAATGTCGTTTCCTTCAACATAAATTGAATCAACACTCATAGAATTCTTACTGTCGCTTACTGCGAATCCACACTCTGCAAGGCCGTCTGCAACAAGCTGAGTCATTGTTTCGTCCTTGAATGTTATTCTGCCGGTAAGACGAAGCTCGTCTGCAGGCTCTTCCTGACGAAGGTGACCGTTTTTAAAGCCTGTGCACCACCAGTATTCGTCATACTCTCTTGTAAACTCACGGTTCCATGTGCCATCAAGCTGCTCGTGCCAGAGAGTCATTTCCATATTAAGCCAATCTTCCTCTGCAGGGCACTCAAAGAATGTCCATTCGTTTATACCTTCATCGGTGTGCTCTCTTGTGTAAATACCGATTTCACCACCGTAGAAAACAAGACCATACTGACCCTTCCACATCTGAAGCATCCAGTCCTTGCCCTCATAGGTAAAGAAAACACGGATATAATCATATTCAAGAAGAAGATAGGGGGAAACAAAATCGTAAATCTTTCCGAAGCCGAAATTATACTGCCATGCTTCCTTATCGTTTGTATAGTAATAATCATCTACATAGCTGTACTGATAGCTGAGCACCTGCTTACTTTCAAGCAGATTTCTGAGAAAATTATTCTTTTTAATGACGTTGATGGTAAACTCACCGTTGAGCGTTTCACCATCAACAACAGCCTGTGCCCTTATCGTAGCAACACCGACATCTACGCCCTTAACCGTTCCGTTTTCATCAACAGTAGCAATGCTTTCATCTGACGAGCTCCACACAATCTGTGGCTGAGTTTCCATATTGGTCACCCTTGCAGTCATCTGAATTGTCTTTCTTTTAGCAACAGTAAGATTGTCGCTTTCCAGAATCAATGTATGTTCTGAGCTCTCTGACGGAATTGACTTTTTGATAGCAAACGCATTAATCGGAGAAACATATGCCACCATCAGAACAACAAGCAAAAGCGAAACCATTCTTACAATTTTCTTTGTAGTTTTCATAAATTACCTCCTGATTTTATTGATGCTGCTGAATTGTAACACAACAAAAAGCAAGTGTCAATCAATTTTATGTAAAGTTTTTCCTTGTAAAACTTGATATTTCATAAAAATTATGGTATACTGCATTGATTTTCGTTCTGACTGTGTCAGGACTTTACAACCCGGCATATTATATTAACAACAATGTTCAGGAGTAGTTCAGATGATTTGTAACAATGTTTTAGAGGCTATGGGAAACACTCCCCTTATCAGGCTTTCAAATATGGTTGGACCTGACAGCGCTGAAATTCTCGTTAAATATGAGGGTCTCAACGTTGGCGGTTCTATCAAAACAAGAACAGCATACAATATGATCCTCGATGCTGAAAAGAGAGGAATCATTAATAAGGATACAATTATCGTCGAGCCGACAAGCGGTAATCAGGGAATCGGTCTCGCTCTTGTCAGCGCAGTCAGAGGATACAAGGCAATCATTATTATGCCCGATTCCGTCAGCGAAGAGAGACGAAAAATCGTCGAGCATTACGGTGCAGAGGTTATTTATGTTCACGATGCAGGCAACATCGGTGATTGCATTGACGAATGTCTTAAGCTTGCTCTTAAGATGCGTGACGAAAACCCGAATGTTTTCGTTCCTCAGCAGTTTGAAAACCCTGCAAATGTTGCAATCCAGCGTCAGCAGACAGGTGTTGAAATACTTGAACAGGTCAACGGTCCGATTCACGGCTTCTGCTCAGGCATCGGCACAGGTGGCACGATAACGGGTATCGGCGAAACTCTTAAAGAGAAAAATCCTGACATTGAAATCTGGGCAGTTGAGCCTGAACACGCTGCTATCCTTTCAGGTGGCTCAATCGGTACACATATCCAGATGGGCATCGGTGACGGACTTATTCCCCCGATTCTCAACACATCAATTTACAACGATGTCTGCATCATCAAGGATGAGGAAGCTTTGCAGACAGCGCGTGACCTTGCAGCAAAGGAAGGCATTATGTGTGGAATTTCAAGCGGTACGAATGTTGCTGCTGCAATGAAGCTCGCAAAGAAGCTCGGCAAAGGAAAAACAGTTGTCACCGTTCTTCCGGACACTGCTGAAAGATATTTCTCAACTCCGCTTTTTGAAGAATAAAAATCAATCCCTGACTCGGACCGGGTCAGGGATTTTCTTTTTGTTGTTTTCAGTTAAAATTCAAACACATTTATACCTGCATTTAACTGAAGTGTTTTTTCCTCATACTTAAACTCTGCAGAAACGCCTTCCGGAACACTGACCGAAACTGCAATTGTTCCGTTTTCGCGTTTCCAGCTTACGGCAATTTCACCCTTCGGCGTTGTTATATGACCTTTTGCAAAGCTGAGAGCATCTGCAAAAACAGGTTCAATCACGACCTTACCGTATCCGACAGAATCCTCCGTCTGCTTAATTCCGAGAATATCTCTGAAAAGATAAACAGTGCTTGCACCAAACATCGGATGAGAATGCGACGATTCAGCATTCCAGTTTTCCCATATGGTCGATGCGCCTGCTTTTCTCATCGTTTCGAATGAAACCGTATTTTTATTTGCAAGAAGCTTAGTTGCAAGGTCACCGTTTCCTGACAGGAAAAGAACGTTAAGAAGGCTCAATGTGCCGAATATGCCTGTATCAAACTGCTGAAGTTCACTGTACTTGCTGACGAGATTTTCAATCGTCCTCTCATCGCCTGCTCCGCACTCTGCAGCAAAAGCATCTGCTCCCTGAAGGCAGGAAATAAAGCTTCCGTCACCGTCGGCATATGCATCCTTCACAGCCTGAGTGTGCTCAGCTATCATCGTTTCATACGCAGTGTAATCAACGCCAAGAGCTTTGCAAAGGTAAACCATCATTTTAAGTTGAGAAATATACAATGTAGTATTTACAAACGGTTCAGGAATCGCAACTCTTTCGGGTGTACACCAATCGCCAAGGCACCAGCCGTCCTTTTCTTCACGTACTATAAGCCCGTTTTCGCAACGGCTTTCCATATACTCAACAAACCTTGCCATATTTGGATAAACAGCCTTTAGCGCCTGCATATCGCCATAGTGACGGTAGAAGTGATACGGTACAACTATCATCGCACCGCCCCAGCCTGCAGGGCCGCCGCCACCGCCGCCAAACGGAGCTGTGTGCTGGACATGACCCGTCTGCACATCCTGACAGTCTTTAATATCCTCGATCCATTTTCTGTACATCGCTTCTGCATCAAATTCTGTCATAACAGCATTGCAGGTAAGCATTCCGTCACCCGTGTAACCAAGGCGCTCTCGGTGAGGACAGTCTGACGGAATACAGCCGTGGGTATTGCCCAGCTGAGTGTTGATAAATGCTTTATAAAACCAGTTAAGTGTTTCGTCACTGCACTCAAAAGAGGACGTAACTTTCATATCCGTATGAATAACACGTACCTCTTCAACCTCGCAATTATTGCTTACGGCAAAATATTGGAAACCGTGCCAGGTGAAGTAAGGATGATAAAGCTCACCCGATGCATCCGTTATAGCAAAATAACGCTGTCTCTGCTCACCGTATCCGACGGACGTGTTATCAATATCGATGTTTTCATCGAGCTCCTCGGCGCATTCATACCAGAGATGCTCACCCGGATCGTTGCAACGAAGAACGGGATAACCCGTTATGTTTCTTTCAACCTTATATACATTATATGTATCTGCTTTTTTAACAAGCTCGGGAGAAAGAACCTCCACCACCTTGTCCGACGGACAGGACTGAACGAGATACTCACTCAACGGAGGTGTCACGATATCCGGCTTTGCCCAGCCGTACCTCTGTGCCTGAGCAGTATTCCACAATCTGTCAAATCTTGAATAATCGTGATTTTCTCCGTGGAAAAGATTTGACTTCACAAAAAATCCTCTTTTATAAAGAGTGTTTTTATCTGAAACAACCTGAGTGCCGTCCTCAAAATCAATCTTATAGCAAAGCTTGATCTTGCCGTAGCTGACATCACCCTCGCCTTTTCTTAAAAGCTGATGGTAAAAACCGCCGCCAACCATCACACCGATTACATTAGTTCCCTCACACAGGTACTTTGTTATATCATATTTCATAGCGTGAATTCTGTGCGAAAAGATATCATTGAGCGGATAGGAAAGCACCATATCGGGACGGTTATGATAATCCGTATAGGCGGGAGCAAACTCATCGTCACTCACCCTCTGCCCGTTGATATACAAAATAAAATAGCCCAATCCGCAGATAGTTATCTCTGCAGACTGAGCCTTATCATTTATAAATTCAGCACGAAAAAGCGCTGCATCGGCATCGCTCTTCGGGCATATCCATCTTGCGTCTGAAAAAAGTTCTTTATGTGTCATAGTATCGCCTCCGTAGAAATGATACTACATTAAAGAAAAATTTACAACACAAAATTACAATTCTTCAACAGATACGATTCCTTCAGCCGTTGAAATAGCCGTCATAATCTTATCGTGAGAAATCTTTTTTGGAAGCTGAAGCTGGAAAATTGCGCAGGCATTGTTTCCCGACTTTGTTATTTCAAGGTCGATGATAACAATACGGTAGCCTTTAATGAGTCTGATAATATTATCAAGGTGTTCGTTATCCTCATACTCAACATAAATATTGAGGTTTCTTGAATTGACGAGAACCCAATACTCAAACTTGACAAAGAAAATCTCAGCAACAACAATAATAAACGTTGCAATAACTGCAGCTTCATAATAACCTGCACCGATTGCAAGACCGATGATAGCGCAAGTCCAGAGACCTGCCGCAGTCGTAAGACCCTTTACCTGACGGCGCTTAGTAACGATGATTGCACCTGCACCGATGAAACCGATACCTGCGACAACCTGCGCACCGAGTCTGCCGATATCTGTATAAAGATTCATATCGTAAAACAGAAACTGGCTCGTAAGAGTTGTCATAGAAGCACCAAGGCAGATAAGGATATGTGTACGGAAGCCTGCAGGACGGCGCTTATGCTCTCGCTCAATACCGATTACACCACCACACATAACAGCAATGAAAAGGCGGAAAAGCACGGAAACGGTAGTTACATCTCTTAAAACATCAAGAAAACCAAGCATTTTTCACCCTCCCCTATATTTCGTCAACCAGAGTGACATAACTCAATTTTGAGATTTTTGACATAACATGAGAATGAGTTTCACCCTTCGGCAATCCCATTGATATAACAGCACCTATAACAACACCGTTGGACTGCTTTTCTCTCTGCGTATCAACATCAAAAATCTGGATATTGAGAGCCTTTATCGTACTGATGATTTCACCAAGATTATCCATCCTGTCAAACTCAACATAAAGATCCATGTTTCTTGCATTTGCAATCACCCACGCACCGAGCTTATTGAAAATCGTCGTTGTGATAAGAATGAGAAGGAAACCAAAAACAGCACACTCATAGAAGCCTGAACCGATTGCAAGTCCCATACAGGCTGATGCCCATAAACCTGCAGCCGTTGTAAGACCCTTGACCTCCTGACGGCCGGTAACAATAATCGTACCTGCACCAAGGAAACCGATTCCGTTTATAACCTGAGCACCGAAACGGGAAACATCGGTTTTCACTCCGACCTTTGCGGCAATATCTGCCCAAAGACCTGAAAGAAGGTTTGCTTCGTATTGGCTGAGTATCATCGTCAACGCTGCACCGAGGCATACAATCATGTAAGTACGGCTACCTGCGGCACGATGCTTCTGACCTCTTTCAAGACCGATGAGTCCTCCGAAAAAAACTGCCATAACGATTTTTATTAACAACGCAGGCATCGTCACAAGACGGAACGGATCCAACCACGGTATAAGAGAATACATTGCCAAACCTCCTTTATTATACTTAGAATACTGATACCCTATAATATGCCAACGGACGTGATTATATGTTCACGCCCGCTGAATTATAATAATTTATAATACTATAATTTCCACAATTTGTCAAGTTGAATCATGAGATTTTAATATTAAAACAGAAATAATAACCAAGGGTGATTTTATGAATAATGAAAATCCAAAGGTTTACCGTAAGCCGGACGAACCTGTTTCAGGCCAGCCTGAAACCTGCGATGAACTTCTGCACAAATACGGCACATATAACATTCAGCCTACTGCTGAAAACGACAACAGCTACCCGAAAATCTCACACGGACTTCCGAAAAGCAGAAAGGAAAAGAACTATAAAGGCTTCGATGAAAAAGAAGAGAGCTGAATCAATCAGCTCTCTTCATCTTTCTTTTGAATATATCTTTTCTTTTCTGCTGAATCATCCTTCGTCTTTCCTGCGTTTCATCCTCAAGTATAACCGCCTTGCCACTTTCAAGTGATATTATATCACCTTCCCTGACATCTGCAGGAAGCGTTGCGATTTCAACATTAACAATTCTGCCGTTTTCATCCTCACAAACAGCAAAACCTTCTTCAATTCTGTCTACCGTATATTTCAAAACAATCACTCGCCATTTTCAACATAATTTTTAATCGCTGCGACGGTTTCTTCACTGATAACATGCTCAATCTTGCAGGCATCCTCTGCCGCAACCTCTCTCGAAACACCGAGACGCACAAGCAGCTCAGTCAGCATCGTATGCCTCTGATAGATTTTTTCTGCAGCTTCCTTGCCGACCTCTGTCAGGCTGAGATGACCTTCTCCATTTACGGTAACATATCCACCACTTTTAAGAAGACCGATAGCACGGCTGACGCTCGGCTTTGAATATCCCATATACTCGCAGACATCAATCGAACGCACTGCACAGCTTTTTTTAGTTAAAACATATATAGATTCAAGATACATTTCTCCTGATTCCTGTAAATGCATAATTACACCTCCCGGCAACAGATATGATACCACAACGGCCTTATTTTTTCAAGGGATATAACTTCTTTGTTTGTTGAAACTGACAACAAGAGACTTTAAAACGGCTCTTATATCCCATTACGGTATATTTTACAATATTTTGTTCCGTTCATTTAATTTCAACTGTATTTTGTGGCAAAACCAAAATCCAAAAATTTTATTCAGCACCAATCGACAAAATTTAACATTATCTTACTTCTTTCAAAAACATAATATTGCAACATTTGTATTACACAGATTTATCCGTTTCGACACAATCTTTCTTTTTTCGGTTTTCTTTGCAGATGCCTTTCGTCAAATCAGCAGAAAAACGCAAACGATATTGACATTCCTCTGTAACGGGTGTATGATATTAACGAAATGTGAATTTAATTCACGATGAATGGAAGGTTAATTATGAACGCTGTATATTCAATCTCAAAAGGAGTGCTGACGCTCGATGACGGAAGCATCATCCTGACTTACGGCATCGAAGCTACAGACAAAGAAAGCGGTGAAACTATTTCTTCTTTCGACGATGTTTCGGTTAACAAAAGTGTTACTGAAAGAATCATATCTATCCTCAACTCCTGCGAGGTTGAGATATGCCACTTCAAAGAAGTTATAACAGATGAGCTAAACAGATAAAAAAGGATTGGTTACACCCGGCAACCAATCCTTGATTTTATTTCTTAACTTTTTCTTTCTTTGTCTGCTTTGTTTCTGCCTTGTTTTCCTGAGCAATCTGCTTGTTTATATCATTCGCACCCTTATGGTGGAACGGGAAGAACTTAAGGATAAGCCAACCTGCAACAGCGCCTATCGCATTCAGAACCGTATCACCCATTGTATCCATAATCGGCCAACGCTCCGGATATATCGGATCAAAGAGTGTTGCCTCCTTTGCAGTGCCCTCAGCAAGAGCATAGCTCCAATGCTGTGCGTCACCTATAGCACCTGTTTCGGGATTGCACATAAACTGATCTGCAAAGAACTCAAAAAGCTCCCAGGCAGTTGAAACAAACAATGCAAATCCGAATGAAGCGAAAACAGCAATCGCAACAGAACATTCTTTTTTATCTCTCTTCTGCATCGCAACGATAGCTTCGTAGCCAATCAGAACGGCAAGTCCGCTATTGAAAAGATGCATTCCAGAATCCCACCAACGAAGGTCATAGTAGAAGTTAAGGAACTTGCCACCAAATGAGCCACAGAAAGCCATAAAAGTAATAAGCAACTGAATATATGACGGAACATGACGGAAAAGAGTCTTTTCCGGAAACATCATCATAATTTCCCAAGCAAACATAGCCGCAAGATTTGCAAGGACCTGAGTGACATCTGCCATCTCTCTTGTACCGTTTGAAACACCGATTATACTTGCAATAAGAGCATAAATCATAAGACCTCGGAAAATCCACCAGACTATGATTTCCCATGTATTGCAATTTTCTCTAACGCGAGTGAAATAATCTTTCACCATACGAGAAACATTTTCTTTCATCTTTACCCATCCTCATTTTTGATTTTCATTTCCTATAGATAATAAAGTAAAAGTTGCCTTTTGTCAAGATAAGATTATGGTAACACTATAAATCCGAACACGACCAGAAGCCATTCTTTTTAAGGATTTCACTTTTGTGTAAAAATACTTTATTTTGCTAATTATAGGTCAATTAGACATAATAATAATTGAGGTGAAAAATATGTCTGACTCAAGATTAAAAGAATTACGGAAAGAAAGAGGATACACTCAGGTAAAAATGCAGCTTTTAACAGGCATCGACCAAAGTGACTATTCAAAAATTGAAAAAGGCAGACGGTACTATACATTTGAGCAGTGTAAAAAGATTGCAACTGCACTTGGTACAAGCATGGACTATCTTGCAGGATTGACAGATGTTGTTGAACCGTATCCAAGAAACAAGAATCAAAACACAACAGAATAAACGAAAAAAGAGCCAACCCTTTCGGATTGGCTCTTGATTTTTATTATTAAAGCATGCTTGCGATTTCTGCTGCGAAATCGTCAGCCTTCTTCTCAATGCCTTCGCCCTTTGCATAACGAACAAAGCTCTTGAGCTTGATGTCTGCGCCGAGTGCCTTAGCAACTGAGTTGATGTAACCGTTAACATCACCTTCAAAGAGGTCTGAACGAACAAATGCCTGCTCGAGGAGACAAACTTCCTTGATCTGCTTTGAAAGACGGCCCTGAACAAGACCTGCGAAGATCTTGTTTTCAGAAATTTCAGCCTTGCGTGAAACTGCGATTTCTGCAAGAGTAGCCATTGCTTCCTTTGAAATGAAGTTGGGGAAGTTCTTTCTCTGCTTCTGATCAAGACCCTTGTAGATTTCTGCGTCCTCATCGCTCCACTTCTTACCATTGATTGCTTCATCAATGATGCTGTTGAGGATGGGCACGGGAAGTGACTCAGGCTTATTGAGAGCGCTTTCAACTGTGATTGACTGCATCTTAGCAAGTTCTTCAGCTGAAATATCAGCCTTGCCAAGATACTCGGGGTTCATAGCAGCGATCTGCATTGCAATGTTCTTACCCATTGCAACAAACTCGTCGTTAGCAGCTGTTGCATCGTCAACATCAAATGCAGCAAGAACACCAACTGAACCGCCTGCATGGATGTATGATACAGTGTGGCCTTCAACGAGAGCAAATCTACGAACTTTCATATTTTCACGAAGAGCAAGGAATACCTCCTGAACCTCTTCTTCAACTGTCTTATCTGAATCAACTGCCTTTGTAGCAAGAAGAGCTTCAACATCAGCAGGCTTTGCAGCAACAACAGTCTTAACAACCTTAGCAGCAAGCTCTACGAAGGGAGCACCCTTAGCAACGAAGTCTGTTTCACAGTTAATCTCAACAAGAGCACCTGCAGTAGCATCGTTGTATGCTGCAACAACGCCTTCAGCAGCAACACGGCTTGCCTTCTTAGCTGCAGAAGCAAGACCCTTCTCTCTGAGAATATCAATAACCTTGTCGATGTCGCCATCTGTTTCAACAAGAGCCTTCTTACAATCCATCATACCAACGCCTGTCTTCTCACGAAGAGCCTGGACGTCTTTAGCTGTATATGCCTTTTTAATTTCCTCCAATCGAAAATCTTAATTTGGAATAAGTCCGCACATTTTGCACGGACTTATCGGTTTTATAATTAATTATTCAGCAACTGCTTCTTCAGCTTCAGCGGGAGCTGCT